>JAGHUF010000025.1 GCA_018064935.1 Candidatus Merdinaster equi | reverse complement strand
GCAGAGGAAGAGATTCTTACAATCCATGATGATAAGGAAGCTGTAATTAAGGCTGTTAATAAGCTTGGCTATGATCTGTCTGAAGATGATGGTGATGCTGTATTCGAGGCATTTAAGAGAATTGCAGCTAAGAAGGAGAAGGTTACATCAAGAGATCTTGATGCAATTGTTGCAACAAATGCAATGCAGGTTCCATCAAGATACAAGCTTGAGAGCTATATTGCAAATACAGGAAATAAGATTGCATCAATGGTGCATGTAATTCTTGAGGACGGAGCTTCAATAAAAGATGGTATCTCAGTAGGTGCGGGTCCTATCGATGCAGCATTCCTGGCAATTGAGCAGATTATCGGAAGACATTTCGAGCTGGATGATTTCCAGATTCGTGCAGTAACTGAAGGAAAAGAAGCTGCAGGTGAGGCAATTGTTAAGCTTAGAAGTGAAGGTAAAGTATATTCTGGAAAAGGTTTGTCAACCGACATTATTGGCGCAAGTATCAGAGCATATCTCAATGCTCTTAACAAGATCGTATACGAGGAGGAAGAAGCATGAAACTGTCATTTTCAACAAGAGGCTGGCTTAAACTGAATTGGGATAAGCTTGTTAGTATAGCTGAAGAAATGAATTTCCAGGGTATCGAGTTATATACTCACACAGATGCTTATGCAATGAATGAAAAGGGAGAGGCGTTCCATAGATATAATATTGCTGCGACCTCGCGTTCACTTCAGGAGCGTAATCTGTCAATACCTTGTTTCGATGGAAATTATGATATATCTGAAGATGCTTTTGAATTCGACAAAGCTATTCGCATGATGGAGAATGCGCATCATGTAAAGTGCGAATATGTTAGCTTCGCAGCAAGATATGACGATGATGAGAAGATTAAGAGCAATCTTGCTAAGCTTGAGAAAGAAGCACATAAGTATGGAATAACAGTCATCATTAAGACAAGTGGTATTTACGCTGATACAGCTCGTCTTCGTAAGCTCCTTGATGAATTTGCATCAGATAATCTTGGTGCGTTATGGGATATTCATCATACATTTAGAGATAATAAAGAGACACCAAATACTACAATTACTAATCTTGGTGCATATGTTAAGCATGTTCATCTTCGTGACTCTGACGAGAATGGCAATTATAACATTATCGGAGAAGGAAGTCTTCCAATTGACGATGTTATGAGAGCATTAAAGAGCATAGATTATGCTGGATTTATTTCACTTGAATGGAAGCCTGAGTGGATTGAAGAGCTTCAGGATTATGAGGTTATTTTCCCTCATTTCGTAACATATATGAGCCGTTTTGAGTCCCAGAATGTAAGCAAGCAGGCATTATATACCAACCATGATGGTACAGGTCAGTATATTTGGCCAAAGGATGAGCTTATCAATATGACATTCTCGCAGGTGCTTGATAAGGTTGTTGAAGTATTCCCAGATCAGTACGCATTCAAATATACAACACTGGATTACACAAGAACCTACGAGGAGTTTAGAGAAGATGTTGATCACTTCGCAAGAGCACTGATGTCAATGGGTGTAAAGGCTGGAAGCAAGGTATCAATCTGGGCTACAAACGTTCCTGCTTGGTATATTACCTTCTGGGCTTGCTGTAAGATTGGTGCAGTTCTCGTAACAGTTAATACTGCATATAAAGTACACGAGGCTGAGTATCTGTTCCGTCAGTCAGATACACACACACTTGTAATGATTGAATCTGCTGTCGATTCTAATTATGCAGATATTATTAATGAGCTTTGTCCAGAACTTAAGGATTTGAAGCCAGGAGAGCAGCTTCACAGCAAGACACTTCCTTTCCTTAGAAATGTAATTACAGTTGATTTTGATATGCCTGGATGTCTCAATTTCCAGCAGGCTATGGATCGTTACAGCCTGGTATCACAGGAAGAACTTCTTAAGGCTGCTGCAAAGGTTAAGCCTGATGATGTATGTAACATGCAGTACACATCTGGTACAACAGGATTCCCTAAGGGCGTTATGCTTACACACTACAATGTAGTTAATAATGGTAAGTGTATCGGTGACAGAATGGGCTTATCTACTGCAGACAGATTCATGATTCATGTGCCTATGTTCCATTGTTTCGGTATGACATTGTCTATGACAAGCTGTATGACACATGGTGCAACCATTTGCCCTATGCCTTATTTCTCAGCAAAGAACTCACTTGCATGCATAAATCAGGAGCATATTACTGCATTCAATGGTGTTCCTACCATGTTTATTGCAATGTTCAATCATGCTGATTATAAGAAGACAGATTTCTCATACATGAGAACTGGTATTATGGCTGGTGCAGGATGTCCTCCTGAACTTATGAAGAGAGCAGCTCAGGAAGATGAGATGCATATGGTAGGTATCGTTTCTGTTTACGGACAGACTGAGTGTGCACCTGGTAATACAATGTCATCTTGGACTGATCCATTGGATGTACGTACTGAGACTGTTGGATATGATTTCCCTCATGTTGAATGTAAGATCGTTGATCCTGAGACAGGAGAAGAGATAACTGAGCCAAATGTAAACGGAGAGTTCTGTGCGCGCGGTTACAACCAGATGAAGGGTTACTACAAGATGCCTGACGCAACCAAGGATACAATTGATGCTGAAGGATGGCTTCACTCTGGAGACCTTGCCGCAAGAGATGAGAATGGAAACTATAGAATTACAGGTCGTCTGAAGGATATGATTATCCGTGGTGGTGAGAATATTTATCCTAAGGAGATTGAGGAGTTCATTTATACTCACGAGAAAGTACAGGACGTACAGGTTATCGGTGTGCCTGATGTTAAGTATGGTGAAGAGGCTATGGCCTGCATCATCCTTAAGAAGGGTGAGACAATGACTGAGGACGAGATGCGTACCTATATTATGGATCATGTGGCTCGTCATAAGGTTCCTAAGTATATTGAGTTTACAGATTCATTCCCAATGAATGCTGCTGGTAAGGTTCTCAAGTATAAGATGAGAGAAGCTGCTTGCGAGAAACTGGGAATTAAGAAATAGTATCGTAAAAAAGGTTTTGATTTGCTGTTTTTTATGAGTAAATATCAAAATTGACTACGAAACAAAAGTGTGATAAAAAATAACGGGGGCTGTTTTCAGCCCCTTGTTATATGTAGGAGAGATGTAGTATTCAATACTACATAAAGCGTCATACAAAACTAATAAAAAACGAATCTATAATGTTATATTATGTGGATTCAAAGGAGATAAGAAAATGAGTAAAACTATGACCGTTGACGGAAATGAAGCAACCGCTCATGTAGCGTACCAGTTTACAGAGGTTGCTGCTATTTATCCAATCACTCCGTCTTCGCCTATGGCAACCAAGACAGATATTTGGTCTGCAAATGGAAGAAAAAATATGTTTGGACAGAGTGTCAGACTTGTGGAAATGCAGTCGGAAGCAGGAGCAATAGGAGCTATTCACGGATCGCTTCAGACAGGTTCTTTATCCACAACTTATACATCAAGTCAGGGACTTATGCTAATGATTCCTACTATGTACAGAATAGTAGGTGAGCATCTGCCTGCAGTATTCCATGTTGCAGCAAGAACTGTCGGAACTCATGCGATGAGTATTTTCGGCGACCATTCAGATGTAATGGCATGTAGACAGACTGGAATTGCAATGCTTTGTTCAGGTTCTGTTCAGGAGGCAGCTGATCTTGCCGCTGTTGCACATCTGTCAGCAGTAAAAGGACAGGTTGCATTCATGCATTTCTTTGATGGATTCCGTACATCACACGAAATATCAAGAATTGATATGGCAGATGTTAAGGATTTATCGGATCTGATGGATCAGGATGCACTTGCTGCCTTTCGTGCTCATTCGCTTAATCCGGAGCATCCACTCCTGAGAAATACCGTTCAGAATGATGATGTGTATTTCCAGATTAGAGAAGCAAATAATAAGTGCTATATGCAGCTTCCTGATATTATTGAAGACTACATGACCAAGATATCTAAAATCACTGGTCGTGAGTATAAGCCATATCAGTATTATGGACACAAAGAGGCAACAGAGTTAATTATTGCAATGGGTTCTGTTTCTGGAACTATCTGTGAGACTGTTGATGCTCTGAATGCAAGAGGACGTAAGGTGGGCTTCCTTCAGGTTCGTATGTACAGACCTTTTGCTGTTGATAAGTTCCTTAAGGAGATTCCGGAGACTGTTAAGAAGATTGCTGTTCTTGACAGATGTAAAGAGATGGGCGCTGCGGGCGAACCATTGTATGTTGACGTATGTACAGCACTCTATAATAGCGGAAGGAATATTCAGGTTATTGGAGGTCGTTACGGATTATCTTCTAAGGATACAGATCCTTCTCAGATAGTTGCTGTATTTGATAACCTTATTAGCACCAAGCCGATTAACAGCTTCTCAATCGGTATTGAGGATGATGTAACACATCTGTCTCTTAAGACCAAGGTGCTTGATTTTGAAGTTGGTTCACCAGATATGATCTGCTGTAAATTCTGGGGACTTGGCGGCGACGGAACAGTCGGAGCTAACCATAATACAGTTAAAATACTTGGTGATTATGCGGATATGTATTCGCAGGCATATTTTGAGTATGATGCGAAGAAGAGCTTCGGTGTAACTAAGTCACATCTTCGTTTTTCTAAAAAACCAATTCGTGGTTCTTACTATGTAAAATCAGGTGATATTATAGCTTGTCACAATCAGAGCTTTATGAAGCAGTATGACATTGTTGATGAGATTAAGAAGGGCGGTAAGCTTCTTCTCAACTGTACCTGGAGCAAGGAAGAACTCGATAATGAGCTTCCAGCAAAAGTGCGTAGAATGATTGCAAAGAAGAAGATTAAGCTCTATACAATCAATGCTACAGCAATTGCTGAGGAACTGGGCCTTGGAAGTCATACCAATACCGTTCTTCAGGCGGCATTCTTTAAGATTGCAGATATCATTCCAGTTGATAAAGCCCTGACAGAAATGAAGGAGGCTGCGAAAAAAGCATATTTCACAAAGGGAACTGCTGTTGTGGAAATGAATGTTGCAGCAATCGAAAAGGGTGCAGAGAATGTTAATGCTATTGAGATTCCTGCACATTGGGCAGATTTGGCTGATGATGTGGAAACATTAGATGAAAATGTTCCAGCTGTAGTTAAGAATATACTTCGTCCAATCAATCGCCAGAAGGGTAATGACCTTCCTGTAAGTGCATTTATGGACAGAGTAGATGGTGCTATTGAAATGGGACTTACTGCGTACGAGAAGCGTGGAATTGCAGTTAATACTCCTAAGTGGGATTCAGAGAAATGCTTGCAGTGTAATATGTGTTCATTTGTATGTCCACATGCAGCAATCAGACCACACCTTCTTGACGAGAAGGAGACAGCGGAAGCACCTGAGAATATGAAGTGCGTTCCAGCTAAGGGTGTTGATGGATACAACTATACGCTGACTGTTTCTGAGTTTGACTGCACTGGTTGTGGAAGCTGTGTTGCTAACTGTCCTGCTAAGGAAAAGGCAATTCAGATGGGACCTGTTGAACTGACTGAAGATAAGAAGAAAGAGTGGGATTATTCACTTACGCTTACAGATAAGAAGACTAAGCTTAATAAGTATTCATTGAAGGGTTCACAGTTTGAACAGCCACTTCTAGAGTTCTCTGCAGCATGTGCTGGATGTGGAGAAACACCATATGCTAAGCTTATGACTCAGCTCTTTGGTGAGAGAGTATATTGGGCAAATGCAACTGGATGTTCACAGGCATGGGGTGGAACAATGCCTGGTGTTCCATATACAGTTAATGACAGAGGTTTTGGACCAGCCTGGACCAACTCACTCTTTGAGAATAATGCTGAGCTTATGCTTGGTATGTATCTGTCTGTTACACAGCAGAGGGATGCTCAGAAGAAGCGCGTTGAGGAGATTCTTGAGACAACAGGTGATACACTTCTTAAGGAAGCATGCAATAAGATGCTTGTTAATTATGATGATTTTGAGGGATCAAGAGTTGCAGCAGACGAGCTTATAGCGCTTCTCGAGAAGAATACTCAGAAGAATGAAGTGATTGATGAATTGCTTGCAGGCAAAGATCAGCTTGCGCGTAAGACCTTCTGGATGTATGGTGGCGATGGTTGGGCTTATGATATTGGATTTGGCGGTCTGGACCATGTAATTGCAAGTGGTGCCAACATCAATACACTTGTAATCGATACAGAAGTTTATTCAAATACCGGCGGACAGAGCTCAAAGGCTACCCAGATAGGTGCGGTTGCTCAGTTTGCATCATCTGGTAAGAAGAGTAAGAAGAAGGACCTTGGAGCAATCTTCATGACTTATGGAAATGTATATGTTGCACAGGTTGCTATGGGTGCTAATCCATCCCAGCTGCTCAAAGTGTTAAAAGAAGCAGAGGAGTATGATGGACCTTCTCTCATAATTGCATACTGTCCATGTCAAACTCATGGAATCAAAGCAGGTATGAATTCTACCATGCAGGAAATGAAGCGTGCAGTTGAATCTGGATATTGGCCTTTATATCACTACGATCCAAGATTAGAGAATCCTATGGTGGTTGACTCTAAGGAACCTACTCTTGATTATGAGGAATTCCTTGATGGTGAGACCAGATATGCTTCCCTTAAGAAGACCTTCCCTGAAAATGCTAAGGAACTCTTTGCGCAGGGTGCAAAGGAAGCAAAGGAAAGATACGCAAGATATAAAGCGATGGAAACAAAGTAATTAGACAGTAAAAAAGCTTTGGCGAAATGATTAGATAATCATTGCCAAAGCTTTTTTTGTTGTGCATCTAGCGACGCACATTTCTATTGGATTAAAGTCCCGCAAGAATTTTAGTTGACTAAATTCTTTGCTAGTTACGTGTTGTAATTGTTTCTCCATCAGCGAGAGAATGAGTGAGCCAGACATTACCGCCAACAACACAATTGTCTCCAATTTTTGTTGTTCCACCGAGTATTGTAGCGCCGGCATATATAACGACATGATTTCCAATGTCGGGATGACGTTTGATGCCCTTGACTAAAGAACCATCCTCATTTGTTTCGAAGCTCTTAGCACCGAGAGTTACATGCTGGTACAATTTGACATGCTCGCCTATGGTTGTGGTTTCACCGATTACAACACCTGTTCCATGGTCTATGAAGAAATATCTGCCAATAGTTGCACCAGGATGAATATCTATTCCTGTAATTCTGTGAGCATACTCTGTCATTATACGCGCAATCATAGGCACCTTCATTTGATAGAGAACATGTGCAATTCTATATACGCTTATAGCTTTAAAAGCAGGGTACGTCAGAATAATCTCGTCGGTGGAAGTAGCTGCAGGATCGCCTTCATATGCAGACTGAATATCGGTCTCAAGCATATCCTTCACTTCGGGGAGTCTGTCGAGAATTTCAAGCGCTTTCTCACTGGCTGTATCTGCGTCAGGATAAACTGCTGTCAGACATCTTGTGAGAGCGTCATACGCCTTCATAAGCTCAAGCGTTCTTTTTTCGTTTTCCTCAAAGCGTTCTCTTGATACACCAAAATGATAGGGAAAAAGAGCACGAATTGTATGTGTAAGTGCTTCCTCAACCTTGTCGCCAAGCCCGATATATTTTTCCTCATTTGAGACTGTTCCATTTGATTTTAGTTTACCAGCAAGCTGTTCCAGATTTGCTGCAAGTGTAAGAGTAGATTTAGCCATTGTATTTATCCTTTGTTTTGTAGAGTAAATCCGTGCCTGACATGCTTATGGGAGGATTTTTCTCTAAATTGTGTTGGTTTTCTATAAACATAAAAACCTTACTAATTATAGAATTGTAGGTGTATTTAAGTCAAATTGGTTTTAACTATTATGGTTTATATATCTTGCTTATATCCCATCATATAATGTGGTGCTAATTTTAGTGAAAAATGTTCGACCGCCAACTTTTAGGTAATGTATAAATAGAGCATAGTATGATATAATTCACAAGAAAACAACAAACAAAATGAAAGAGAGAGGTAGTATGAAAGTAGTAAAAAGAATAGTATCTATAATTCTTGCACTTGTGCTTGTTGCTGGTCTTGTGAATGTAGTATCTACTGATTCACTTGCTGCAGGTAAGAAGAAAACAACCACACAGGTTGTAACAACAACTAAGCAGTGCTCAATTTGGACAAAGCCAAACACTGATGAGAAGAATCGTCAGAAGGTTGTTCCTGCAGGGTATCAGATTACAATTATTCCGACAGTTGTAAAGAGTACCAAGGGTGATGGCAAGACATTTTATCAGACTGCAAAAGGTGCATATATTCTTTGTGGCTGTGTAGACCTTGGAAGTGGTAATACTAACCCTTCTACGGGCGGCAATGTAAGTGCGTCAGCAGTTTCCTGTGTTATCAATGCGAACAATGTTGTGATGAGTGCCGTTCTGGCATCTGCACCAGCATCTGATGATGGAATGATTTATGTTTATCCACTTCAGGTATTTGAGAACTCAGTTCCAGCTACAGCCCTTCCAGTTGGTTCAGTAGCAGCTTCTGCTTCTCCAACAATTGCTTTCCCATATACAGAGAATTATTTGTATCAGAAATTTGTTCTTGCAGTTAAGAAGGGTGGAAAGATTGAGAAACTTTGTGAGCCTCAGTATATTACCAATCCAGAGGCTGTTGCTACCAATACTCATCCTAGAGCTGCCAAGACCTTTGCTGAGACTCAGGCAGGAAGCTTCACCAATTTATATCTTGGTTCAACAGCTTTAAGACCAAGAGATTTGAAGAGAGTAACACAGATAATGAACAATGGAATGAATCAGGTTCTTACCAATCCATATTCAAGAATTGGTGTAGCAGATTCACATCCATTAGTAACCTCTAACTATATGCTTAACTGTGCTGAAGCACAGGGAGTAACTCTGATTGCTCAGACAGTCCACAATTACGCTGCTGCATCCATTACTGATGACTGGATTATCGGTAATGAGGTTAATGTTCGTATGTGGAATTATATGTCTTTCACAAGCTGGGAAGATTATATGAAGCAGTATGAGCAGGTATTCCGTGTATGTTATAACGCAATTAAGAGTGCGAATGCTAACGCGAGAGTATATGTATGTATCGATCAGAACTGGGATAGAAATAGAAACAATAAGCACAAAGAGTATTACGAGTACATTGATGGAAAAGATTTCCTTACAATGTTTGCCGCTGATATGAAGAAGAATGGCGACATTGACTGGTGTGTTGCACAGCATCCATATACAGTACCTCTTACATATGCAAAATTCTGGGATATGTCAGGCTGCAAGGATGGCAAATACATGGCCACACAGGTTAACAATGGCGCAATGATGTCATTCCAAAATCTGTCAGTGCTTACCAACTTTATGCAGACCAAGGAAATGCTTACCAAGGCTGGTACAGTTAGACACATTCTCCTTAGCGAAATTGGTATTTCTAATGCGCAGGGTGGAGATGTTCAGGCTGCTGCACTCTATGCATCATTCAAGGCTGCAAGTTCTAATCCATTCATTGATGGTATTATTTATCTGAATGCAAATTCAGGTTCAGTTAATACAACACTTGGATCTAAGGCTCAGCTTGTATATGATTCTTTTGCAACCAATCCTTCAGCATATGACGGATGGGCTAAGCAGGTTATCGGAATTAACAAATGGAATCAGGTTCTTAAGTAAATCAGTTGTAATTATTGCATGCAGATTTTGGCTATGGCCGAAATCTGCATGTTTATAGAAGGGCATCATGCTCAGGAATGAGGATTAACATGAATTATGGTCTCATAGGAGAGTCGCTCCCACATTCGTTTTCGCCGGAGATACACAGACTTCTGGGAAATTCGGACTACGTAATTAAAGAACTCACAAGAGAAGAATTGCCTTCTTTTATGGAGGGAAAAAACTTCAAGGGAATAAATGTAACAATTCCCTATAAGCAGGATGTGATTCCATATCTTGATGAGATAGATGCACCGTCAAAATCGATCGGAGCGGTTAATACTATTCTAAATAAAGATGGCAAGCTATATGGCTATAATACGGATTATTATGGCTTTGCGAGACTACTGTCAGAAAATGGAATATTCCTTCAGGGTAAAAAAGTATTAATTCTCGGAACCGGAGGTACTTCTAAGACCGTGAGGGCTGTTTGCAAGGACAGTAATGCAGCTGTGGTTGTCAGGGCATCCAGAAGCGGTAAACCGGAAGGTGCTTCGGAAGATGAGGAAGATATAATATCTTACAATCAAGCCTACGAAGAGTATTCTGATGCAGAAATTATATTAAATACAACACCATGTGGAATGTTTCCCAAGGTGGAGACATCGCCCATATCGCTAGATGTGTTTACATGCCTTGAGGCGGCTGCAGATGTCATCTATAATCCGTTGACAACACAGTTTGTTATGGATGTTAGATCAAAAGGGATTTCGGCAGTGAATGGTTTGCCGATGCTCGTGTACCAGGCAGAGAAGGCAGAGGAAATCTGGGGAGTTGACCTGACTGGCGGAATGAAGGGCGAAGAAGTTGCAGCTAAGCTGATCTCAGATAAAAGAAATATTGTATTGGCAGGAATGCCAGGAAGTGGAAAGACAACTATCAGTAAGCTTCTGGCAGATAGTCTTGGCAGGGAATTAGTTGATACCGACGAGTATATTATCAAAATGGAAAATCGGAGCATAGCTGATATTTTTGCGACGGATGGAGAACTGTATTTCAGGGATCTGGAAACCAAAGTATGTAAGGAGCTGATGACACGAACAGGGCTCATTATTTCTACAGGTGGTGGGTTAATTCTTAGACCTGAAAATGTCAGTGCTCTTAAGAGAAATGGATTAATTGTATATCTCGACAGAGATATAACTAAGATTATTGCAGGAAACGGCAGACCACTTGCCAAGTCACCTGAAGATATTAAACGATTATATGATGAGCGGCATGAATTCTATGAGAAAGCTGCTGATATTACTGTTAAGGTAGATGGAACTCCGATTGATACTGCAAAGGAGACAGAAAATGCATTTTTTAATTATTAATGGTCCCAATATTAATATGCTTGGAATTCGTGAGCCAAAGTTATACGGTAAGCAGAATTATCAGGCACTGTGTGACATGGTTGAGAACAAAGCAAAAGACATGGGCGTTCAGGTTACACTATATCAGTCTAACCATGAAGGCTATCTTGTTGATGCAATTCAGGAAGCAAGAAATTATGCAGACGGAATTGTAATTAATGCGGCTGCATATACTCATACAAGTGTTGCTATTCTGGATGCAATAAAGGCAGTTGCCATTCCTGCTGTAGAGGTTCACATTACTGAACCAAATGACAGAGAGGAGTTCAGACATATCAGCTATGTTGGTAAGGCCTGCTTTACTAGATTTGCAGGATATGGGCTAGAAGGGTATCTCATGGCAATGGATGCGTTAAGTGAGCATCTGAACAAGGAAAAGTAATAAGATTAAATAACAAAGCGTAGGGAATAGAAGAATTGAAGATTACAAATCAGAATTATGAGATTATTCAAACAACCAGACTAGAGGATATGTCTTCGGATGCAATGCTCCTTCGGCATAAAAAGAGTGGAGCACGTGTTGTTCTTATATCAAATGAGGATGACAATAAAACCTTTTATATTGGATTTAGAACACCACCTCAGAATTCTACAGGTGTTGCACATATTCTTGAACATTCAGTTTTATGCGGTTCGGATAAATATCCAGTCAAGGATCCATTTGTTGAACTCGCAAAGGGATCACTTAATACATTTCTGAATGCAATGACTTACCCTGACAGAACAGTATATCCTGTTGCGAGCTGCAACGATAAGGATTTTCGCAATCTTGTTGACGTTTATATGGACGCTGTTCTGCATCCGGCTATTTACAGCAATGAGAAGATTTTCCGTCAGGAAGGCTGGCACTATGAACTTGAGTCTGCAGACGATGATCTCAAGATAAATGGTGTTGTCTACAATGAAATGAAGGGGGCTTTTTCTTCGCCTGATGATGTTCTCTCAAGGGAAGTGCTCAATACGCTTTTTCCGGATAATGCTTACGGGGTTGAATCTGGAGGTGACCCAGATGTGATTCCAGAACTCTCATATGAGGAGTTTCTTGAATTCCATAAGACTTATTATCATCCAGCTAACAGCTACATATATCTCTACGGAAATATGGATATGGATGAATACCTTTCATATCTCGATGAAGAATATTTATCCAATTATGAAAAAATAGATATCAATTCAGAGATAGCTGACCAGGCCGATTTTACGGACAGCACACTACATATAATTGAAAAAGAATATCCAGTCATGAGTGACGAAACCGAGGATGCGACAATGCTGAACTTTGCGGCAGGAATTGGATCGAATCTTGATCCAGTCCTGTATGAAGCATTTTCTGTTATCGATTACGCATTATGTGCTGCACCAGGGGCACCACTAAAAAAAGCACTGTTGGAAAAAGGAATATGCTCTGATATATCCAGTGATTTTGACAGAGGACTTAAGCAGAATTACTATTCGATTTCAGCGAGTGATGCAAACTACGAGGATAAGGATGCTTTTATAGCTACTATTCAGGATGTACTTGAGGAGCAGATTGCGAATGGCATTGATGAGAAAGCACTTTTAGCAGCAATCAACCTGTTTGAATTCAGATACAGAGAGGCTGATTTTGGCTCTTATCCTAAGGGACTTATATATGGACTAAAGATGATGGAAAGCTGGCTCTACGACGATGAAAAGCCATTTATCCATCTGTGCGCGAGCAAGCAGTTTGCATATCTTCGTGAAATGGTGGGGACTAGCTTTTTTGTCGACCTTGTTCGTGATAAGTTGCTTAATTCCGGAAGGAAGGCATACGTTATAATGAAGCCAGTTGTCGGTTTGTCTAAGATTAGAGAAGATGAACTGAATGCCAAACTGGCTAAGATAAAAGATAGCTTAACAAAAGAAGAGATAGAGACAATTGTCGCGAGCAGCAAGGCGCTGAAGGAGTACCAGAATACACCGGACAGCAAAGAGAATCTCGCAAAATTACCTGTTCTTTCCAGAGAAGACATAGGCAGAAAAGCGAAAGCGTATGATGTTGATGTGAGAGAGGAAGATGGGACGAAGATTCTGTTCCACAAGGATGAAACCAATGGAATTGGTTATCTTGAAATTCTGTTTGATATGACAACTCTGCCAGAGAGATTGTATACCTATGCAGGTATTCTTAAAGAATTACTGACTGGAACTGATACTCTTCATTACAAGTATAATGATCTTAATAATGAGATCAATTTGTCCACCGGTGGTATGAGTGTAGGCACACGAATAGATACGGACGTTAAGAATCCGGATGAACTTAAATTGTCCATGAGCTTTAGGGTGAAGGTGTTCTATGACATGCTTCCCGATGCTTTTGAACTCGTAAAAGAAGTAGTAATAAACACCTGTCTGGATGATACCAAACGAATTAAGGAAATATTGTCCGAAATAAAGAGTGACTATCAGCAGGTATATGTTTCAGGCTCGCTTTCTGCTGCACTTTCAAGAGTTAACAGTTATCATAGTAAATCAAACCTTTTCTCTGAAAGGACTGACGGGTATGATTTTTATCTGTTTATTGATGAATTGCTCAAGAATTATGAAGACAGGATAGGCGAAGTTGTTTCGCTGCTTAAGGAAACGATTAACTGCATATTCAGACCGGAGAATTTAATGATCGGTTACACAGCATCAGAAAGTGGCTATAAGCTGATTCCTTACCTTGTGGCTGGATTAAAGCAGGAATTGTTTACAGCTCCATGTGATAAGAGCGGTGGAGAGCTTAAGGCAGAGAAGAAAAATGAAGCCTTTGTTTGTGCGAGCAAGGTGCAGTATGTTGCTACATCTGCCAGGTATTTGTCTGATGATATGCCTTATACAGGTGCACTTAGAGTTGCCAAGAATCTGCTGAGCTATGATTATTTGTGGAATAATATTCGTGTGAAAGGTGGGGCCTATGGCTGCGTTCTTAATTTTGCAAGGACTGGATATGGTATGTTTGCCTCTTATAGAGATCCCAAACTTCGGGAGACTATGGAAGTGTTTAAGGGAATGCCGGACTATTTAAGAAATACCAATTTTGATGAGGTTGATATAACCAAGGCCATAATTGGAACAATTTCCGATATGGATACCCCAACTACGCCAAGAATCAGAGGTGCATCAGCAATTTCATATTATTTGACTGGTGTTACTGCTGAAGATTTGCAAAGTGAGAGAGATGCGGTTCTCGACGTTACAGATGCAGATATAAAGAGAACTGCGGACTATGTTCAAAAGATAGTGGATCAGAATAATATCTGCGTTGTAGGCTCTGAATCAGAAATTGAAGCATGTAATGACATGTTTATGAATATTATCAGAGTGTAAATTAGACCAATAGTCAGGCGGGATGCTGCAAGTGGCACTTTGAATTATTTCTGAAATGATTCAGGCATGATATTGGAATTGTTAGATAGAATAGGATTGGATTATATGACAAAAACAGGATTTGCAACATTAATAGGACGTCCAAATGTCGGAAAATCGACGCTGATGAACCAGCTTATTGGGCAGAAGATTGCAATTACCAGCAATAAACCACAGACTACAAGAAACCGTATTCAGACGGTCTATACAGACGATGAGGGACAGATTGTTTTCCTTGATACACCTGGAATCCATAAGCCCAAGAATAAATTGGGCGATTATATGGTGAAGGTTGCAGAGAATACACTGTCGGATGTGGATGTAATTCTGTATCTGGTGGAGCCTTCTGATAAAATTGGAGAAGGCGATAAACACATAATGGAACAGCTAAAGAGAACAAAAACACCAATCATTCTCATAATAAATAAGATTGATATGGTGAAAAAAGAAGAGCTCCTTCCAGTTATTGACATGTATAGCAAGGAGATGGACTTTGCAGAGGTAGTTCCTGTTTCTGCATTCAATGGTACGAACAAAAAAGAACTCCTTAAATGTATTTTTAAATATCTTCCTTATGGCGAACCGTTTTACGATGAGGACACAATTACAGACCAGCCAATTAGGCAGATTGCTGCGGAGCTCATTAGAGAGCAGGCACTCAGAATACTTTCGGCTGAGGTGCCACATGGAGTGGCTGTAGCTATAGAGAGTATGGATGAGAGTAAGCGCACTGTAGAAATACAGGCTACCATTGTGTGTGAGAAGGATTCTCACAAGGGGATTATTATAGGTAAAGGCGGAGAAACGCTCAAGAAAATTGGTACAAACGCGCGCTATGGTATTGAGAAACTGTTAGAGAGACAGGTAAATCTCAAACTGTGGGTAAGAGTTAAGAAGGACTGGAGAGATTCAGAGTTCCTACTTAAGAATTTTGGATATCAGAAATCAGATTTGAGTAAGTAATGATTTGTGTTATCTGAATCATCTGAAGGAATACAATCTTAATGAGTGTAATCCTAGAGAATGCAATCTGAGAGATAAGTTGAATGCAGGATATAATTAATGTCACTGGAATAATACTAAAAGCCATTCCTGTGGGTGAATATGACAGACACGTATGTATTCTTACAAAGGAACGAGGAAAGATTACAGCATATGTACGTGGTGCCAGAAGAACCAATTCTAAATTGCTTGGCAGTACTGGTCCGTTTTCATTTGGTAGATTTAAGCTGTTTGCCGGCAGGGATTCATATTCATTATCAGATGCTGAGATAAGTAATTATTTTGAGCAGCTGAGAATGGATATGGAAGGAGCGCTGTATGGAAGTTACTTTTTGGAACTGATGGATTATTATACCCTAGAGAATTCAGATGAAACAATGATGCTTGGGCTTTTATATCAATCGCTTAGGGCACTTTCAAAACCCTCACTTTCCAACAGGCTTGTGAGATATGTATTTGAGCTAAAGGCTATGGTATATAATGGGGATTTTCCAGGGGTACCTTTGGATAGGAATTATTCTGAGGCATTGAAATATGCGGTGGATTTTATAGTTAATTCCCCGCTCGAGAAATTATATACATTCACTCTTGCAGACGAAGTTTTGATGGAACTTAAAGGGATAATGGATAATTATAGAAAGAGTTATATAGACCGAAGGCTGAAGAGTCTTGAGATATTAGATGAGATGCTATAAAAAAGGACCGGAATCATATATGATTTCGGTCCTTTATAGCTGATTTAACTCGTTATACGTTTCAGTTTCTCAGTAACCTTTACAAGAGGATAGATGAGAATGGAGCCTCCAATAAGGTTGCTGACGCCATGTACCACGTCCCATGGCAGACCTGCAATTATCCAGGCAATCATTCCCTCGAATGATAGACCAAATGCAAATGCCTGAAATGGCGCATACAGCGTTCCAAACAGGAAACCATGCAAGCTACAGCATACTGGATACAGGATAAATCTAATCTTTGGTGACAGCTTGCGAGGTATAAGCATGGCAAATCCCCATAAGACCGTCCATATATACAGATATGGAACCCACCATGTGTTAAAACCATTAAAAAGTCCTACTAAAAAAACAAAAACATATAATGAGTATAGGGCTTTTTGTCTATATACTGCTGTCAATGCAACAATAAATACGCCAATCAGATGAACATTAGGAAGAAATTCCATGAGAATCTTTGAGGCATACATTAATGCACCGAACATGCCAAATATACAGATTTCCCGAATGTTTACCTTCATTATTTCTCTACTTTGAATTCGTAGGTTGATCCAGCAGTAACATCGGTGGAATCAACACCTGTCATTGCATATTCACCATCAATATAGAAAGCCCAGTAGGTCTGGTCTACATCGTAATCAGCGACAATCCCGTTTACGGTCTTAACATAGAGGCCATACTCACTTTCATCGCCAGCGATAAGGTTAAGAGCTAAAAGAGCTTCACCAACGGTTGAAGCATCTGTGTGAATTTCGAACTTTGTTGTATTAGCATCGCCATCAACAACGTTGAAATTGAATACAGTAGCACCTTCTCCGAGAACTGTTACATCAGAAGCAGCCTGTTCCTGAGTGGCTTCCTGTGTCTGAGTAGCATCCTGAGTCTGGTTGTTTGTAGCATTGTTTCCACATCCTGTGATTGTCATGGCCGCAACAAGCATCACGAGAAGCAGAAGAGAAATTTTGTTTGTAAGTTTCTTCATAATATCAAATTCTCCTTATACTTATATTGTTTTTTTCTTTAAAGAAACATTGTAAATAATAGCATTTGAACGAGCGTTTTGCAAAGGTAAAATGATTATTGAAATGCGTATATGATTCCTATATAATTAAACGAGTTATTTACTAATGGGTTGTTTATATGAGAATGAAAAAAAGAACAATTCTGCTCGTTTCATTTTTGGTATTAGTTTTTGCCATGACAACGGGCTGTGCTTCAAAAGAATATAAACCAGAGACTGTTTCCGGGTATGATGCTGATGAGAACACAATGATACTCAATCAGGATGGCACGATTACAGAATTCATCGCAGATAAGTTTGATACATCAAGCTACTCGGTGGATGCGCTTAGGACCTCAATTGAAAGTGAGATTACAGCGTATAATCAGAGTAATCCGGATGCAATAAGCCTGAGTCTGTGCGAACTTAATGGCGGAAAAGTGTATATAGAGATTTTGTATAAAACAGCTGAGGATTATAGCGCTTTCAATGGTGTCAATATGTTTTATGGAAGTATAGCTGATGCCATTAATTCCGGTTACAATTTTGATGCTGTGACATATAAGAATTTTGAGGGTGAGGCATTTACCCTTGATTCAATTACTACTGATGAGAATACGAAGGTATTTGTAATCTTTAAGGATTATAATATCCGTGCTATGCAGGGAGTGAAATACCACGAAGCACAGGATACAGCATTTAATGAATATGAAATTAGCCCTGCCAAGGGAGATGGAATTCATAGTGTGATAATATAGCCAAAATGATTAGTATATAGTAGATGAAAATAAAGGAAAAGAGGAAGAACATCATGGAAAAATCAATGGAAAAAATTGTAGCCGTATCTAAGGCAAGAGGTTTTGTATATCCGGGATCAGAGATTTATGGAGGCCTTGCTAATACATGGGATTACGGCCCACTTGGTGTTGAACTTAAGAATAATGTTAAGAAGGCTTGGTGGCAGAAGTTTGTGCAGGAGAGCCCATATAATGTAGGTGTTGACTGTGCTATTCTTATGAATCCACAGACATGGGTCGCATCTGGTCACCTTGGTGGTTTCTCAGATCCACTTATGGATTGTAAGGAGTGTCATGAAAGATTCCGTGCTGATAAGCTTATTGAAGATTATGCAGCTGAGAACAATATTACACTTGATAAGCCTATTGATGCCTTCTCACAGGAGGAGATGAAGAATTATATTGAAGAGAATAATATTCTTTGTCCTACATGTGGAAAGCATAATTTCACAGATATCAGACAGTTTAATCTTATGTTTAAGACTTTCCAGGGCGTTACTGAGGATGCGAAGAACACAGTATATCTCCGTCCAGAGACTGCTCAGGGTATTTTCGTAAACTTCAAAAATGTTCAGAGAACTTCTCGTAAGAAGGTACCATTTGGTATTGGACAGATTGGAAAGAGCTTTAGAAATGAGATTACACCTGGTAACTTTACTTTCCGTACAAGAGAGTTCGAGCAGATGGAGCTTGAATTCTTCTGCAAGCCAGGAACTGATTTAGAGTGGTTCCAGTACTGGAGAGGTTTCTGCCGCGACTGGCTCTTGTCTCTTGGAATAAAAGAAGATGAGATGAGACTTCGTGATCATGATCCAGAGGAATTATGTTTCTATTCTAAAGGAACTACAGATATTGAATTCCTGTTCCCATTTGGTTGGGGTGAGCTGTGGGGTATTGCAGATAGAACAGATTATGATCTTACTCAGCACCAGAACACTTCAGGTGAAGATATGCTGTATTTTGATGATGAGCTTAATGAGAAGTACGTTCCATACGTTGTAGAGCCATCGCTTGGAGCGGACAGAGTAGTGCTTGCATTCCTGTGTGCTGCATATGATGAGGAGGATATTGGAACTGAGGAGAACCCAGATATTCGTACAGTAATGCACTTCCATCCAGCACTTGCACCTGTTAAGATTGCAGTTCTTCCACTTTCTAAGAAACTCAATGATGGAGCTGAGAAGATATTCGCAGAGCTTTCTAAGAAATATAATTGTGAATTTGATGATAGAGGCAACATTGGTAAGAGATACAGAAGACAGGATGAGATAGGTACTCCTTTCTGTATTACATATGACTTTGATTCAGAAGAGGATCACAAGGTAACTGTTCGTTTCCGTGACTCTATGGAGCAGGAGCGTGTTGCGATTGATGAACTTGACAGTTATTTTGCTGATAAGTTTACTTTCTAGTATTATCAATTGAAACTATTGTTATTTAAGTGCATTGACTTGATTGATTTTACAAGATATGAAAAATATAAATGCACAAAAAAGTAAAAAAGAAATGGATATGATCCATGGTAAACTGCTCGGCAAGCTTATCATTTTTGTCATTCCTGTTATGCTTTCAGGAATTCTTCAGCTATTGTTTAATGCGGCGGATGTAGTAGTTGTTGGAAGATTTGCTGGAGATGAGTCGCTTGCTGCAGTAGGTTCAACCGGAGCACTTATTAACCTGCTGACCAATCTGTTTATTGGTTTGTCCGTAGGTGTGAATGTTGTAGTTGCGCATTTCTATGGGTCAAATAATAGAAGTAGAATTCCAGCCGCGGTTCATACTGGAATAATGGTTGCAGTCATTTGTGGATTGTTTATGACACTTATAGGTGTGCTATTTGCAGATGATTTGCTAATACTTATGTCAACCCCTGCGGATGTCCTTGGACTTGCAACGATTTACCTTCGTATATATTTCCTTGGAATGCCAGCAATGATGGTATACAACTTTGGGGCTGCCATACTTCGTGCATCGGGTGATACCAAGAGACCGCTGTATTTTCTGACTGCAGCAGGAGTTGTTAATGTTGGATTAAACCTCCTGTTTGTAATTGTTTTCCAGATGGGCGTAGAAGGTGTTGGCTGGGCAACAGTTATCTCTCAATATATGTCTGCAGCTATGATTATGATATGCCTTATATGGGAAAAAGAGGAATTACATTTCTCTGTTAAGCTTCTCAAAATAGATAAGCAGATACTTCTGAGAATAATTAAAATCGGACTGCCCGCAGGACTACAGGGAACTGTATTCTCATTGTCTAATGTTGTTATTCAGTCATCTGTGAATTCATTTGGCAAGCTTGTTGTTGCAGGTAATGCGGCAGCGTCTAACCTTGAAGGATTCGTTTATATTGCAATGAATTCATTCCACCAGACGGCGATTACTTTCGTTGGGCAGAATTATGGTGCTGGAGACAGGAAGAGAGTTTTAAAAGTAACAATTCTGTGTATGACTATGGTTACCATTGTAGGTCTTGTGCTTGGTAATCTCATGGTTGTATTTGGAAGACCACTTCTGGAAATATATTCGCAAAGCCGTTTGGTTGTTGATTATGGATATGTGAGATTACAGTATATCTGTACAATATACTGCCTGTGTGGAATGATGGATACAATGGTTGGAGCATTGCGAGGTGTAGGCTATTCAATCGCACCAATGATTGTATCAATATTGGGAGCATGTGGACTTAGACTTGTATATATTGCAACTATTTTTAGCCTAATCCATACGCAGGAGTGCCTGTATCTGTCATATCCGATTAGCTGGTTTGTGACACTCTGCGTACATATACTTATATTTACAATTGTCTATAGGAAAAAGCTTCCTGCAAGGATGATTTTAGTAAAATAGTTTCTTGATTAGTTCAACAGATAATGAGGCGATATTGGCGTGTGCCATGTCGCCTTTTTTATTTATTTCGGCAACATAATCGCACATGCTCTTGAGTAACCAGGCACATTCTATACTTCCGCTTTCTGCGAGCTTATCAAGTGGTGAACAGCACATGAGGATTGGAGCTGAGCCGCCTTCAGGGATGAATTCATATATAAATCCAAGCTTATGGTTGCGCTCGAAGTTATCAATCATCTGAGCAATCGGTTTGATCTCTGTTTCATCCAATATGGTAGAAGAGCCATTCATAACGGCATCAAACCACTGTGGTGTTGAATAGGTTCTGGTGAGGAAACTGTTCAGAGCGGGATGGTCATCCTTAATCAACAATCCCATAGTGCCAATTGGTGTTTTCTTGTTCATTGATTCGCTTATGGATCTGAACATGGGATAGCACCAGAAGTCGGTCGCATATGTTCCTTCAATCGAATTGATATTTTTATCCTTTGTTAAACATACAACTGAAGCAAGTCCTCTGTTGGACCTGTCAACGGCTTCGCTAACTGTAGGTACGAGCACAGACATATCGCAGTTGCAGGCTGTGGGGTACACCCACATCTCGTACGAATTCGTGACGTCGGTTCCGTCAATGTTGATTGCAAGATTGTAGATTGAGGGAACTTCGACATCAGGGACATTTAATGTTATAGCATCATATATATGAACACCATTTTCATTTATTTCTATATCAATTTCAGTGCAGGGTTTACGGCATTTGAGATTTCCACAAGTTCCTGTGCAGGTTTTCATTGCGTCATCAAAAAATAATCTCAATTTGGATTTGCCAGGTGCGGTCTGTCTGTACCAGGATACAGATGGTGTGAGAGTGAGAGTCGCACCAGATTCTAATATGTATGAACTGAATCCGAGCTGAGCCACAGCATCTGAACAGAACTGGCGCCATTTCATAGGGGTAACTAATCCTTTATTGTCCATGAAAGCATCCAGTATTCCAACTAGTGCAGTTCCCTGCCCGGAAAAGTCCTGGATGTCAAGAATTTGAATTCCAGCCATTGAAGGAGTGCGAAGGGCAGTTTCTAATTCATCTTTGTAGCATGCAACAGCCAGTGCGCCTGAATTCTTATGATATTCCATAGCTAAATCGGCTAGTCCGGCATCAGCTAAGCGTTCCTTGAATATCTCAAAATTTCTTGCCTGCAATACGCCGGTATATTTGGAGGTTTCGTTATAATTGGGATAGGTCTCATATTGGCCAATTTCGTGCGATACAACGGGTATGTTGGGAATGAATGCGTCCTCTTGCGTTTTTTTGACTTCTTTTACACCTGTTCCGTACTGAATCTGGATAGTGTCGCCGTCAGTTAATGATTCAGAGACTGAAGAGGCACCGGCAGAAGAGACTGTGGAACTAGAGCCGGTTGTAATGGCATCTTCTGAGTTCGCGCTGCCCGGGATTGCTGTGGAGGAAACTGCAGATTCCGCAAAAGGGAAAATAGCAGCTTCATAGCTGGTTAGTGTACCTGGTTTTTGCGTTTGTACATGACCAAGAGGCTCATCGCACTGCGCGTATGAACCACGAATTTGTCTTGGCTTTGAGAAACGTACACCCGAGAAGAAGTCATCTCCTGATTGAATATTGGGCATCCACTGGAAGTTGTTTGAACCCTGCGTATATAGATGTCGGCTGTCGTATTTTTTGTAATTCTCTACAAGAACATTTATCGCTTCAGGGCTTCCCCACAGTTCATTGCCCATACTCATCATTACAAAGGAAGGGTGATTGCCAAACTGATCGAGGAGTCTGTAGCCTTCCTGAGTCAGATAATCCTGAGAGACGCGATGGTCTTCATATTCGGCATCTGTTTCAGCGTAGAAAGAACCCCAGAAAGGAAGTTCAGGCTGGTAGTATATTCCGAGCAGGTCTGCGGCAAGGAAAGCCGCCTCAGGTGGACAGCAGGTGTGGCACCGATAATGATTTATGCCATAGCGTTTTGCTGTTTTCATGACTTTAATCCAGCTGTCGACATCCATTGGAGCATAGCCTGTCAGAGGGAAAATCATGCCGTCATGCTTACCTCTTAAGAAGGTCCTTCTGTCATTGATATAGAAGTGCATATCCCTGGCTTCAAACTTGCGGATTCCAAACCATGTGCTGATGGAGTCAGATACAGATACAATTTCACTGCTGCATTCTTTGGGACAATCTGATGAAGCAGAGCATGTAGATGTATTTCCAGACTGGGCACAGTTATCTGGCAGTGCACAGTTTGAGGATATGCTGGCCGACAATCTGATTACGCTGGGGTTGTATTCGTCCCAATCCGACAATGAGTCGGGGAGAGTGGTCGTGAAGGTTACTTCATTTTCTCCGGGAACCAGAGTGACGGCTTCGTTGTCAATTAATGATATTAGTTCGGATGAATTTAATTCTGTATTGTAATTATCGATTGTTACAGGAATGCATCTTGAATTCAGATATCCAGTAAAATCACATTCAGAATGATTTGTGGCAATCATTGTGGCGGTCAGCATTCGTGAATCATAATCGACCTGCGTTTTGATCTGATTGATGTGGATAGTATCATAAATAGACAGGCGGATATCTCCAAGAATTCCGTTCCAGTTTGTCTGGGTATCTGGACTTGTCAGATGACCTCCACCTGTTGGGTAATCTACATTTGAAACCATTATGGTTATGACAGGAGTAGTATTTGTGATATATGGAGTTAGATCATAGACATGACTGCATATGAGAGAATCCTGTGTGCCGGCGATTGTGCCGTCAACAAATACAGTAGTGATTCTGGTTCTTTCAAGTGTCAGTTGAATATGATATTTGGAGTGCGATGACTCTGTTGCTGCGAAGAAATCCTCACTAAGTAGGTCTGAGAGGTCGAGCTGCTTCTGATACCAAGCGTATCCCTCGAATTTGTACACCTCAGTAAGGTAGCCTGTTTCACGTGCAGTGTTGGGGCGTCCTTTTTTTTGCTCGGAGGTAGTACCGGGAAGCGTGATAGTGTC
The DNA here is from genome assembly GCA_018064935.1 of Candidatus Merdinaster equi. GTDB lineage: Bacteria > Bacillota > Clostridia > Lachnospirales > Lachnospiraceae > Merdinaster > Merdinaster equi. The sequence goes on along the minus strand of JAGHUF010000025.1, from coordinate 12,561 downwards.
ATCAAACAACGAAGCAGATGATTCATAATGATTTTCAAGCCCTTTTTTATCTGCATCAAGGTGAAATAACCATTCTCCGCTTAAATCTATGTGTTTTGCCATCGTAATACTCCTTTTTCACGAATTAAACCTGTGTTTTTTAGATTTTGGAAAAAAAGAATTAGTCCAAATGATTCCCCATTTATGTATTATACAATATTTTTTGAACTACTTGTGACAGCTAATAACGTCTTTATTTGGTGATACGTTGAAATTTTCACTACACAAATTCGAAGGAGGATATTATAATGTTTGGGATTAAGATTAAGTCTGTGAAGTTGTCTAGAGACTATACCATCGAGGAATTATATGAGGCAATAAAGGATAAGCAGTTCACTGCCGGTGTGCCTTCGCTTACAAAACATGGTTTTGCCAATATAATTACTTTTCCGCCTGTTGACAGAAACAATCAGGTTTGGGTTATGAAGGGCGGAAAAGGAAAGCTCTCAATTCAGAAGCAGGAGATTGCAGGCGTTGGAAATGCAGCTAAGAATGCCCTACTTGATCATGTTACAGATGGAATTAGTGGGATGAGTGGTGTTTTCGGTAAGAATGCCAAAGAAGCTGAGAAAATGGTAGAGGTCACAGCACAGGAGATTGAGGCTCTTAATTTATAAAATCAATTCAAGAAGGATGAGGTAAAAATGGAAGAACAAGTAAAAGAGAAAAAGGCTTTCAAACTGTCAGAAGACAAGCTCGAACTGATTATTGCAATTTTCCTTGCAGTTACAGCTTTTCTTACAGCTTGGGCAGGTTGGATTGGATCACTTCACGGTGGTAATCAGGCAACTAATTATGCAGTAAGTAACAATTTATCATCTGAAGGTAATTCAGTATACAATGATGCTGAAATGAAACTCATGCAGGATATGCTTACCTGGAATGAGATTTCAGAATATCAGCTGGAGATTCTCTATGCAGATGCATGTATCGCTGATGACCCAGAGAATGAAGACAAGTATCTTGATCAGAAGTCTCTTGCAGCATACAAATTGTATTATACCTGCGTTGATAATTTTACTGAGGATAAGCAGTATTTTGCCGAGGCAATAGGATTTGACTGTGAGGCAGCTGCTAATGCTGGTGACAAGGCTGATTTTGCAATTGACTGGTTATACAACAACAGCGGTGTTGCTGATGTTTCACCATTTAATGACAGTGAGTTTGTTGATGAATATTATTCAGAAGCACTTGGTATTCTGAGCGAGTCAAATGCCAAGCTTGAAGAAGGTAAGAGTGACAATCAGAGAGGCGATTCATTTAATCTTGTAACTGTGTTCTATTCAGTTGTATTATTCCTTCTTGGTATTGCAGGAACATTTAAGAAGCTGCCAGGAAGAACACTTGTTACATGTGCAGCTATTGTTTGCTTCTTACTCGCAACTGTATATATGTTTACAATCCCTATGCCAACTGGATTTAATTTCGGAAGTTTCTTTGTACACTAATTCCAGGCATTGCGTAGTAGAGTATAGTTGTCAGTGAATGTGAAAGAGTGGTTCAATACCACTCTTTCTTCATGACAAAAGTTATTCAAATGATATAAACAGAAAGATGTAGAGAATATGAATAAAATCAAATCATTTGTTGAAGGAAAATTATTTCAAAACACAATATTATTTGTGATTGTTTTTAACTCCATTTTGATGGGCGTTGCTACCTCTGACGGTATTATGGCGGGCCCGGCAGGTAATGTAATCAACATACTTGATTATGTTTGCCTTGGAATATTTGTAATAGAGCTGATTCTTAAAGTTATCGCTTACAATAAGAATTTTCTCAAAGACCCATGGAATATCTTTGATTTTCTAATCATTGTTATTTGCCTGATTCCAAACCTCCAGTTCTTCTCTGCTATAAGAGCAGTAAGAATACTTAAGGTGTTCAAGACTTTCAAATCGCTTCGTGCGCTGAGGATGGTTTCTGGCTTTAGGAAACTTCGAATAATAGTTACATCTATTTTTGATTCAATTCCGGGAATATTGTGGACCGGACTGCTGTTGCTCCTTGATTTCTACATTTTCGCAATTCTTGGAACCACCTTGTTTGGAAGTGCTTTTCCAGACTGGTTTGGCAACATTGGAAAAAGTTTATATACCTTGTTCCAGGTCATGACACTCGAGAGCTGGTCAATGGGAATTTCAAGACCGGTAATGGAAGTTTACAGCTGGGCATGGGTTTACTTTGTACCATTCGTTATAATTTCAGCATTCATAGTTATGAATGTAGTTGTAGGTATTGTTGTTAATACCATTTCTGAGACGACTGATAAGATTGCAGCTGAAGACCTTGCAGCGGCTGCTGAGAAAAAAGCAAAATGGAAAGCAAAGAAGGGTATTATCTCCCAAGATGCTGCCAGCGCACCAGTAGCAGATATGAGTTCAGAGACCGAGAAAGGCACAGTTTCTGCCTCCGGTGAGTCAGGTTCAGCCAGTGAGAACGGTAGCCAGGTGGCTGACGGTGAGAGTGCGGCCTCGACACTTTCAGCGCATGAACACTATAAGCTGCGTGTTGAACTTGAAGCTCTCAAGATTCAGATTGGCAAAATCGAGAGTATTCTGAATGCAGATGAAGGCGAAACAGAATAGTTTTGAATTGAAATAATGCATCATAATTAGTAAAATGGTGCATGTAGTGAGGCGCAAAATTAAGCGCTAATAATCATAAAATGTGTACCGAAAAAGGGGTTTGAGATGGTTTTTCAGTGTAAGAACTGCGGTGGAACATCAATTTTTGATCCAGATAGGCAGAAAATGTACTGCCCTTACTGTGCGAGCGAAGACAGTGAGAGTATCGTACCAGAAAAGGATATTTCTAATTGTCCTGCATGTGGTGCTCCGGTTCAGATAGGAACACATACATCGGCCGGAAAATGTACCAGCTGTGGCAACTATATTGTATTTGACGAGAGAGTTACAGGAGACTATGAACCACACCTGATACTTCCTTTTAAGTTTGGTAAAAAGGCTGCACTTGATAAATTGCGTGAGGAATTTGGAAAGCGCGCTTTTGCACCGAGTGATTTCCTTGCTGAATCAGCGTTGAATCATGTGGAAGGTCTGTATGTGCCATTCTTTATGTACGATTATCATTCGGACTATGATTGGGCCGGAAGAGCAGTGAAAATTCGTAAATGGAGAAGTGGTGATACAGAATATACCGAGACTAAGACTTTCCGTCTTGAGAGAGATATCTCTGTTGATTTTGAGAGAATTCCTGTTGATGCGTCCGATGCCATGGACGATAAGACTATGGATCTTCTTGAACCATATGATTATAAAGCATTAGAAGAGTTTAAGGCTAAGTATATGTCAGGCTTTTTTGGAGAAAAGTACAATAAGCCTGCAGCTGAGCTTGAGCCACGTGCACATGCGAAGGCTGAAAATGATTCTGAGGAAATATTGAAGAGTACGATGCCAGGTTATACCAGCATTATACCTGAACGCAGGAATCTGATTCTGATGCCCAAGAAGACTCATTATGCACTTCTTCCTGTGTGGATTTATTCATATTTCTATCGTGGCAAGATGTATCAGTTCCATGTAAATGGACAGAGCGGCAAGCTTATTGGTAAGATGCCTATTTCTGTGGGTAAGGCATGGGGCTACACGGCTACAGTATTCGGCGGAGTTGCAATTATTGCAAGTCTTCTTGTCAGAATACTGGGAATGTTTTAGGAAGGGGGATGAACAAATATGAAAGAATATTTTAAAAGATTCAAAGTCCTCCTCATTCTAACCGGAGTTACGATTATTGTTTTTCTCGTCTTTCTGTTTACAATTGGAGGTAAAAAAGAAGGTGGAGGATATACAAGAGGCAATTATGATTGCCCAACCGAGCGCGTGTACGACTTTGCCGGGCTTTTGTCTGATGACGAGGAAGATGGCCTTAGATATCTCATTGCACAGAAAGAGGATCAGATTGGATGCGATATCATAATCGTCACCCTGAACCAGCCACTTAGAGATTATGCACTGGAATATCTGGATCTGCTCAAGAGAAATAATGGCGGTAGTTATAATCTTACGGAAGACAAATATGTTCAGGTGTTTGCCGATAATTTCTTTGATAATCTCTATGATGAGTACTATGGCGGATCAGCATATGGATATAATTATCCAAACGGTGATGGCGTAATCCTTGTTGATAACTGGGACAGATCTGACAGTGTTTATAACTATGCGTATAACTGGATTGGCACATCAGGAAGATGTCAGAGCCGTTTCTCAAGAAGCGATATCCAGGACGTAATCGATGATATTAATGATATTGTCAATGATGATCCGTATGGTGCATATGTTCGCTACATAAATGATGTAAGTGACCATATGCTTGGCAGAAATGACTTCAACAAGTACGGAGCTGGAATGATTGTTTTCTGTATATTAGGAGCAATCGTTGTTGCACTTATTTACCTTGCTAAGAATATTGCAGCCAATAAGGGCAAAAAAACAACGAACCGTATGACATATGTTCCTTCTGGAAAACCTCAGATAAATGTAGCAAACGATATTCTTATCAATGTTCATGTATCACACCATAAGATTTCATCTAGCAGCGGTGGTGGTGGAGGCGGTTCTCATTTCTCTGCCGGAGGTCATTCACATGGCGGTGGTGGTGGCCATCACTAAGCGATATTTATATGACGTATTAGAAACTGCATAAAAAATATATGAAAGTTTTATGCAAAAATATTATAAAAATCTCAAAATCCGGTTGACAGTTACCGGAAAAATAACTATTATAGTTTAGGTGTCCGCTGTACATTCGTCCGTGTCCGGAGGTTACAGAGGAATCTGAACTTAAGAATTCGTTATGGAGGAGTTGTCATGGCAAACATCAAATCTGCTAAGAAGCGTATCTTAGTCAGCCAGACAAAGGCTGATAGAAATAAAGCGATCCGTTCAAGTGTTAAGACCGCATGCAAGAAGGTTTACGCTGCAATCGACGCTAATGATAAGGAAGCTGCTAAGGCTGCACTTGTTAACGCTACAAGCGTAATCGAGAAGGCTACAAGCAAGGGTGTATATCATGCTAATTATGCATCCCGCAAGGTTTCCCGTCTTGCTATTGCTGTAAACAAGCTGGCTTAATCGACCAGATCGTACAATTCGATAATTAACCCAGAAAAGAACCTGCACCGTCATGCGGGTTCTTTTTTCTTTTGCCAAAATGCACGAGTTTCGGTAAAATGGAAACTGAATGATTTTTGGAGGCACAGTATGGATCAGAGTAAAATAAGGAATTTCTGCATTGTTGCACATATCGACCATGGTAAGTCAACGCTTGCAGATAGGATTATAGAGAAGACCGGACTACTCACTCAGAGAGAGATGCAGGAGCAGGTGCTCGATAATATGGATCTTGAGAGGGAAAGAGGCATTACTATAAAGGCGCAGGCAGTGCGAACAATTTATCGCGCAAACGATGGGCAGGAGTATGTCTTCAACCTTATTGATACGCCTGGACATGTTGACTTTAATTATGAGGTGAGCAGGTCTCTTGCTGCATGCGACGGGGCTATTCTGGTTGTTGATGCTGCACAGGGAATTGAGGCGCAGACACTTGCTAATGTATACTTGGCCCTTGATCATGACCTTGATGTTTTTCCTGTAATAAATAAGATTGATTTGCCATCTGCTGAACCACAGCGAGTTATTGATGAGATTGAGGACGTAATCGGAATTGAAGCGCAGGATGCACCTTTGATTTCTGCAAAAAATGGAATTGGTATTGAAGATGTTTTAGAGGCAATTGTGCACAAGATTCCAGCGCCCAAGGGGGATGTGAATGCACCTCTTAAAGCACTTATTTTTGACTCAGTATATGATTCATATAAGGGAGTTATTATATTCTGCCGAGTGATGGAGGGCAGCGTAAAAAAAGGAACGCAGATTAAGATGATGGCAACTGGTGCATCTGAATCAGTTGTTGAAGTCGGATATTTTGGCGCAGGACAGTTTATTCCATGTGATGAGCTCAGTGCCGGAATGGTTGGATATATAACGGCATCAATTAAAAATCTGAAAGATACTGCAGTGGGAGATACTGTGACTGACGCAAATAATCCATGTGAAGAGGCACTTCCAGGATATAAGAAGGTCCAGTCTATGGTCTATTGCGGGTTGTACCCTGCAGACGGAGCTAAGTATCCTGACCTTCGCGATGCACTTGAGAAGCTTCAGCTTAATGATGCGTCACTCAATTATGAGCCAGAGTCATCTATTGCACTTGGATTTGGATTCAGATGCGGATTTTTAGGCCTTCTTCATCTTGAGATTATTCAGGAAAGACTTGAGAGAGAATATAATCTGGATCTTGTTACAACTGCTCCTGGAGTTGTATACAGGGTATATAAGACTGATGGTGAGATGATAGAACTTACTAACCCATCAAATCTACCAGATCCATCTGTGATTGAGTATATGGAGGAACCTATTGTCTCGGCCGAAATAATGGTGACTACAGAATTCATTGGGCCTATTATGCAGCTATGTCAGGAGAGACGTGGACGATATATTTCTACAGAATATACTTCGCAGAACAGAGCACTATTAAAATATGATTTGCCACTCAATGAGATTATTTACGATTTCTTTGATGCACTGAAATCAAGGTCAAGAGGATATGCATCATTTGATTATGATCTAAAGGGATATGAGCAGAGTAAGCTTGTTAAACTTGATATTCTTATTAATCGCGAGGAAGTAGATGCCCTTTCCTTCATTGTACATGCGGACAGTGCATATGAGAGAGGACGTAAAATGTGTGAGAAACTCAAAGATGAGATTCCAAGGCATTTGTTCGAAATCCCTATTCAGGCTGCTGTGGGTGGTAAAATTATTGCTCGTGAGACAGTTAAAGCGATGCGTAAAGATGTTCTTGCCAAGTGTTATGGCGGAGATATAAGCCGTAAGAAGAAACTTCTTGAGAAACAGAAGGAAGGTAAGAAGAGAATGCGCCAGATTGGTAATGTTGAAATACCTCAGAAGGCGTTTATGTCAGTCCTGAAACTGGATGAGGAATGAGTCGGCAGGCAGGGAAAGCCTGCTGACTTTTTTATACAGCTATTTTAGATATTTACTCACTTCAGCTGAAGTTAAGAATAGTTTCGCAACAAGCCACCTGGAAAAGAAGATTTACATGATGAATGGAAAAAAGAAACTCGGAATATATATCCATATACCATATTGCGTACGAAAATGTCTGTACTGTGACTTTCTGTCATTTCCTGTGGGAAGTGATGGCGCATGTAAAGAGGGTAGAGTTGATAATTACATTAAGAGCCTTACATCTCAGATAAGAATGGAAGCAGAGAAGCTCGCAGATGAGTTCACCGTCAACACAATATTTATTGGTGGAGGAACGCCATCGTGCATTGAAGCTGAATATATCGGGGAAATCTTGAAGGTAATTAAGGAGAAGTTTGTTTTTGAATCGGTAAAAGCCAGTGACGGCGTTGAAGACGTGCAGATGGGCACGTATAAATTAGAGTCATGTGATGCGTCGAGTGTAAGCAGTGATAAACTTGAACCAGAGATATCAATTGAAGTTAATCCCGGAACTGTCTCAATGGACAAGCTGGTGCAGTATAGGAAGTACGGGATAAATCGTATAAGTATCGGCGCTCAGTCTTTTTGCGATGAGGAATTAGCAAAGCTTGGGAGAATTCACAAGGCAGAGGATGTTATAGAAACATTTAAGCTGGCACGAATGGCGGGCTTTACAAATATCAATATCGACCTTATGACGGGCATACCGGGGCAGGATGCCATGTCGCTCAAAACAAATCTCGAGAAAGCAATTGAGCTTGGTCCGGAGCATATTTCGGCATATAGTCTCATTGTCGAAGAGGGGACACCCTACGAGAAACTGTATCCGGATGGGGCAGTAGATGAGGATACGGATAGAAATCTATATGAACTTACGGGAAGAGTGCTGGCGGAAAACGGATACAACCGATATGAGATATCTAACTACGCAAAAACTGGATATGAATGCAGGCATAATCTTTCGTATTGGAAGAGAGCGGACTATATTGGATTTGGCCTGGGAGCGGCTTCGCTCATAAACGACACAAGGTTCAGCGTCACTAGAAATCCTGATGAATATGCTTGGGCAGGGGCTGGTAAAACTGTATCAGATGAGATAAACCTCGCGGGTATATACAGGGATATGGAGAAACTGAGCGTTGACGACTGTATGGCGGAGGAGATGTTCTTAGGGCTTAGGCTTATCGATGGAGTAAATGTTATTAGAAAAAATCAATATGGAATTATTCCAATGGAATTCTATAAAGATGTCATAGACAAGCACGTCCGGGAAGGGCTTTTGGTACTGGAAGGAGAATATTTGAAGCTGACCAGTAAAGGGCTTGATGTGGCGAATTATGTCATGAGCGATTTTGTGTGATATGAATGTATTTTCAGTTGCACATGGTTGGAAAATTTTTTATAATAATTAGTGTGCGTTATTTTATGCAAAAATGCATGGAATACACAGAAAAACTAATGTAAAAGCACCTGAAAAAAGGATGTAAAAAATGCTATTTGTTAAAGCGTCTGAACTTAAAGTGGGCATGCGTTTGGCAAGGCCTATATATAACAAAAACGGAGTCTTATTGTATGAGAGGAATTCCAAGCTTACTACGCAGGGTATTACTTCAATAAATAACTTCGGACTTATCGGTATTTTTATTCTTGAGCCGGCTGAACCCGTTCCACCGATGACTAAGGATGATATTGAGTTTGAGCGTTTCCAGACGATGACCGTCTTCGCGATTCAGGATGAACTTAATTCTATTTCCCAGAATTCGAAAGCACCTAAGACGCAGATTATATTGGGTAATATAATTAAAAATTACGGTCATTTGAATCGTAAGATTAATTTGATACAGAGCCTTAGAAGCAAGGAAGATTATGTTTTTAAGCATACATTAAATGTTGCGATTATGTGTGCACTCATGACCCATGTTCTCAACATGAAGGTTGAGGATCAGCTTGAGGTTATGATTGCAGCCCTTTCCCATGATGTTGGCAAGCTTAATCTTGAGAAGGATGTGCTTGATGAGGCTGAGATTTCAGATAAGGCCAAGAATGCAATGCGCGCAGCAGAAATCAAGGGCTACGATGTGATTGACAATGTATTCTCGTCTTACTCAGGAGTAAAGAGAATGTGCATTCAGGCAATGAAGATGCAGGTTCAGGCTGAGAAGAATGAGGAAGGTGATTCTGCTCAGGGCAAGGTTGTAAGAGGAGCGAAGGTTCTTGCTATTGCGAATGTCTATGATGAGATGACTGCAATGAAGTTTGGCGCAGAACCAAAATCAGAAGTTGCAGCTATTAGATATCTGTTAGAGCACAAGGATATTTTTGGCGAAGAAGAAGTGCAGGCTTTGATTGGCTCAATTAATATTCTTGCACCAGGAACAAGTGTTGAGCTGAATAGTGGTGAGAAGGGTCTTGTTTTGACAAGTAATGAATATGATATTCTAAGACCAATGGTTCTTACTTTCTCATCTAACAGTATTATCGATTTATCAAATTCTGTTTATTCAGATATGCATATCGTCGATATTATGAAGACTCTGGATAATCGTTATATTATGGATACATCGCTTCTTAAGAAGAGTGGTATTCAGGTGGAGGAACCAGAATATGTTGAGGTTCCGGGGGATGACGATATTGTAGAAACACCAATATTCATATAAGGTGTTTTGGGAAAAGAACGTTTTAGAACAAAACCATCAATTGATGGAAAGGAGATAAATTAAATGAGCCAGATAAATGTTGAAGAGGTACTTACAATTGCCAAGGAAGCAGGTGCATCCGATGTTCATATTACAGTAGGTGTTCCACCTAAGATGCGTGTAAATGGTAAGTTGCTTACAATGGATTTTGATAAGCTTAACCCAGCAGATACATTACAGGTGGCTATGGATATCATGTCTGAAGAGCAGTTCAAGAAGTTTGATGCTATCGGAGAGTATGATATGTCATTCTCACTCGCAAATGTAGCTCGTTACCGTGTTAATGCATATAAGCAGAGAGGTTCAGCTGCAATCGCGCTTCGTCTTGTAGATACCGTGATTCCTTCACCAGAGAAGTTAGGAGTTCCTAGTTCTGTTATTGATTTGGCTCAGCGTAAGAGAGGTCTTATTCTTGTAACAGGACCTACCGGTTCAGGTAAGTCAACTACTCTTGCAGCAATTATTGATACAATTAATAAAACAAGAGATGCACACATTATCACATTGGAAGATCCTATCGAGTATTTGCACTCTCATCACAACTCAATCGTTAACCAGAGAGAGATTGGTCTTGATACACGTTCATATGCAGATGCACTTCGTGCAGCACTCCGTGAAGACCCTGATGTAATTCTCGTAGGAGAGATGCGTGACTTCGATACAATCAGTGTTGCTATTACTGCGGCAGAGACAGGACACCTTGTGCTGTCAACATTGCATACCATTGGTGCTGCAAGTACTGTAGACCGTGTTATCGATGTATTCCCTCCTCATCAGCAGCAGCAGATTAGAGTTCAGCTCTCTAACGTACTTGAGGCAGTTATTTCTCAGCAGCTTGTCCCTACATATGATGGAAAAGCCCGTGTTGCTGCATTTGAAGTTATGCATGCTAACCATGCTGTTAGAAACCTTATTCGTGAAGGTAAGTCACATCAGCTTGTATCAGTAATGCAGACCAACCGTAAGCTTGGAATGATTACTATGGATGAAGCTCTTCAGCAGCTGTACATGGATCGTAAGATTAGCAAGGATATGGCAATTCAGTTTGCTGTTAATCCTGATGATATGGCTATGAAGGTAATGTAATAGCTTACTTGCTAGCGTAATCCACCTTGGTTTCGGTGAAAGAAATTTATATAAAAAATGTAAGGCCCTGCGATAACGCAGGGCTTTTACTATATGGCTTTTGCCTGTTGAATGCATTGCTTGCGCGTTTCTCAATTTCTGGGAAATATGAAAATAGTTATTTACAAGAATGAGTCAACGTAGTACCATAGACAATGGTTACAAAATATCAATCGAGTTTCAACTTGAATATTGTAACTCATCTGGGATAGTCCAGATGTTTTCTGCCTGATGATATATCAGGTTGAGATGTACAATCTGGTTGCCTTTCAGCAATTTACAGTTGTATTCAATCAAATTAAAGCGACCGCTGCTCTTAATCCAGAAAGAGTGAATCTTAAAGGGTTCTCCTTGCACTCTTACGTAGAGCGGTGAAATGTGTCCTTCTGAGTCAAAGGAGGCTATTACAGGCACGACATTTGTCTGAATGTAATCATATGAAGTATATGAAATTCGCTTCATGCTGCTCCTTTCGACAAGTTTAATCAATCAAGTAGTTAAATATATGTTCAAGTTTCTCAGAAAAGAGGATTACTATATACATAATACAAACATATGTTCGAAAAGTAAAGGAGAATAATGTACGCATCAATACTATCAGCAACAACAGCCGGTATTCACAGCAATTTCATATATGTAGAAGTGGACATCAGCACAGGGCTTCCAGGAATAGAACTTGTAGGCCTATTGTCTGGCGAAGTCAGAGAAGCCAAAGAACGAGTGAAGGTAGCGCTAAAAAATGCAGGAATCAACATTCCTCCAATGAAGATAACGATTAATCTATCACCCGGAAATGTAAGAAAAGAGGGGACGGCATTCGATTTACCAATCGCAGCAGGACTTATGTCTGCACTGGGAATTATTCAGGAGGATATGACAAAGGGGTGTCTATTTTTAGGAGAATTGGGACTTAATGGTGAGATAAAAAGTGTTAACGGAGTTCTTCCTATTGTAATCGCAGCTGTGGAAAGCAACGTGGTTCATACAGTCATTGTGCCTAGAGATAACGAAGCAGAGGCATCTGTTATAAAGGGGGTTAAAATTGTCGGAATAAATGACGTGAGTGCGTTGATTGAATACTTTTGTGGGAGAGATGAACAAGAACAGATTGATAATGAAAATGTGACTCTTGAAGAAGTATGCAAATATGGTGAAATCCATGAAAAATATATATCTGAGGAGCAACTTATAAAAATAAAACCGTCCGATTTGCATGAGGTGGATTTTGCAGATATACATGGTCAGGCTATGGTAAAACGCGCTGCTGAGGTGGCAGCGGCAGGATTTCATCACATGTTATTGGTTGGTCCACCAGGCTCAGGAAAGACTATGATTGCAAAAAGAATTCCAACGATAATGCCACCATTATCCATGGATGAAAGCATAGAGGTGTCGAAAATCTATAGCGTTGCAGGTTTGCTCACTAGGGAACGACCTTTAATCACTACGCGACCTTTTCTAAATCCACATCACACAATAACTATGACAGCACTTGCAGGTGGAGGTCGTGTTCCAAAGCCAGGAATCATAAGCTTGTCGCATCGAGGAGTATTGTTCCTGGATGAGTTACCTGAATTTAGAAGAGGAACCATCGAAATTATGCGGCAACCACTGGAGGATAGAGTTGTTCACATAGCAAGGAACGGAGG
>JAGHUF010000041.1 GCA_018064935.1 Candidatus Merdinaster equi | reverse complement strand
TTGGCAAGATCAAGAATCTTAACTGGTTCGCCCATATCAAGCACAAATATTTCTCCACCCTTCGCATATGCACCTGCCTGTAATACAAGTGATACGGCTTCGGGAATTGTCATGAAATAGCGAATGATATCAGGATGAGTTACTGTAACTGGCCCTCCAGCTTCTATCTGCTTTCTAAAGAGCGGAATTACACTTCCGTTTGATCCAAGCACATTGCCAAATCGTACACATACAAACTCAGTTTCATAATGCTTATTAAAATTCTGAATAACCATCTCACAGATTCTCTTGGTCGCCCCCATTATATTAGTGGGATTAACCGCTTTATCTGTTGATATCATTACGAATTTCTTAACACCAGCCATCGCCGCAGCCTGAGCTGTCTTCCATGTACCAAATACATTATTTTTGACAGCCTCATTAGGGCTATCCTCCATGAGCGGCACATGTTTATGTGCTGCAGCATGATATACAATGTCCGGCCTATATGTATCAAATATACTGTTCACCCTGTTGGTATTTCTCACAGAAGCAATCAGAACAACAAGATTCAGTCTTGGGAATTTATTCTTAAGTTCCTGCTGAACCTCGTAGGTGCTGTTCTCATAGATATCAACGATAATAAGCTGCTGCGGATTATGCATGGCAACCTGTCTGCAGATTTCTGAACCTATCGATCCACCACCGCCAGTAACCAGAACTTTCTTTCCCTGTACGTATCCTAGAATAGAATCAAGGTCAACCTTAATTGGATCTCTACCCAGAAGATCTTCAACATTGACATCCCTAATCTTAGAGACATCCACCTCACCGTTTACAAGCTGGTACATTCCCGGCAATGTTCTTAGTTTACAATCCGTCTCTTTGCATATATTGACGAGATCTCTAATGACATGCTTTGGTGCGGAAGGAATGGCAATAATAATCTCATCTATCCCAAACTTCTTAGATGCTTCCAATATCTGATCGCGACCACCATATATTCTTATTCCTTGAACATATCTTCCCCATTTATTAGGATTGTCATCAATAACACACCTAACTCTCATCGTTGAGTATCGACTTGAAATTATCTCCTTAATAATGACATTTCCAGCATCTCCTCCGCCTATTATCATTACTGAAATCGCATTCTTAGAGTTAGATAATCTCCTCTCCAACTCTTGCAAAAAGCGATAGAAGAACCTACTCATTAAAATGAAGCATAGTAAGACCAACGGAAAAGTAACGTAATAACTCCTAGGCACAACATGATGAGTCACATGAAGTCCTACGTATGAGACTACAGCTGAAATAGCACATGCAAAAACAATGTTCTGCATTTCTGTCACACCCGCATATAGCCACAGACTATGATACATTCGGAACAAGAAAAAAATAAGGATAGTCAGGACAATCTGGAATGGCAAAAACCACTTCACATTATCCACATATCCCTGAGGTATTTCAGCAAAATTAAATTCGTATCTGAATACAAGTGCAAGAAAGCTTGATAATACAACAACAAGCGCATCATAGGCAAGCAGACACGCTACCGTAATGATACGCTTTATATTAATTCTTTTCTTATTTACTATTTCGACATTATTATTCATACAGTCACTCAAATCATTGTCTTTCATTTAAGATTGACGAATGCTACATCATAACTGGCAATAGCACATTTTTCTGCTATTAATGGTACCAAACGCAAACAATATTATACCACATCTTGCGTTTTTCTCATAGCATACATAATTACAAAGAATAATCCAAAACAAAGCGGAATATTTATGTTATAAACCAATTCAGTAAGGCTTGCCCCCACAAATCCAACTGTTATCAGTAACGCCATCCAGATGGAATCGCTTCTATCTTTATTCTTTACAATTCTGATAACAGATATTATGATAACGCCTACACATATAGCAACAAACGCAATTCCTGCAATAATTCCATAATCAAAAGCCACTTGTATAAATGAATTATGGGCATGAGCCTGCATCATCTCATAATCACCATCGATATTCATATATTCGTGACCATACAATTTCAAATGTCCTAAATACTCTTCAAAGACATCAAATCTACCATTTGAAACATCCGCATTGCCATTACCGCGTTCTATGGAAGAGTCCATTTCATCTCCCCCAAGGAATTGAACCAATTCTTGCTCACTCACGTTCCCAATATTCTCAAGCATAGATTCCGGAATAACTATTTCTAACCCAAAACGTTCTCCAAAACGTTTAAGCATATCTTCCGCGGACAAATAGTAGTTCGAATTAGGCTTTTCGCCAATTCTCGGTTCAGCCACATCATCCTCGTAGCTTCCCAACTGATAAGGCAGTGCAATCGCTGATGGAAT
>JAGHUF010000046.1 GCA_018064935.1 Candidatus Merdinaster equi | reverse complement strand
GCAAAGGTTGGTTTGATTCCAACAGTTACCAGCCTTCCAGTTTCTTCTGCTGTTGCAATTGCTTTTTTCATCAGCTTCGTGTAATTCTCGGGCTCTTTAATATAATGGTCAGACGGCAAAATACACATAACACCATCGCCATATTTCTTCAGAATCTCCATTGCAGCATAGCCAATGCATGCCGATGTATTTCTAGCCGCAGGCTCAGAGAGGATGTGCTCAGCGGGAATTCTTCCGCTTGTCGCCTCCTGCATGAGCGGTGTCTGCGCCGCACTTGTCACAACGAATATATTCTCTTTTGGCACAAAAGAAGATAACCTGTCGATAGTCTCATTAACCATCATGTCAGTTCCGGTAAGATTCAGAAACTGCTTGGGTATATCCTGTCTTGATAAGGGCCAGAAACGGGTTCCACCGCCTCCCGCCAGTATTATTCCGTATGTTTTCATAATTTGCTCCAAAATCGGCCTGGCAAGCACAGCATATAGCTGGCCATAACCTGCCCGCTCAGTACCTGCCTTATAGTTTTCGCAGTTTACAGACGAGCCTGCGCAACATTATCCTTAAACCACTCATAGGCGAGCTTAATTCCCTCGTCTAGATCCACCTTGTGCATCCAGCCAAGCGAATGAAGCTTAGATACATCTGTAAGCTTTCTTGGAGTACCATCAGGCATAGCACTGTTCCAGATAATCTTGCCTTCAAATCCAACCGTATCCTTAACCTTCTCAGCAAGTTCCTTGATTGTAAGTTCTTTTCCCGTACCAATATTTACATGCTGCTCACCGCTGTAATTCTCAAGAAGGAACACACATGCATCTGCCATATCGTCAACATAGAGGAATTCACGGAGTGGTGAACCTGAACCCCACAGTTCTACAGAAGGCATTCCTGCTTCTTTTGCTTCATGGAATTTGCGAATCATTGCAGGCATTACATGTGAGCCTGACAGGTCATAATTATCATATGGACCATAAAGATTAGTTGGCATGCACGAAATAAAATCATCCCCATACTGGCGCTTGAAGAATTTGCACATCTCAAGACCTGAGATTTTGGCAATTGCATACGCCTCATTCGTAATCTCAAGAGGGCCTGTAAGGAGCGCATCTTCCGGAATAGGCTGTGGTGCCATCTTAGGGTAAATGCAGGTGCTTCCCAAAAACAGAAGTTTCTTAACCTTATAGTCATGACAGGCCTTGATAACATTGCACTGAATCTGCATATTCTCATATGCAAAGTCTGCTGGGCATGTGTTGTTTGCATTGATTCCACCAACCTTGGCAGCAGCCAGAACAACCGCGTCTGGTCTTTCTGTTTCAAAGAAAGTTCTTACAGCCATCTGATTGGTGAGATCTAACTCCTTATGAGTACGACCAATAATATTTGTATAGCCTTTGCTCTTTAAGTTTCTTACAATTGCAGATCCCACAAGACCTCTGTGGCCTGCAACATAGATTTTGTCGTTTTTCTCTAACATGATTTTTCCTTCTTCTTTTGTATCATTTTATGCATTATATACGCAGAATTGAATCGACGGTCTTGATTCCTCACTCTTCTCGGCAGTCACATCGATTTCGAAACCTAATTCTGTGCTTTGTATTCTTCGCAGCTCATTCCGGCGATTTCCTTGAGATCTGCATCCATCATCATTGATACAAGCTTCTTGAAATCTACATCTCTCTTCCAGCCAAGTTCTTTCTGAGCCTTGCTGCAATCACCCCACAGGAATTCAACCTCTGCTGGACGATAGAATTCAGGATTTACATCGACATAGAGCTTACCAGTCTTAGCATCGTATCCCTTCTCATTTACGCCTTCGCCTTCCCAACGAATCTGAATACCGAGGTTAGCAAAAGACTCTTCAACGAATTCACGAACAGTGTGTGTCTCATTTGTAGAAAGGACATAATCCCCACACTTGTCCTGCTGGAGCATAAGCCACATACCCTTTACATAATCACCAGCAAATCCCCAGTCTCTCTTTGCATTCATATTTCCAAGAGATAACTTCTCCTGCTTACCAGCAATAATATTTGCAATAGCAAGGGTAATCTTTCTTGTAACGAAGTTCTCACCACGACGAGGTGATTCATGATTGAAGAGAATACCATTGCAGGTAAACATGTTATATGACTCTCTGTAATTTACTGTAATCCAGTAAGAATAGAGTTTAGCTACACCATATGGGCTCTTTGGATAAAAAGGTGTCTTCTCGCTCTGAGGTGCAGTCTCAGGGATTCCTCCGAAAAGCTCAGAAGTTGATGCCTGATAATAGCGACAATTTCCACCGTTTACACGAAGAGCTTCGAGAAGCTTAAGTGTACTAACACCAGTTGCATCAGCAGTATATTCAGGAACTTCAAATGAAACTCCAACATGTGACTGAGCAGCAAGGTTATATACTTCAGTAGGTCTGATTTCAGCAATCAGTCTCATAAGATTGCTTGAATCAGTAGTATCTGCAAAGTGAAGGAAGAACTTCACGCGGTTGTATTCTGAATTAATAAGGTGATCTATTCTCTGTGTATTTGAAATACTATGACGTCTAATAAGTCCATGTACTTCGTATCCCTTTTCAAGCAGGAACTCTGCGAGATAAGATCCATCCTGTCCTGTAATACCAGTAATAAGTGCGATATTGCTCATTGTTTTCTCCTTTTAGGTAATCCTTCGTAAAAATTTTGTGCTTACTAAATTCGAGTATACTATTGTATAATTATGGTATCAATGTATTATCTTGTTGCAAAATATAAAAATATTGCTGTGGCAGCAAGGAAATTAATTATCGTATAATAGCGAACCGCCAACAGCCCAAAAAATGTAGTCCGAAAAGAATATAGTCCAATAAGAATGTAATCCAATAAGAATGTAATCCAAAATATGAACAATATCATTTCATCTGAAAGAAAACTTGTCACTCCCTCTATATACGCAAAAACCCACTACCTGTATGTTCAGGAAGCGGGTTCATTACAAAGTTATTCTCCGCACGTCAGTGCAAGAAAGGATCTGGAATCTATTCTTTTCCTGGTTGTTACCGAGGGAAGTGGAAGGCTTATCTATGAGGGAAATGAAATAACTTTAGCAAGCGGCGACTGTGCTTTTATAGACTGCCGAAAATCATACTCACATGAAAGTTCCGCTGACCACCCATGGCGATTGCAGTGGGTTCATTTCTATGGTTCAGATGCTGAACACTTTATAAATGCATACAGCGACCAGAATCTGTCCACCGTATTTCACCCAGGAAATCCATCCGTATTCATCAATCTGCTCAGCCAGATTTTCAAAAACTGTGCTTCTCAGGGTTTTGCCGCCGAACTTGAAACACACAGACTCTTAACCGACCTTCTGGCAATGATATTTATGACGCATTCTCAGTCTCAAGGTGCTGCAGAAACGCAAGGAAAACTCTACCAGATTAGAGATTACATGGAATCTCACCTGTCTGAACGTATCACACTTGAGTCTCTCGCCAAATTGTTCTACATCAGCAAGTATCACTTATCCAGAGAATACCATCGAATTTTCGGTGAGACACTAATAAACGACCTGAACACCCTCAGAATCTCGCACGCCAAATCTCAGCTACGTTTTTCGGATGCTCCTGTTGAGGAAATTGCAAATTCATGCGGCTACAGCGATAGTGCTTATTTTGTCCATGTGTTCAGACAGGCTGAAGGTATCACTCCACTCCAATATAGAAAGCAGTGGCGAGGATAGTTTGTTCTTCGCATATAATTCCTCATTTCTTTTCTGAGTGGCCTGCCACGAAGATGCGAAAGCTAGCCATGTATCACTTTATATTCATTCATTAATATTGATCAATAATTTCCCGTCATAAATAGAGACAGGTATACTTTCTTCAAAGCGATACATATGACTTAGTACAAAATCTCCATCAACATATGTTACAACTATGCGCTTTTCAATATCTACAAGCCACAGCTCACGAACACCTCCGCTCAGGTACTTAAAAGTCTTTCGTTTGTAATCGTACTGTCTTGTTGAAGGCGATACCACCTCGACAACCCAATCAGGTGCTCCAAGAATTCCAAAAGGCTTCAGTTTATCCCCATCACAGATTACTAAAATATCTGGAATAAGTATTGAATCATCTTCTTCATTCAGCTTGACATTTATTCCCACGTCAAACACTTTGCATTTCCCTTTGTTTCCCTCGATATACTTCTCTATTTGACGGTTTATATCTTTGACCAAAAGTTGGTGCGCCAGTCCAGGCGCTTCATTTACAATAACTCGCCCCTCGAACAATTCTGTCCACCTATTGTCGTATCCCATATGCAAAAAAGAATCTGCCGATATTCTTTTCTTTCTCGATGAATGCCTATCGCTCCAAAGCAGTCTGCCCGACTTGGAATTGGCCTGCGCAATCGGTTTTTCTTCAAGATTGTGCATCTTTCTATAGATTCCCTCAAATTCGTTCGGATTATCTATTACCTTTGGGTGAAGTATTCCATATTCCCTCATCGCCGTAAGGTAAGCCTCAATTCGTCTCCTCTCCTCCTCTTTCTGGAGAGCCTTATCAATCTTCTCAAGTGTCGTGCTCTTGGGCGAACGCGTTTCACCCGTCATAATCTTGCTAACTGTGCCAAGCGGTACACTGGCAAGCTCAGCAACCTCCGCAACAGACAGTCCAAGATTATCTTTCCTGCTCTTAAGTTCAGATATTATTGCATTCTCCATACGC
>JAGHUF010000112.1 GCA_018064935.1 Candidatus Merdinaster equi | reverse complement strand
CCTACTGTATATCTTTCACAGTAATTGTCATAATGGCATCCACCTGTACAGCACCACATATCATGTGCCACCATCACAACAGGCTTTCCGAGGGCTACCAGCCTTGATACACATCTATCACTTATGAATGAATTGACCCAATGTATAACAACTACGTCCGCATTCAGAACCTCTGGATGCTTACTCATATCTGTGCCAAATCTATCAGTAATAATCTCGCCTTTGGAGCAAAGCAGATTTCCCACATTCTTAGCCTTGGATACTAATTTCTGAACAGGCGTATGAACTACTTCTTCGCCAACGCTTCCCTCATGGTAGCGAGTGCGTAGAAGAACCACAGAGTCTACTCCCTGCGATAATAATCCCTTGTGAATTCTTTCAACTGCCTTATATGATCCGCCAAGATCCGTTGTCGCTAAATGAACTACTTTCATTGCCATCTCATTGCGTACTCAATGCGCTATCTTTTACTCTTTTTTACTCGTTTTTCGTTAGTCTATTTACTATTTTTTCTTACCATCAACCTAGCCAATAATACAGGCAGCTTCATTAACCTAGCAAATCTATTCCCCTGCGTCTCGCTAAGATATCCCTGAACCACCTCATCCTCTGCAGCCCATTTCTTAATATTACGTACCTTAATATTCTTCCACTCAGATAAGCCATTCCTGCATCTGTCCGGATAATGATTTAGGATATCATCTGCCGATACAAACATTTTTCTGTTCTTAGCTATATATTTCTCAAGCTTATCGAATTCTTCCTTCTTCATACCATTAATATGAAGACATATCGTATCAACCACCTTGGGTTTCACTGGTTTATCTGTCCTGCAGGGGATAAACTTCAACCCTTTATATCTGTATGGGCTTTCCGCATATCCATCTGTCATGCTTTCAAAACCCAATTCTTTCAATGCCTTTAATGTATTCTTGTCATAAGAATGCGCTGGTGCCATGAACATAGTTGCAGTGATCCCATGGCTTTGCAATATTTCCTTCCCAGACTGCAATCTGATTCTCTGCTCTTCAAACGGAATACCAGCAAATTCGCTGTCGTGTTTCACATGTAAGATACCCTGGCATCCAGTTTCCTCATATACATGCCTATATCCATGCTGAGCGATAGTCCACCCTTTTTCCTGTAATTCTTTTACAATTTCCCAGAAAGAAGGCTGTGCCACACCATAATCAAGTTTCGGGTCCTGATTATCTGGCACCACACCAATAATAGGTTTAACATCCAACCTCTCAAATATCTGCCTTATGTAATTGAAATTCTCCCAATTCATTGTAGGAGTAATATCGTCTAATCTAATAAGTAGTAAGCTCATAATACATTCATACAATATATGTTTTTCAATCCGAAAGCTTAACAACAATCGCCCCTTGAATATTCTTAACAGATCCCCCCGCCGGCCACACTGGCATATTCAAATACTCATCGCTTGAAATGATGCTATTTCTCATATCTTCATCCACTCCGTCTGTAGTAAAACCTAGCTCGGTTTTCAGTAGCGGCTGAATAAATGACTGATCCCTCATCAGATTAACGTCATTTGCTCCAACTAATTCTCTTGGCAATCGGTCTCTAAGCCAGTCCCGGCCTTCATCCTGCATAGTTCCCTGTACCATCAATTGCATATCAGGTGAATAACCATCCACCGATGTTATTCTCTCTTCCATCATTGTCGCAGTAGCAAGTGTCTGTTCCCAACAGAGATTCAGATTCTCATATGCAATATTATCAATTACAGCAAAATTGAAAGCTATCACGAAGCTAAGTGCTGCAACAACAGTAGCAAACCATCCTTGCAAAAATTCATCTGCCACTTTAATTAGCAACATATAGAGGAACACGACTCCATATAGCATCATAAATCTATAGACTACTTCTTCTGAAGCAAATTCAAAAATATATGCTCCTGGCACAAACAAGAAGCCCATAACAAACAATAACGCAAATTGAAGTTTATGCTTGTATATTTTTCTTCTGATTATTACAGCTACAAACGCAACTACAAACAACAAAACAAAAATGATATTAAATATTTCATATGCTGTAAATTCCGAATTTGTTCCCACCAAAAAAGTAACAAACTCATCAAAAACCTTTACCAAGGTCCCTGCTGCTTTTGCAGGCGTTGGGACTGACGCCTCATTCACAGCCATATAGGTACCAAATCCCGTATGCGTTAATGACATAATTATCATCAAGCAAGCGTAGTATAAAGCCATTCCAACTCCCCCTGCTAGTGCCGCAGAACCAGCATCAATAAGGAAGCGTTTATTATCAGATTTTTCCTGAATAACATCGAGCACCAGTCTAACCAATATTAAACAAATAGCAACGGCTACGTACGCCTGATACACACCAGCAGCAAAACATAGGCATAAAGCTGCTGCAACTACTCTACCCCAGCCTCGTTTCTTATACCAAAACCATACACCAATCACCGAAATAAGTAGCGCAAGCATAAAACCATCTTCAAGGCAGATATACCCTGCTGTATCTGTAAATGCCGGATACGAAACGAATAGAAAAGAACACAAAATGATTGGAATAGTTCTTTTGAAATCAAACAAGTCTATAACAAATGGCACCGCCAACGAAATGTATAGTACTGCCAATAATCCATTTAACCATGGCAAAGTGAAAAAAGATGAAATGCCCGTTGTAACAGTCATAAAGCATCTTCCTATCGTTACCGGCCAATCAAATTGATTTGAATAAATGTTAAAAGGATAATCATGATTAGGAAG
>JAGHUF010000040.1 GCA_018064935.1 Candidatus Merdinaster equi | reverse complement strand
AATCTGTCATATGTAATTTCTGA
This sequence comes from Candidatus Merdinaster equi, assembly GCA_018064935.1. GTDB lineage: Bacteria > Bacillota > Clostridia > Lachnospirales > Lachnospiraceae > Merdinaster > Merdinaster equi. The sequence continues at coordinate 28,889 of JAGHUF010000040.1, read as the reverse complement.
TAAGGAGAGGTTGATACGACCTGAGCTCGCTGGCGGAGCACTTCTCGATGTAGGAATATATTGCCTTAACTTTGCACTGATGCATTTTGGCAAAGATATTGATCATATCGATAGTTCAGTTCAGATGACCGAAACTGGTGTCGATGGTCAGGAGACAATTACGATTTTCTACAAAGATGGACGTATGGCTTCTCTATATTCAGGAATATATTCTAGAACAGATAGACGAGGAATGATTCATGGTGATAGGGGATACATCGAAGTAGATAACATTAACAACCCACAGGTGATACGCGTCTATAACACAGGAGATGAATGTATTCAGACAATCAATGCTCCAGCTCAGATAAATGGCTATGAGTATGAACTTATTGAAGCTATGAATCAGGTGCAAGCTGGAGAGGTTGAAAGTGTCTCAATGCCACTTGATGAGACAATTGAATGTCTTGAGATTATGGACGGAATAAGAGCAAAATGGAATATGGTATATCCGATGGAACTATAATATTTGATAGAGTTGTAATAAAGCCCCAGCGCACAGCGCTGGGGCTTTATTTATCTAAAATCAAATAATTCTTTTGGAGTCGTTTCTAGTACTTCACATAATTTAAAAATGACATCAAATGAAACGCCAACTTTTCCTAGTTCAATGGCGCTTATATGGCTGCGGTCTACATCTATTAATTCTGCCAACTGCAATTGAGTAAGACGTTTGCGTTTTCTGTAATATACGATATTTAATCCGAACTTGGCATACAAATCTTTATATTCATCCCGCATGCAGAATTCCCTCTTGATGATTAAGTATTCTAGAACAAAGTACAAGAATAATTTTATGGACATTTTCAGATGGAATAAACCTTGTATAAATAGCACGGCGCGATTGACACAATGCATTCGAGCGGAGTAGAATTGATGACGGATTAAGTTAATGTAATCCAAACCATGAAAAGGATTCTGTTAATAGTAGAAGTTGTTTCAGATGGAAATTGGACAGTTGACTTTGGTCTTGGTGCTGATTTGACAAAACTTGATTAGTATAACAAAAATTATGAAAACGCAAAGGGAGAGTAGGAAAACTTGCTTTCCCTTTTTTATGTGTTAAAATGTATTGAGTGGGTTCAAAGCAGCTTCAGTCTGCTCCCAATTTCTTACGGATGTGAATACATCCGTCCCCAGCGTATCGCTGATGAGAATTCAAATTAAAACATAAGGAATAAAAGTGTGCAAGCAGATAGGGTGCATCTGTTTTTACGTGGTGTAAGCAGAAACTGGTGCTTGGCATAAGGGTTATTTTGCATGTGTATCTTTTTCGTATCTTTTTTTCTTTTTACTCTTTTTTCCCTGAAAAATATTAACACACAGAAAGGAATTATCTATGAATCAAAAGAAGAACTACGAGGAACTAACAATCAGAGATCATTACATGTTTGGCAAGGTCTGCAGTGATAAAGAGAATGCTCAGATTATACTGAATGCTCTTTTGGCGTCGCATATAAATATAGTGTCGACTGATATCGAAAAGAGACTTCAGAATAATAATGAACAGAAATGCTCCTATCTAGATTTGCTGGCTTTGGATGATGAGGGGACTTATTACGATGGCGAATTGCAGCATAAGTCGAAGAATCCGATGAGACAGACAGAGCTCCCCAAGAGGAGCCGATATTATCAGTCTGTGCTGGATGGTGCAATACTGGATAGTGGTAAGGAATATAATCAGCTGTCAAAAACGTATATCATCTTCATATGTACTTTTGATTTGTTTGGGAAGGGGGCCTATAAATATGAGATCAGCAAGATGTGTGCGGAGTATCCGGACCTAACGTATGATGATGAAACAAGACTTATATTCTTTAATACGACCGCGTCCATGGAAAATGTTCCCCCAGAAGTCGCAAATATGTTAAGATACATAGAAAGTGGAGTTGCCGCTGATGATAACACTAGGAAGATTGATACAGCCGTAAAGGATGCACGATTGAACGAGGAATGGAGGAGCGAGTATATGTTACAGCACATTCATGATTATGATATGTATCAAGAAGGCTTATATGATGGGGAAGAGAAGATTAAAGTGGAGTTAGAAGCTGAAAAAGCTCGCGCTGCCAGTATTGCGATGAAATTAGATGAGGAAAAGAGACGTGCTGAGGCTGCTGAAGCTAGAATTAAGGAACTGGAGGCATTGTTGGAAACTAGATGAAATCATTTTTATCCCATTTCGATGCAGATGATTACTCTTTTAGATGCACTGGAAGAATCAGGAATGCAAGAGCAAGAGTTTAACGAAAATGTAGCCAAATATAAAGAGAAACTGGAACTTACAGATAATGAGTTGGAAGATGTTGGCGGTGGTGGATTCCCTTGCATTAGAAAACCCACCAAGAGACCTCCGGCATTATAATGTGATGACAGCGACCATTCAGACGTATACATGTTTGGAATGGACCCTACGGAGAATTATTAATAATATCGAAACAATTAAAACAGCGTCATTTTGGCGCTGTTTTTCTTCTGTAAAAATAGCTAAAAATATAGTATAATAAAAGGGATTTTGGGGTAACAAATCAGCACTTAAGGAGGGCATGTATGTTAACGACTTTAATTCCTTTGTTTGACGGTGATATGACTGTCAAAGCATATTCAGTTTTTTCTAGGAAAACCAATCAGTTTCTTAATCCACTTGCAATGTCAACAGGAGTAAATGATGGTGCGACTACCGTTCCTGGACTCGATATTATTCAGGCCATGGGACTTCGTACAATAGGAACAGATACAGAGGTGTTTGTTCCCGTCAGCAATGTTTCCATTTTTTCCGATATCGCGGGACAGATTGGAAGCGAACCGCATGACAGAATCGTTATTCTGATTGACAGAACAATACCACCTGTTGAGATGTATGCAAATAGAATAAAAGAACTAAAGGAGCAGGGATTCAAGTTTGCGATTCGTAAGTTGTCTGTTACGGAATTCACTGACTATGCACCGATACTGGCACAGATGGATTACGTATTCCTGAACAATAAGAAGATTGCAATAGACAAGGCACGCATTTATTTCGAGAAACTATATCCAAATGCGAAGCTTGTTGCAGGAAATATTGAATCTCAGGAAGTGTTTAGTGCGCTCAAGGAAGAGGGCGGATATCAGTTCTATGAAGGCGAATTCTACAGAGTTCCACTGACTAGAGGAACCCATGAGATTAGCCCAGTAAAGACAACTTATCTCTCGCTTCTTCGCGTGGTAAATTCTGATGATTTTGAACTTACTGAGGCTGCCGATGTAGTCGGACGAGATCCTGCGCTTACAGTGTCATTCCTCAAGATGATAAACAGGGTTGTCAAGACTTCGCAGATTACATCAGTAAGACATGCAGCAGCAATGCTTGGTCAGAAGGAGATGAAGAAGTGGATTAACACAGCTGTTACTGAAGAGCTGTATTCTGATAAGCCAGGTGAGATTACCAGACTGTCGCTTCTTCGCGCAAGATTTGCGGAGAACCTTGCGGAGTTGTTTGGTCTTAAAATGCAGACAGAAGAATTATTCCTGATGGGACTGTTTTCAGTACTTGATGTAATTCTCGACAAGCCGATGGAAGAGGCGTTGGAGATGATTCAGGTATCGAATGTAATACGTGATGCGCTCGTATATAAGAAGGGTGTACTCGCTCCTGTACTTGAATTCATCCTTGGCTACGAGTCAGCAGACTGGTCTGAGATTGACAGACAGATGGTTTTAAGTGGAATGGATGGAGATAAGATCTATGAAGCATACCGCGAGTCGCTCAGCTGGTACAAGACAACTATAGTTGGTGAATAGGCTGGTTTGACAAAAAATTAATAAGACAATATACTTTGATTATCAAACAATTTGATAATCGAAATAAAATCAAAGTAATATAACACACAATAAACCATATAAGGAAAGGGCATAAACAAAATGAAGACAAAGATCACAGAACTTCTTGGGATTGAATATCCTATTATTCAGGGAGGTATGGCTTGGGTTGCAGAGTACCATTTGGCAGCAGCTGTATCTAACGCAGGTGGATTTGGTATCATCGGAGCAGCTTCAGCACCACCAGAGATAGTTCGCGAGCAGATTAGAGAATGTAAAAAGCTTACAGATAAGCCTTTTGGTGTAAACGTAATGCTGATGAATCCTAATTCAGATGAGGTTGCTGATATTGTTATCGAGGAAGGCGTTAAGGCTGTTACTACCGGCGCAGGAAACCCTGGAAAATATATGGAGAAGTGGAAGAAAGCCGGAGTTAAGGTTATGCCCGTTGTTGCATCTGTTGCCATGGCTAAGATGATGGAGCGCTCAGGAGCTGACGCTGTTGTTGCAGAGGGTATGGAATCAGGTGGACATATCGGTTCTATTACAACTATGTGTTTACTTCCACAGGTGGTTGATGCAGTTAATATCCCTGTTATTGGAGCGGGTGGTATTGCTGATGGAAGAGGATTTGCTGCTGCTACCATGCTTGGAGCAGAGGCAGTTCAGATGGGAACTGTATTCCTCGTTGCAAAGGAAAATATTGTTCATCAGAATTATCGTGACAAGGTTGTTAATGCAAAGGATATTGATTCTGCTGTCACAGGTATGAGCACAGGACATCCTGTTCGCTGTATCAAGAATAGAATGACCAGAGAGTATCTTCGTATGGAAGCAGAGGGCGCAACTCTTGAAGAGCTTGAGCAGATGACTCTCGGCTCACTTAGAAGAGCAGTTATGGATGGTGATGTTATGGACGGAACAGTAATGTCTGGACAGATTGCTGGTCTTGTTAAGAAAGAAATGACTTGCGAAGAAATCATAACATCTATTATGTCAGATGCTAAGAAACTTCTTGGAAGATAATAATACGGTTAGGAGATAACATTTCATGGGAAAGACAGCTTTTATTTTTCCGGGACAGGGTTCCCAGTACGTAGGCATGGGTAAAGAGTTCTATGAGCAGTACCCAGAAGCAAAAGCAGTGTATGACGCAGCTAAGGATGCAACAGGAATTGATGTTGCTGCGTTATGTTTTGAAGAGAATGATAAATTAAATCAGACTGAATACACTCAGATAGCAATGTTCACAACAGAGGTTGCGCTTCTTAAGGTTGTTGAAAAGTTGGGTTTCAAGGCAGATATGACAGCAGGCCTGTCGCTCGGTGAGTATGCAGCACTTGCAGCAGCAAACGTTCTTCCTGTAGAGCAGCTGTGCGGTCTTGTTCGCAAGAGAGGACTCTATATGCAGGAAGCATATCCTACCGGAGGAGCAATGGCAGCAGTTATCGCTCTTGATCTTGAGACTACTGAGAAAATCTGTGAAGAGACAGAAGGCATTGTAGGAATTGCAAACTATAACTGTCCGGGACAGCTTGTAATAAGCGGAGAAGAAACAGCAGTTAATGTAGCCATGGAGAAGCTTAAAGAAGCAGGTGCAAAGAGATGCATTCCTCTTAAGGTTAGTGGACCTTTCCATTCGCCACTTCTTAAGAAGGCGGCAGATCAGCTTGCAGAGGAACTTGCGGGACTTACACTTGAGGATCCATCAATTCCTTACTATTCAAATGTTGATGCGACACTCGTAACAGATAAAACTCCAATCAAGGAGCTTCTTCCTAAGCAGGTTATTTCATCAGTTCGTTTCCAGCAGTCAGTCGAGAAGATGATTGCAGATGGCGTAGATACATTTATTGAGATTGGACCAGGAAAGACCCTGACAGGATTCCTTGGAAGAATCAATAAAGAAGTAAAAGTAGTTAATGTTGACAAGATTGAAGATCTTGAGAAACTGAAGGAACTGTAAGAAATAGTACGAGATAAAGGAGATACAAAATTGGCTGGATTAGATGGAAAAATTGCTCTTGTTACAGGTGCGAGCCGTGGAATTGGTGCTGCGATCGCTAAGAAGCTTGCTGCAGATGGCGCATATGTAATCGTTAATTATAACGGTTCTGAAAAGAGGGCATTGGAAGTTGTTTCTGAAATTGAAGCAGCTGGTGGACAGGCTGAATGCGTTCAGTTCAGTGTTGCAGATGGTGAGGCGTGTACACAGGCAATAAATGACCTTCTTGCAAAACACGGAAAGATCAACATTCTGGTAAATAACGCAGGAATCACAAGAGATAATCTTCTTATGGCAATGAAAGAAGAAGATTATGATGCTGTACTTGATACGAACTTAAAGGGTACCTTCCATACGATGAAGGCTCTGACAAGGAATTTCCTCAAGCTTAAGGGCGGAAGAATTATTAATATAGCATCTGTTAGTGGAGTGATTGGTAATCCAGGACAGGCTAATTATTCAGCATCAAAGGCAGGAGTAATTGGAATGACTAAGGCTGTTGCAAGAGAGCTTGCAACTAGAGGCATCTGTGTAAATGCAGTTGCTCCTGGATTCATTGGAACAGAGATGGTTGATGCTATGCCTGATTCTGCAAAGGCAACTATTCTGGATCAGATACCAATGAAGAGAATTGGACAGCCTGAGGATATTGCTAATACAGTAGCATTCCTTGCAAGCGATGAAGCTGCTTACATCACAGGACAGGTTCTGTGCGTAGATGGTGGAATGGCTATTTAGAATAATAATAAAGCAAAAAAGGAGATAAACGAATGAGCCGCAGAGTAGTAGTAACTGGACTTGGTGCAGTAACTCCAATCGGTAACAATGTTGAGGATTACTGGGCAGGAATAAAAGCAGGAAAGATTGGTTTTGCGCCAATTTCTTATTTTGATACAGAGGGATACAAGGCAACAATTGCCGCTGAACTTAAGGATTTCAACCCAGAAGAATTCATGGATAAGAAGTCCGCAAGAAGAATGGAAAAATTCTGTCAGTATGCGGTAGCTGCATCTGCGCAGGCAATGAAGGATTCTGGACTTGATATGGAGAAGGAAGATCCATACATGGTAGGTGTTTGTATTGGAAATGGTGTAGGTTCTATGCAGGCAACAGAGAGAGAGCATACCAATCTTACAGAAAAAGGACCAAACAGAGTTGGACCTTTATATGTGCCAATGATGATTTCAAATATGGCTGCAGGAAATGTAAGTATCCAGTTCGGTTTCAAGGGTAAGAATATTGATATTGTAACAGCATGTGCTTCAGGAACTAATTCCATTGGTGAGGCTTATCGTTCAATTCAGTATGGTGAGGCAGATGTTATGTTTGCCGGTGGTACTGAGGCTGCAATTTGCCCTATGGGAGTTTCTGGATTTACAGCACTTACCGCGCTCTCTAATTCAACAGATCCAGAGAGATGTTCTATTCCTTTTGATAAGGACAGAAGTGGTTTCGTAATGGGCGAAGGTGCCGGAGTAGTTGTTCTTGAGGAACTTGAGCACGCTAAGGCTCGTGGAGCTAAGATATATGCAGAGGTAATTGGTTATGGATGTTCAGCTGATGCTTTCCACATCACATCTCCAGAGGAGAGTGGTGCAGGCGCAGCAAGAGCTATGACTAATGCGGTAAAGGATGCTGGACTGAAGCCAGAAGATATTACATATATCAACGCACATGGAACAAGTACACATCACAATGATCTCTTTGAGACAAGAGCAATTAAACTTGCCTTTGGTGACCATGCTAAGAATATTAAGATTAATTCAACTAAGTCAATGGTTGGACATCTTCTTGGTGGAGCTGGTGCGGTTGAGTTTGTAGCTTGCGTTAAGCAGGTACAGGAGAACTTCATTCACAAGACAGTTGGTCTTCAGGAAACTGAGGAAGAGATGGACCTTAACTATTGTAAGGAAGCATACAATGAGGAAGTTCCTTATGCATTATCTAACTCGCTTGGATTTGGAGGACATAATGCAAGTATCCTGATTGGTAAATGGAAGGGAGAATGATATGTCTGTAATGACTACTGTTGATATTATGAATATTCTGCCACACAGAAGCCCATTCCTTCTCGTTGATACGATTGAAGAGTTAGAGCCGGGCAAGCGTGTTGTTGGCAAAAAATGTGTTACATTTAATGAGCCTTTTTTTCAGGGACATTTCCCTGGAAATCCAGTTATGCCAGGAGTTCTGATTGTTGAGGCGCTTGCGCAGACAGGTGCAGTTGCAATTCTGTGCATGGATGAATACAAAGGAAAAACTGCATATTTTGCAGGCTTAGATAAGGTTCGCTTTAAGAGAAAGGTTGTTCCTGGCGATGTTCTGAAGCTTGAGGCAACCATGACAACAATAAAGGGACCTGTAGGAAAAGCTGAAGTTGTAGCAACAGTAGATGGCGAACTTGCAGCAAAGGGCGAAATGATGTTCGCAATTGGCTAATAGCCCAAAAATAGCGACCCACAAAAAAGATAGACATGTGGCGTCAGCACAAATTGGATGAGGTGTGTAAAGCAATGAAATTTAGATTAAGTATGCTTAAGCCTGCTCCCTCCCGTTTGAAGAAAGCAGACAACAAAAATGGAATTCATATTGAAGAGGAGCATATTTCAGAGGACGACGTAATTGAATGTCCTAAGTGTAAGAGAATGCTCTCAAAAAAAGCAGCTGCAAAGAAAAAATACATCTGCTACGAATGTGGATATTACTTCAGAGTACGTACGAATAATCGTATAAGAATGGTTGCTGATCAGGGAACATTTGAGCCATGGTTTACTGAACTCAAGGATTCCAATCCGCTTGGCTTCGAAGGATATGAAGATAAGATTAAAGAAGCAAGAGAAAAGACTGGGCTTGAGGAAGCTGTAACAATTGGTAAATGTCAGATCTCAGGAGAGGATGCTGTACTTGGAATATGTGATGCAAGATTCATGATGAGCTCTATGGGAGCAATTGTGGGTGAGAGAATCGCAAGAGCATTTGAGAGAGCTACTCAGGAGAAACTTCCTGTAATTTTGTTCTGCTGTTCAGGTGGTGCAAGAATGCAGGAGGGAATAATTTCTCTTATGCAGATGGCAAAGACCTCTGCTGCTATTAAGAAGCATTCTGAGGCTGGATTATTCTATTGTGCAGTGCTTACAGATCCTACAACTGGAGGAGTAACAGCGAGCTTTGCGATGCTTGGAGATGTAATTCTTGCAGAGCCAGGCGCACTCATTGGATTTGCTGGTCCTAGAGTAATCAAGCAGACAATTGGTCAGGATCTTCCTGAGGGATTCCAGTCTGCAGAGTTCTTAGTAGAGCATGGATTTGTAGATTCCATTGTTGAGAGAGAAGAGTTAAAGAAAACACTTTATCTTCTTATTACAACAAATAGAGGTGTTGCTGGAAGTTATACTAATTTCTATGAAGAGAGCAAAGATCAGGCTGTAGAAGAAGCACCTGTAGATTCAGGGGAAAAGGCTGAGACAGCTTGGGATAAGGTTCGTGCTGTTAGAAAGGCCACCAGACCTTCTGGACTTGACTATATGAGCCACATATTTGAGCATTTCTATGAGATGCATGGTGATAGGAATTATGCTGACGATCAGGCAATTGTAGGAGGTATTGGATTGCTTGACGGACAGCCAGTGACAGTCATCACAGATATGAGAGGTCTGACTCTCGACGAATGTAAGAGAAGAAATTTTGGAATGCCTATGCCAGAGGGATACCGTAAGGCACTCAGATTAATGAAGCAGGCGGAGAAATTCAATCGTCCAATTATTAGTTTTGTAAATACAACAGGTGCCTATTGTGGAATTGGTGCAGAGGAAAGAGGTCAGGGAGAAGCAATCGCAAGAAATCTTCTTGAGATGAGTGCACTCAAGGTTCCAGTTCTGTGCCTGATGATTGGAGAAGGCGGAAGCGGTGGAGCACTTGCAACCGCAGTTGGTAATGAAGTGTGGATGATGGAGAATGCAACATATTCCATCCTGTCACCTGAAGGATTTGCGTCGATTCTCTGGAAGGACGCATCAAGAGCTCAGGAAGCCAGTGAAGCTATGAAGATTACAGCTCAGGATCTTAAGAAGCTTGGAGTTGTAGAGAAGATAATCCCCGAATATGGAATTGCTTCACAGGAGAACTGCTCTCAGATCGCAGCTTATATGAAGAAGGAAATGAAGGATTTCCTCAAGAAATATAATGGCAAAAGTGGAGATCAGATTTCAGAAGATCGTTATAAGAGATTCAGACAGTATTAATATAGTTAGAGAAAAAGGGAAAGACTATGAGAATTCTTGGTACAGGTAGTACAGCAGCAAAAAAAATTGTTACTAATGACGATTTAGCAAAAACAATGGAGACTTCAGACGAGTGGATTCGTGAGAGAACCGGTATTGCACAAAGACATGTTGCAGAGGCCGATGAGTCACCAGCTACACTTGGAGCAGAGGCAAGTAGAAGAGCAATTGAGATGGCGAAGTTATCCGCAGAGGATATTGACTTAATCCTGGTTGCAACAGCATCTTCAATGCAGAGAGTTCCTTCTATTTCATGCCAGATTCAGGCAATTATCGGAGCAGCTAATGCAGCATGTATTGATGTTAATGCGGCATGTGCGGGCTTTATGACAGCGCTTACTATGGCGGATGCATATCTCAAGGCTGGAGCCTTTAATAAGGTTCTTGTAATTGGTACAGAAACACTTTCAGATATGGTTGACTGGACTGACAGAACATCCTGCATTTTATTTGGAGATGGAGCTGGAGCAGTTGTAGTTACAGCAGGTGGAAATGATCTTATATACAGTCTTGGTGCTGATGGAACAAAGGGCGATGCACTTAGCTGCCAGATTGGAGCGGGTGTTGTTATGGACGGAAAAGAAGTATATCGTTTTGCAACCAGAACTGTTCCAATCTGTATGAAGGATGCTATGGATAAGGCAGGAATAACACCAGCAGATATTGATGTATTCTTACTGCATCAGGCAAACATCCGTATTATTGAGGCAATTGCGAAGAGCATGAAAGAGCCAATGGAGAAGTTCCCTGTTAATATCGCCAATTATGGAAATATGTCATCTGCCTCTATTCCAGTGCTTCTTGATGAGCAGGTCCGCGCAGGCAAGATTAATGCTGGCGATAGAATTATTATGTCAGGCTTTGGCGCAGGATTGACATATGGCGCATGTATTCTTGTGTGGTCATAATTAGGACATATATAGGTTTATTAAAATATAGACAATAGGTGCATATAGAAAGGGGGGCGTGTATGGAGGCAGGAAAGCCGAAGAGAAAAGTGAATACTGCTAGAACTAAATCCATAGACATGCTGATGGCCAATGTCGCGGCAAACGTCCTCAATTCTGAAGCAAAGATGTCTGTTCCCAAAGAGTTTCATGATATAACAGAAAACGATGTGCATATCATCGAGGCTGTTGGAATATCTGAACCACGAAAAAGTTCTGAAATAGCAAGGAAATTGGGAGTGACAGCCGGAACGCTTACAGTAAATCTGAATAGCCTGGAGAAGAAGGGCTATGTTGTTAGAAAGAGAAGCAGTCTGGATAAGAGAGTTGTCTACGTCATTTTGACAGACAAAGGTAAGAAAGCCTTTATGCATCACAAGAATGTTCATAATAGAATAATCAGGGATGCATTAAAGGATTTTAGTGAGATGGAATTAGATATTCTCCATTCTTGCCTTGAGAAATTAGATAATTTCTTCAACGGGATTTGATGCGGGCGCATGTTCAGCCCAATATTTCGCACTGATTTCTGAGATGATATTGGCTGACTTCTCTGCACTGTCTTCTTTTGAAGACAGAAGCAGGAATCTGTATATCTGTCCCTTGGTGTATTTGCCAAGGACGAGCTCAGCGCGGCATAAATATCTTAGTATCATACTGGTGGTGACAATGTCTAAATCCATTGTCTCCACCTTTTCTTTTATCATTCCAATCAGGTAGGACTGATTTTTTCTGAACATCATAACGAGATCACCCAGGGTTTTGACACCTAGGTAGTCAAGTTGAATTACGAAGCGAGATATATCTGAGGCGATGACCTCAACATGAAGTATCTTCTTGGCTTCATCAACAACTCTAAGATATCTCTTGTTTCTTGTAATGTACTCTTTGAGTGTGACCTGATCGAGAGGAAGATCATTGGCTTCTCCATTTGCAATCTTGGTACGTACATCCATCAGGTATTCATTGGTTCCGTTTCGAAGACCAACAAAACGCTCGTCAGCGACTTCAAGAAGACTAGCAACACGTGAAAACTCACGTCTTATAGCACGTGGAACACCGAAGTCAGATTTATAGCCAAGATCATGTTCGATTTCTGCCCAGGCATGCTGAAGAACGGTTCTTATCTGAACCTCAAAAGGGATATTGCACAGGTCAGATGGGTATTCATCATTTTCAGGCAAACTGCAGATATAATGAAGTGATGCATATCCGAATTCAGTTGCCATCAGATTTTTACCCTTATCGATGGAATTTTCAGTGTCGATAACAAAATACTCAGCTAATGAGGAGGCTATTGCATCAACTGTGTCCCCAAAATAGCAGATAATTCTGTAACCGCACAAATCAGTTATATCTCGTATCGATGAATATTTCCCTGTTTTCTTATGAACCTTCTGCCTGAGGCTATCTACCTCTTTTACTCTGTGTGCGATGTCCATGACAAAATAGTTCTTATCCTCAATTATTGAAGAGAGCTTATCAAATACAATTTTGTCCAAGGCTTCATAGCGATATCTTGTTTTTTTGAATTCATCAACAATTTTTTTCTCTACAGTTTGTTTCATAACTAATTACCGTTTTTCTTGACTACTTTTTTTGAAAATGTGTGGGAGCAATAAGTGAACAACTAAGTGCTCCAGGCGTTCAAGGATTATGCTTGATACAATTGTAAGGGCAACTATTGTGAGATAATTGCCAATCGCGTATCCCGACCACGTTGTAATGGGATAGAAAAATGGATCGAAGAAAATAAGATGCATGACCCATATATACATAGGATATTTGCTAAACCATCCAAGAAAAGAAAGGACTGGTTTCACGTAGCTAAGCAGCTCGCACACGAACAGAATCCAGATTGGTGCGATAATAAAATCGGTCTGACAGTATGCGGGGAAGGTTGATAGCTTTATGCGCAAAAATGTAATTCCTGCTGTCCCTGCAAGGCATATCAGTATATGAGCAATGCGAGGGAGTTTCGCAAGCTGAGTTCGTGCCATGCCAAACAGGTTCCATCTGGCAACTACGTAGCCGACAATAAAGATTGCCATATAAGAAATCTGGAAAGACGATATCTTGTAGAACTCAGTAAACACAGCTCTAAGTGGTGGAATCAACACAATCATTGCCAAGAGGCAGGCTAGTGCCACCCACTTTATGATGTCTATCTTCTTGCCTAATTTTGTTAGATAAAAATCCATAAACGGGGCGAGAAGCATCATCTCAACATACTGGAGAACATACCACCAGGAGCCGTTAAGAGAGCAGGACAAGCCCAATCCATTAAGCAGGTATTCGATGCTGAAAATCTGGAGCCCTGAGGTTATAAGCAGAGTGACTATAGTCCATACAATAAAGGCATACCAATAGCGCCCATAGAATGGAAGCAGACGTTTTCCAACCTGTACATAGTTGCCAGCAAGTCTCTTTCCGGGAGTGCCTGCAACTGTGCGTTTGAAAATATGAAAAATACCATATCCACTTACAAATGTCATAAGTGACAGAGCTATTTTGAAAAACCAGGAAACAATTCTTGTCACTTCTGGGTCTAGGAGAAACTGAAAACGTGGTCCTAGAATCGGATCAAATAGCCATACGTTCTGGTCTATGAATCTGTGATGATAGATCATCATAAGAAGAGCTAAGCCCTTTAGAAAGGCAGACTCTTTTTTGGATAATCCTTCTTTCATTTATAGGTCCTCTATAATATGTCTTTAATCTTATCTGCGACTAATCTGTAACAAGGAACAGGAACATTGTACTCGTCAGCAAGTCGAAGCACTTCAAAGATAAGACCATCTGCTTCATTGTTTTTGCAAGAGTCGATATCTCTGTGGAGAGATGTGGTGGCATTATCGTTTACGCTGTCTAATATTGCAAGATTATTCTTACAAACATCAACGAGAAATGGAATATTCATTGCAGCTGCGAGTGCGTCAATTTCACGAACGAGCTTCAGGAAGAAATCCCTTGCCGCACCAGTCTGCTTGAATAAGCCGGCAGATGAATTGTAATACAGCTCTGCCGCAGCCATAGGTGAAACATAAGAGAATTTCTGCAAAGCATCCCTTTGAATATTATCTGAAACAATAGCTTCTATACCTGCAGATTTTAGTTCCTCACGTATCCGGAATAGGTCCATAGAACCATCCTCAGGCTTTCGTACGCCGTAAACAATTCTAAGGATGTCGCCGTTCATCTGGATGATTCCAGGCGCTTTTTTTTGCGCTGCAACATAGATACAGCCATCAGTGACAAGGCAATCCAGCTCCGTACTAAGTCGCTCGCCTGTTCCGTAGATGTTAAGGACTGGTATCACGATTGGAAGTTTATCGCCATCTGCAGAGGCGACGCTCTCTTTATATCTGTCTGTTACCTTTTTGAGAAAAGGCACCACCTCAGATAGAGAATAGCCTTTTACACAGACAAAAATTACATCAGGATTATCCTTATAATCGGACATGGATACAGCCTTTACAGGGATTGATTCTTCAAAACCATTCTCGTGAATTAGGGTAAGGCCGCTTTCATTAATGAGCTCAAGATGTTCACCTCTGGCAATTAGGCAGACGTCAAGACCACCCTTTGTCATATATGCAGCTATTGGTCCGCCGGTTCCGCCGGCTCCTAGAACTAAATATTTCATGGAAATCTCCAGTCTACTGGCTAATCTGTCTGCGCGCTTTTTTCTTAAAGAAATCTTTCCATATACCTGGGTGGAAGAGCATGAGCATTGGGAAGAGCTCAAGTCGTCCTGCGAGCATATCAAAAATCATTATCCATTTTGACAGAATACCATAATCAGCAAAATTTTGTGTTGGTCCTACTGCTTCAAGACCTGGTCCGATGTTGTTTAGCGTTGCACATATCGCCGTGAAATTAGTTACAAGGCTTTTCCCTTCAAGAGAGATAACAAGAAGAGAAATGATGAAGATGAGAATATAAGTCATAAAATATACATTGGTTGCACGAATAATATCATGCTCAATTGGATGCCCATCCATCTTGATTTTCTTGATTAGCTTCGGATGGAGATATGACTGTAATTCTTTTTTGACTGATTTAATCGAAATAATAAATCGTGATACCTTAATTCCACCACCGGTTGAGCCAGCGCAGGCACCAACAAACATCAGCATAACCAGTATGGTTTTGGACAGGATAGGCCACGTATCAAAATCGGCGGACGCAAAACCGGTCGTAGTTATTATTGCTCCAACCTGGAAGGAAGCATCCTTGATAGCGACGAACAGATTACCAACCTGATTAAGGATATTGATTGTAATGATTGCTATGGAAGTGAAGATAATGATGAAATACCATTTAACTTCCTCCATTGAGAATGCCTTCTTAAACTGCTTATAAATGATGAAATAGTAAGCATTAAAATTAACACCAAACAGTATCATGAAAACAGTAACTACTATCTGGCAATAGTCTGAATAAGATGCAAAACTATCATTTTTGATTCCGAATCCACCAGTTCCCGCTGTACCGACGCTTGAACAAATGGCATCAAATACCGGCATCTGTCCGCATACAAGGAATATGAATTCTGCAATTGTAAGTCCAAAGTAAATAGTGTACAGAATACGAGCTGTCTGTCTGATTTTTGGAACAAGCTTACCAACAGAAGGACCAGGGCTTTCTGCACGCATGAGATTGATGTTGGAGCCACCTGACATGGGGACAATCGCAATCAGGAAGACGAGAACGCCCATTCCTCCAACCCAGTGAGTAAAGCATCTCCAGAAGTTGGCGGCATGTGAAAGTGCTTCTACACTCGGGCAGATTGTTGAACCAGTTGTGGTGTAACCTGATGCAATTTCAAAAACTGCATCAGTAAAATCAGGTATCTCCTTGCTAAGCCACAAAGGCATAGCGCCAAAAAAACTAAGAATAATCCAGCTGAGCGCTGTGATGATACAGCCCTCCTTAAGATAAAAAACATTGTCAGAAGGCTTCTTTCTAGATAAAAGAATTCCTATTACAAAGCTGACGAGAGCTGTTCCGGCGTAGTATATTCCCTGCTGCTCTGCATAGATGATGGCAAATATACATGGTAGAAGAAGCAGCACAGACTGAATTATGAATATCCATCCAAGGATAAATCGAATCATTCCTTTATTCATCGCATACCTCTTTTACTCCAGAATATCTGCAAGGTCGTGGAAACCAGTGTGTTTTGTTACTATCATGACAGTATCACCGAGCTGAATGGAATCAAGACCGCTCGGAACCAGTATCTTGCCTCTTCTGTTTATAAATGCTACGACGAGGTCTTTCTTGATTTTGAGATCCTTGAGCGGAACATCAGTGACCGCTGACAGTTCCCTGACGCGGAATTCTATTGCCTCTACTCTATTATCAAAAAGATGATACAGAGTCTCTATGTTGCCGGCATCCATAGAATTCTTTCGACCACGCACGTATTTAATAATCGCTTCTGTTGTTATATATCTGGGGTAGATTGTACTGCCCAAATCAAGCTTGCTGATAACACCCTTATAGTTGATGTGATCAATTTTGGTTATGACCTTTGCACCTGACACCTGTTTAGCAAAAAGAGTGAGCATTACATTTTCTTCATCTATTCCTGTGAGAGGAACGAAAGACTCCACGAATTCGATTCCTTCTTCTTTCAGAAGCTCCTGATTCGTTGCGTCACCATTAATTATGATTGCTGTAGGAAGGAGTGTAGACAACTCTTCGCATCTTGCCTTATCAAGCTCAATGATCTTTACTTCGATGCCCATGTTAATCAACTCTTTGGCCAGGTAGAAGGAACTCATTCCACCACCGACAATCATGCAGTTCTTCACTCGTGTAGTTTTGAAGCCGACTTTTTCAAGGAAAATTCTTGCATTTTTTCTCGTGGCAACAAATGAGATAACGTCTCCGCTGCGGAGCATAAACTGACCAGATGGAATGAAGACTTCGCCATCTCTCTCGACTGCGCAGATGAGGATGTTACGAATGTCGTACGAGCTTAATTCCATTACTCTTTTATTGTCCAGAAGGTGATCATCCGGAATTTTAAATTTGATCATTTCAGCCATTCCGTGTGCGAACGAGTTGACATCAAGAGCAGTTGGCATATACAGAATTCTGGATGCTTCTTTTGCTGACTCGTACTGAGGATTGATGATCATAGCGAGATCAAGCTTCTCACGGATGTAAGGAAGCTCCTTGCTATATTCGGGTTTTCTCACGCGGGCTATGGCGGCACAGTTGTTTTCCTGCTTGGCAATTGTACAGCACAGGAGATTAAGCTCATCTGATTCTGTTACTGCGATAAGCAGGTCAGTATCTGCAATGCCTGCCTCTTCAAGTGTTGAGAAACTGGCACCGTTTCCTGCAAGTCCCATGACATCATAGAGATTAGCAATTTCTGTAACCTTGCTTGCGTTTGTATCAATTATGGTAATGTCATTGCCTTCACCGGCAAGCTGTTCAACAAGAGTTGAACCAACTTTTCCGCAGCCTACGATGATGATTTTTAGCCCATTCTGATTTGTTTTTTTGCTAGACATGATTGTTGCCCTTTACTTTTTTGTAAATCTATAGTCCAAGGTATGCATTGATAAGCGGCCAGACATCATTGTTCTCAAGACCGAGCTTCCAGCAGGCAATACCTGAAATGTTATACTTCTGCATGATTGTGAGCTTAACCTGGAGAGAAGCGGTGTCTTCAAGCCATACTTCGAACAGAGCAGTCCCGCTCTGAAGAGAAGCATAGTTCTGACAGGTTGTCTCGTCCCACTCGGGAGTGAGTGAGTGGTTTGCAAGCCACTCCTGAGATACACCCATACTCACAGTCTGTCCGCCAACAGTTGTGCCCTCTGTCTGCCATATTCTTGTGAAGAAAGGTACGGCATTGATAAGCTTCTCTGCGGGAACACCCTGAGCTATGGTATCTGCGATTCCTCTCTCAACGTAATTGATTGAAGCGACTGAACCAGCCTCATTTCCACCTGCCCAGTGCTCATCATATCCCATTACTATTACATAGTCGCAGACGATACCCTGCTCGTCCCTGCGGTACCATGACCAGCCTCCTGAAGGAGGGTAGTTGTCCACAGATAAAACAATATTGTTCTTGTGAGTAAGGATTGATAATTCACGGAGGAACTGTGCAAAATTATCCCCATTATCTGAGCTGATTTTCTCGAAGTCGATATTGAGTCCGTCAGCGCCGCTCTTTAAGACTGCATTTACCAGATTGTTAGCAAGCTGAAGTCTTAAGGTTGTATTTCCAAGAAGAGCGTTCAATGAATTCTCTTTGGTGAAGTCATCAGCAAGAACCCATACTTCGAGCCCTTTTGCATGTGCTTTTGAAACATAGTCTGAAGATGATATGTCTGTGAGACCGCCTTCATCCCCAGTTACATATAACCATGTAGGGGAGATTACGTTCATTCCAGTTGTATTCTGAGTATATGAATCAAAGGTTGAAGTGTCCTGGGAGAGCATCTGATGCCAGCCAAGACATATCTTGTGATCTCTGGTGATAGATGGATAAACCATAGGAGAAGCAGTAGCAGAGACGCTTCTGTGATAGTCTGTCGCATCTTCTAAGTCCTTATATTCAATGTAGCCAAGGAAACAGTCCTTAGTCATTACAAGTGCCCACTCATCGAAGAACTGTCCTTCTGTTAAATAGACAGTGTCTCCTTTTTTCAGCTTAGTTAACACTTCGCATTTTGGACCTGCTTTGATTCTTATTGCCTGATCTTTCTTAAGAACAGCTGCCTTGAGTGTTTCTTCTCTGGTAAGAATCTGAATTCTGGAAGGATCCTCAAAAGCTTCGTAGGAGAAGCTAGCATAGCTTGTAAGATACTGTGCAGCGAGATATACCTTATCTGATTCTTTAATCAGAATAGGATAATCGTAGCTGTTTCTTGTGACATCTGGATTATTCAAATCCGGTGATGATATTTCAACAGTAGTTGGATCGACATTCAGATAGACTGTCTGAACATCGTTAGGGGTCGTGAATTTTAGACAGGCCTCTGCATCATTGAAATAGAATCTGTTAGTCAGATACTTGCATACGAATTCGTAGGGAAGATAAACCCCTCCGTCTCGAATGATACCTGTCTGATATGGATACAGTTCATTCTGAATAAACAGTAGAGCGTTCTCTCCACCTGTTTTTAGCTTACCGGTGATATCTGATGTGCTGACGGTGATACCATAGAGCTCATCAAAATTATTGTTTCCACCAGAACGTGCCTGATACTCCTTATACATAAGTTCAGGCAATGTATTTTCAAAATAATCAGTAATGTCTGCCTGATCTGATGAATAGGCAAACTGTTCTTCCAAAATAGGGAACACTCCAATGGCCGCAATCACAATAATAAGGACGACGGCGATGAGTACAGGAATGACTTTTTTCTTCATTTCTATATGCACCTCCAAGCGTCCTTATTATATCAGACTGTCATAAATCAGTCATTACTTTATTATTATTGTCCCTCCAGACAGTAATTACGGTCATCATATGCTTCTCCTTTCTTTTTCTATAATATTTGGGGCGGGCTCGTAACCCTGGCGGATTATTGAGCGCCATGTCTGAAAGGAATCCGGAGGCTTTACCCGGCTTATGCTAAAAGACCACAATGCATTGCTTGTATATCATACATGCATTTTATGCATACAAATGTTGCATATAAACAATGCAGCAAAGACATAGATTCGTAATTCACATACGCGAAATTGGCTGCACTTAACAGACCTAAAGGATTCCGTGATATATCCTTCAAGTAACAGAATTGGCATATGTGTTGTTCTGTGAGTGACCGGACAGTGCGATAAATAACGTTGGTAATCAACATTAATACCCCAAAATAGGCATGCTCCGTCCAATACTGTTTAGAGATACGCAGTTGCATCAAAAAAATAAGTTGGATTATAACGTCAATGAATTTTAGGGAAAATTCATGATCAGGCACAAACGCCTGTAAGACAATCCTGCCGCTTACCAGCAGGATGAAGGTGACACTTTAGAATTGTGTCGAAACCTTCCTGATTATCATTAAAAATCAGTTAATTAATTTGATAAAAATTAGTAAATATAATGATCTCGACCCTCCTTTCCGATACAGAAAGTAACGGCGTATCTCACTGCGATAATAATATAACCAGTTTAGTGCGCTGGCAAGTGTTTTTTGAATCTTAGCTTCCTTGCGTACTTTTTTGAGTTGTAGCCACCCTCGCGTACTTGACGAAAGGCGCGAATGGGGATAAACTACTTTTTACTAATGAGGATAATATATGAAGATAGAGAAGATTAGTGACAATCAAATAAGATGTACTCTGACAAGCGCTGATCTTGCAGCAAGACAGATTAAGTTGTCTGAGCTTGTGTATGGTTCGCAGAAGACCAAGAAACTGTTCCAGGACATGGTTATGGAAGCGCATGCAAGATTTGGGTTTGAAGCTGAGGAAACACCACTTATGGTGGAGGCTATCCCGGTTAATTCAGGATGCCTTGTTCTTGTTATCACTAAGGTGGATGATCCGGAGGAGCTTGACACAAGGTTTTCGAACTTTGCCCAGGGTGTTCTGGATGAAGACGAGGAAGGCTCAGAGAATTCAGTAATTGAGAATGGTATTAATGGGCTGATGGACTTGCTTAGCAAACTCAAGAATGCTGCAATTCAGGCTGGTGCATCCGCTGCTTTGTGCGATGGCAAAAATGAAGACGTATTTCTGTTTTCTTTTGCCGATATGGACGATTTGCTTAGCGCAGCTGCTATTCTTGAAAATGTAGAAGGATGCAAGGACGTTCTCTACAGAGATCCTCAGACAGGAAGATATGCGCTCATGATTGCCCGCAAGAATACTGACCCTGAGAAGTATAACCGGATCTGCAATACACTTTCCGAATACGGAAAGGGACAGAGACTTCGTGCTTCTACTGTGTCATATTTAGAGGAGCATGAGAAACCGGTAATTAAGAATAAGGCTATTGAGGCACTGTGCAAAATGCAGCAGGCGAGTAAATAGCATAATAATAGACCAACGACATGAGGCCGCGATCTGCGGTCTTTTGTATTGCGTTTTTTTGGAAAAAATGAGTAAAAAATTACGCAAAAGATTGTCACATTATCATGAAAGAGGTATGAGTCGTGGATAACATGGAAGAATATGTAGATGAAGCCTGTGGCACTAAGGAGAAAAAAGGTGGAGACAGTTTTATGGTTAAACTGTCGACTTTTATAGTTGATAAGAGGAATCTCTTCTTCCTCGCATATATTTTGCTGTCGATTTTCTGCATCTTCTCAAAAGACTGGGTAAATGTGGAAAATTCTTTATCAGCATACCTTCCTCAAACTTCTGAGACGAGGGTTGGCCTTGACCTTATGGAAGAGGAATTCATCACATATGGTTCAGCCAAATTCATGATTACAAATATTGATTACGAGAAGGCGAAACAGTTCGCAGATATCATCGAGAATCGCAGCGATGTGTCAATGCTGACTTTCGATGATACAGACAGTCACTATAATAATTTCTCGGCACTCTTTGATGTTACTTTTGCATATCCTGAGGAGGATGATGCATGTCTTGAGTCTCTGGAGAGTCTCAAGGAGATGTTTAAGGACTATGACTATTATGTTTCAACAACACTCGGGGATCAGTCATCTGAGACGATAGCAACAGAGATGGAATCCATTGTCGTTTGGGTTGCAATCATCGTTGTTACGGTTCTTCTTATTACATCCCAGACATGGGCAGAGGTTCCGGTACTCTTGATAACCTTTGTCTCATCAGCGCTTCTGTCTATGGGAACGAACTTCATGTTCGGAACGATTTCGTTTGTATCTGACTCGGTCACAATTGTCCTTCAGCTGGCATTGTCAATCGACTATGCGATTATTCTGTGTAACAGATATAAGGAAGAGCATGAGCATCTTCCGGTCAGGGAGTCTGTTATCACTGCCCTCAGTAAGGCAATTATCGAAATTGCTTCAAGTTCACTTACCACAATTGGTGGTCTAATAGCCATGCTGTTCATGCAGTTTGGAATTGGACCTGATATGGCAATCTGTCTGATTAAGGCTATTCTTTTAAGCCTTCTCTCTGTATTCCTTCTTATGCCAGGACTGCTTATGATTTTCGGAAAAGCAATGGATAAGACAAGACACAAGAGCTTTATTCCCAAGATTCCTTTTGTTGGAAAATTCGCCAACGCGACCCGTTTTGTCGTTCCTTTCCTGTTTATAGGAGTTCTTGTCGTTGCATATATTATTCAGAGCAATTGCCCATTTGTATATGGATATTCAACTATTGAGACCCCGCTCAAGAATAAATATCAGATAGCGGATGAGATGATAGAAGAGAGCTTTGGTAAATCAAATATGCTTGCCATCATTGTGCCTTCTGAGAGCTATGAGAAGGAAGCGCAGCTCATCAAGGAACTTGAGTCGATGGACGAGGTTGACTATTGCGTGGGTCTTGCAAATACCGAGGCGATGGACGGGTACATGCTAACAGATAGACTATCTGCCAGAGATTTCGCAGAGCTGATGGATCTGGATTTTGAGATAGCGCAGCTCCTGTATACAGCCTATGCAGTAAACGATGAGAATTACGCCAAGATTGTGAGTGGAATTTCAACATATGAGGTTCCGCTAATAGATATGCTGTCCTTCTTATATGAAGAAGCTGAGGAGGGCTATATTCCTCTTGAGGATGATGTTATGGATACCCTTGAGGATGCTTATCACAAGATGAGTATGGGGCGCGATCAGCTCCAGGGAGAGAACTGTAGCCGAATTCTGATGTATCTGACAATTCCACAGGAGGGAGATGAGACCTTTGCCTTCCTCGATGAGCTTCATGAAATTGCAGGTAAATATTTCACGACTGGAGCTGAGGGAATTATCCTGGCCGGAGAATCAACCAGCCAGTATGATCTGTGCAAAACATTCACCAGAGATAATATCGTCGTAACAATTGTTTCGATGCTGGCCGTTTTGATTGTCCTTCTGTTTACATTCAAGAGTGCCGGAATGCCAGTTCTCCTTATCATGGTTATCGAGGGCGCAATCTGGTGTAACTTCGCATATCCTGCAATTGCGAACAGAAACCTGTTCTTCATGGGATACCTGATTGTAAGCTCTATCCAGATGGGTGCAAACATTGACTATGCGATTGTTATCTCAGGAAGATTCTTAGAACTCAAGGATAAGATGCCGAAGAAGAAGGCAATTATCGAGACAATGAACTTTGCCTTCCCGACAATTATTACCTCCGGAAGTATGCTTGCTATTGCCGGTGTGCTCATCGGAAGCATGACCTCAGAGGCCTGCATCGCTGGAATTGGTGAGTGTATAGGACGTGGTACACTCATATCAATTGTGATTGTAATGTTTATTCTCCCTCAGATTCTTCTTTTGGGAGAGAAGATTATTGATAAGACTGGCTTCGTCATGTCTGTTCCTGCGCTGTCACAAAAGGGCGTTGGAAATGTCCGTGTGGATGGATTTATGACTGGACAGATTCACGGAAGATTTGTCGGTGAGATTCACGGAGTTATAACTGGAGCAGTTAATGCGACAGTAGAGATTGGAACAATGAAGAACGTGGATAAGCCTGCCGATGAGGAAAAAGAAAAATATCAGGTTCCGGGGCCGGATCCGGCACTTAACCTGTCGACAATGAACGAAAATGCCAAGGAGGGTGACGAAGATGAGGATATTTAATAAAAATAACCGATTTTTACGGATTATGCAGACATTTGTTCTCACACCAGCATTAGTTCTGTCGCTTGTCATGACCGTTCCAGAAGTATCGAACTTAAGTCGCGTGTTTGCAGACAATGATGTGGATGAAGAAAATGAAACAACTGAAGAAAACGAAGTAAATGAGGGTATCGATCTGTACACGCTCGCAGTAGAGAACGGCGTGGAGGTGGTCGACATATATTCAGCGGAAGACCTCGTCGCACTTTCTAACAGGTGCACAATAGATTCTGCTTCATCAAATATGTATGTTCGCCTTATGAATGATTTAGAGCTCAGCAGTTCAGGATTTGAAGGAATTCGTATTTTTGCTGGTATTTTTGATGGACAGAAGCACGTTATTACCGGCTATAACCTGACCGGTGATGGATATAGTGACGGCTTTTTCAGGTATATTGCTGAAGATTCATTTGTAATTAATACTACTTTCAGCGGAAGCTGTAATTCAGAGAATATGAAGGAATTTGCCGGCGGTGTCTGCGGAATTAACAGAGGAACAATCAGCGGATGCTATTTTGTTGGAATCGTGGAAGGAGAAGCAGGCGTTGGTGGATTGTGCGGAGAGAACACCAGCACAGGAGTTATCCTGAACTGCTATTCCAGTGGACTTGTGACTGGTCAGACAATGATTGGTGGCGTGGTTGGAACTAACCATGGAATTATTGATAACTGCCAGAATAATGCTTCAGTTAATGCCAAGGAAGAATGGATTGATAAGCAGGACGAGGATGGTCTTGAATGGGTCAAGAAGCTCCTTGAGACAGAGACAGTAGAGGTAAGATCTACGGGAGTCACAGATATTGGTGGTGTGTGCGGATATTCCGACGGACTTCTGACCGATTGTAAGAACAATGGCGAAGTTGGCTATGCACATTCCGGATATAATGTGGGCGGAATCTGTGGAAGGCAGGCGGGAATTATTATTTCCTGCACCAATAAAGGTATTGTACAGGGAAGAAAAGATGTCGGCGGAATAGTTGGACAGATGGAACCTTACATTGAGATAGACGTATCCAAGTCTATCAAGGATGATGTTCACGAACTTCACGACATGATAAATGGTTTTCTTGATGATCTCTCAGCAGCGCAGAAGGGAATATCTGCAGATGTTGATGAACTCAGGAAACATGCTGATGATGCGCTTGATTATGGTGAGAATGTGTCAGATGCACTTGTTGATTTTGCAAATGACAACATTGACAGTGCAAACGACCTTCAGGACAGAATTGAATATGTAATCAGAGAGCTTCCAAATGTGACTAAAGAAATTGAGAATGCGCTGAATATGACTTCGACAATCAATTCAGACTTAAAGAAGGTCACAGAGGATCTGGACATCGTTTCCAAACTGAAGGAGAGTACTTATTCTGAGACGGACCATTCAAGACTTGCACTTGCCACAAGTGTGGGTGGACAGCTTCGCACTTCGCAGAGCAATCCTTCAGAGGGGGATGCGGTTACGATTACCGTCGATCCAGATAATGGCTATGAGCTTGATTCGATTACGGTCAATGATGCATCTGGCAAAAAGATTGCATATGTGATGACTGGAGATGAAGTAAGTTTCACCATGCCATCACCCAATGTTATTGTTTCTGCAAGATTCAAATACGTTGGAGAATATGTCCCGGTTTCAAATGAGGGCGGACGTATCAAGGTATCGGAATCTGGCAGCTCAGTTGAAATTACTGTCATACCTGACAGCGGATATTCTTTTTCAAGTGTGCAGGTGGGTTCAGACAGTTACCCTAAGGCCAGCTTCACGCTCAATGCGGACAACGAGTATGAGCTCAGTGTTCCTGTTTCTAGAACAGGAAAGCCCGTGCTTGTCAAAACTACCTTCAGTGAAACTGATGCGACATACGGGATTGCCACAGTTCAGTCAACCGGAGGATATCTGACAACGGACATGTCTTCTGCAAAGGCTGGAGAGACTGTAACAGTGACTGTTCATGAGCTAAGGGGATATAAGCATAATACTCCTGTGGTTTCAGGGGGAGTTTCTGTTTCTTCTACAGGCAATCTCAATGAATACAGCTTCGTAATGCCTGTAAACGATGTTAAGATCAGCGCAAAATTTGAATATCAGCCAGATGCTGATACCAATGTGTATGCTGAGTCAAATGCGGGAGGTACGGTTGCTACAACAGCTTCACCAGGAACTAATAATTATGTGGTTACGCTGACAGCTGCACCAGGATATGAACTGGTTCCTGCAAAAGCACTCACTATATCGGGTGGAACCAGTAGGGATATTCCACTTTCAGATCTCAATGGAAGTGGTCCATATACATATACTTTTAATGTGAATGATTTTACTAAGCCGGTTAAGGTGACGGGCTATTTCCAGGAATGCGTAGCCGGTTCCTATACAATCAGCAAAACCGACGGAACTGGAGGATATGTTGTACTGGCCACAGACACCTCGGCAGTGGATGAGGATGTTGTATTTACCGCGACACCTGAGAACGGTTATAGACTTGGAAGCCTCAAGGTTACCAATCTGTCTTCTATGACAGATATTCCTGTCGTGGAAGAGGCGTCGGACAATACCTACAGCTTCACTATGCCAGCAGCGAATGTGAAGGTTACTGCTTCTTTTGAGCCAGTCGTTGTAGTAATAGAGTCGAATGAAGGCGGAAGCGCTACCTATACGGCAAACGGAACGACAGTAAAGATGGTGATAAAGCCGGATACAGGGTATGTTATGGAAGGTGGCCCTGTTGTTACAGATGCGGCCGGAAAGCAGATTCCGGTTTCAAAGAAAAATGCAGCTTCTTCGGTATATGAATTCACGCTTACTTCTGACAAGGAACCAGCACATGTGCAGATTAAATTCAATAGAAGCAGCGAGTATCAGACTGTGAAGGATGCAGAGGATAATATATCTGATAACGCTGATCGCCTGAATGATACGATGAGCCAGATGCAGGATACTGCTGAGGCACTTGAAGATCTGCTGACTGATGAGGATGGTAATCCTTTGTCATATCAGGACATTATCGGAGATGCTGACAAGACGAGAGAACTGTCAAGGCTGCTTGTAGATCTGGCCAAGGAATTGGCGGATGCGGGTGAAGAAAGCGCGGAGATTGTAAGTAGTCTCAACACAATTGTCACCATTATGACACCTTATGTCGAGGATGCGATGAAAGGTGCGAGAGACGACAGCAACAAGGCTCTTGACGACATGGAAGCGATGAGTAAACATCTGGAGAATGCGTCGAAGGTGCTGGACAATATACTGACCAATCTTGGCGCGCGTGCTGATGTGAATTTTGCAAAATTACCTGAAGATTTCACTGAGAATATGGATTCGTTTTTTGACGAACTGCATCTCATATCAGATGCACTCGGCAAAATAAATGCTGATGCGGATTCGTACACGACCAAGCTGACAAATGATATGAGAAATATCAATAATAAGCTCAGCGATATTTTTGACAAGATTGTGGATTGGACAAGTGGCGACCCGCTGGATCTCAAAGAAGAGGTAATGGGACATGAGATGTCCGATGAAGAGATTGAGGAAGCTGTCCTCGGTAAAGTGACAAGCTCTGTCAATCAGGGAAGCGTTTCGGGAGATATCAATGTCGGTGGAATTACAGGATCGATGGCAATCGACGATGAGGACCCCGAGGGTAATGCTGCCGGAAGTGTTGACTGGTCGGTGCTTAATTCATATGTCTCACAGTGTGTATTAGTGGATTGTGAGAATAACGGAACAGTATCTTCGAAGAAGGATGGCGCAGGATGTATCGTCGGATATATGGCGCTGGGAACCTTAAAGGGATGCCGCGCTTTCGGAAGTGTTTCATCATCTGAAGGTAATTATACGGGCGGTATATGTGGCGAGTCTCGAGGAGCAATTAGAGGATGTTACTCTCTCTGCTCGGTGAAGTCAGAAGGCAATTATGTTGGCGGTATCTGTGGATACGGAACTGTTATCAAGGACTGCTACGCAATGACGCTGATTAGTGGCGATTGCCATAAGATTGGAGAAATTGCCGGACAGATATATATGGATGAGGAAGATGAGGGCGTAATCAATCAGGAAAATGTATGCCGGAACTATTATGTGTCTGACACTTATTTTGGTGTGGATGATATAAGCTATGTAGGAATTGCTGAGCCAATGACATATGAGGAACTTCTCAGTGTCACAGGTATTCCGAATGCATTCAGACATCTTAAGTTATCTTATATAGTAGATGACAAAGTATACCTTCAGCAGGAGATTCCGTACGGAAGTGATCTTAGCAAGATAACTCTTCCAGCGGTTCCTGAAAAGGATGGAAAATTTGGAAAGTGGTCAAATCTGGACTGCGTTGTTATGCAGGGTAATCCGACAATAACTGCGGAGTACTTTACAAGTATCACAACTCTTCAAAGTGGAGAGGGAATTGAAGACAGTGCATATATCATACTGATGCAGAACTCTGAGAACGGTGAAGGAGAAGATGCCAAAGAAGGTTCTGGTAATGTAGGAGAGAATTCCGAAGAAGATAAGGCAAGGCTCGCAATTAAACCTAATGCACTTCTTGACGGCGCCTTTGACGACAGTATGAAACTTCATGCAGAAGAGCAGGAGGTAATACTGTCTGAGACCGACCTCGCAGAGATTGGAAGGCATGATTATATGTCATACAATGTCTGGATAGAAGGACCTGAAGGACCAGTTAGCATAGACAAGAGCAAGCTGAGACTGTGCCATAATTACAAAAATGGTGTCAAGGTCTATAGGCAGGAGAATGGTAAGTGGGTAGAAATTCCTTCGACAGAATATGGTAATTATGTTCAGGTTATCTTTGAAGGCAGGGAGAACAGCTATCTGATTGTTTCTCAGGCGATTGACCAGAGATGGATTAATTATCTTATCATTGGCGCAGTGGCAGCAGTCTGCCTGATTGTGATAATAATTCTTTGCAGAGTTTATGTTAAAGGGAAAAAGAAGCAGAAGCTTCTTGAGGAAGAGTACATCGAGAATAAGAAGAAGGAAGATCACGAGAAACTCGAGGAAGAGATAATAAAGCAGAAGGATAATAATGAGTTCCTTGAGTAATGA
>JAGHUF010000007.1 GCA_018064935.1 Candidatus Merdinaster equi | reverse complement strand
GAGAGAGAGGGAACCTGCAAGGATACAGTAATGTTCTCACCGGAAACTGCAGCTGATATATATTGCTTTGCTGATGATCAGATTAATGCACTCATTGATGGCGGTGCACTTCTTGAGGTTGAATATGAGGCCCGGGAGGTTATAGAGGAAAATGGTGGGGAGCGCAGTGCAGCAATAATTGCAGCTTCGCGTGATGAGAAGCTCTATGCATATCCCTGCACGGCGAGTAATGGATATTTTCTGTATTACAATTCTGAATTTATAACCCCAGAGGAGGCGACAAGCTTCGAGGCAATTCTTGATAAATGTGAGAAGACTGGCAAGAAATTCGGGATGGAATTCACAAGTGGCTGGTATCTGTATGCGTTTTTCAAGGCTGCAGGTCTGGATGTTCACTCAGGGAAAAATGATAATTTCTGTGACTGGAATGCAACCTGTGGAATCTACAAGGGAACCGATGTTGTGGAATCGCTCATCAATCTGGTGACCAGAGACAGTTTCGTCAATGTTAATAATGATGAGTTAGTCGAGGGCGTGAAGAGTGGTGACATTGTTGCCTGCTTTAGCGGAACCTGGAATGCAGCAATTATGGAAGAGATATATGGTTCTGGCTACGAAGCAACCATGCTTCCAACATTCCAATTATGCGGAGAAGATGTGCAACTTCATAGTGTCGCTGGCTATAAGCTTGTCGGTGTTAATTCTTATTCAGAGAATACAGAGTGGGCTCAGAAATTCGCAAGATGGATTACCAATGAAGAGAATCAGCTCCTGAGATTTGAACTTAGAGGAGAAGGCCCGTCCAATATCAATGCTGCTCAGTCAGAGGAGGTGCAGGCTTCCAAAGCGATTGCAGCACTTACTAAGCAGAGCCGGTATGGACATATACAGAGGGTTCCAGAGAGCTATTGGGAAGCTGCTTACAGACTTGCGAATATTCTCATGTCTGGAAATATCGAAGGTACAAAGCCTCAGGAACTTCTTAATGAGTTGGTTAGAGCAGTACAGAATTAGTAAAGTTTTGAAAGTGTTTAGAGGCAACAATGAAAAGAGCTCCAATTAAGATATTAATAGTGGTCATCTTTACTGGCTTTGCATGTCTGCTTGGTCAGCTGGTACTGTCATTTTTTATGGACAGAATTAATGAGAGACATACAACTATAATGGAAGAATATGTTCAAAACAGGGAATATATGGAGAGCATTAAGACCCTTATGTACCAGCATCAGGCACTTCTTGCCAATCATCTTTTGTCAGAGAATAGGGAAGTGGAGCAGAGCTATGAAGAGCAGGAGAAGAACTTAAGGAGTGAACTTAAGTCTTTGATTGTAAGCTTCTCCAAAAGGATGAAGGGTGGTCAGAGAGAAAAACTCTATCATAAAGTCTACTCAGATTATGCAGGCTATGAGCATAATGCAGATCAGCTGCTTCAGTTCAGAAGAAATGGCGAGAGGGATATGGCAATATTCTATAATGACAATATGCTTAATCCTTTCCTTTCACGAATTGATTCAAATCTTGAAATGCTTGATAAGATGACAATCGAAGAGATAAATAATGCTGAAGATGAGATGAAGCAGGTGTCACACGTTTCAAGGATTATTAGAAATGTGCTGGTGGTCATAGTCATCGGACTCATTATCATATGTTCGGTCAGAAGTGTGAGCATTACCTCGCATCTTGACAAATATAAGGTTCAGCTGGAACAGGAGCTTGACGAGAAGAATAAGAAGCTCAGGGAGAGAGATGAGAAGATGCTCCAGCTTCAGGATGGCATTATTATTGGAATGGCCAACCTGATAGAGAGTAGAAATGGTGAAACAGGGGAGCATGTTAAGAGAACCAGCGCCTATGTAAATATGATTGCGCGTGAGTGTAAGAGGCAGGGAATATATGCGGATATCCTGACTGAGGAATACATAGAGAGACTGGTTAAGGCTGCGCCACTTCATGATGTTGGTAAGATCTGTGTATCAGATACAATACTCCTTAAACCCGGGCGATTTACACCAGAAGAGTTTGAAGAGATGAAGAAGCATGCATCTAAGGGTGGAGAGATTATTGAAGAGTGTTTTGATAATCTTGAGGATAAGGATTATCTCAATATGGCAAAGGATGTCGCTAATTATCATCACGAGAAATGGGATGGAAGCGGATATTGCAAGGGATTGTCAGGAGAGGATATTCCACTTTGTGCACGAATCATGGCAGTTGCAGATGTTTTTGATGCACTTATTTCTAAGAGATGCTATAAGGAGCCGATGCCATTAGACAAGGCATTTAGCATTATTGAGGAATCAGCGGGAACGCATTTTGATCCCAAGATTGCGGAAGTATTCCTGTCTATCAGGGAAGAAGTCACAAGGAGCGCAATGTCAGAATGCTGATTGTGCTGGTGCTCAGAGCACATTGACATGTGATATGAGAAATTGTATTTTTATCTATGTTATGAGATAAAAACGAAAATATATTTAGGGGGTTAAGCCAATGTTTACACAGTTATTTGGAAAGTATCTGGTGGATGAGGGGGTTATCACATCAGATGAAAACAGAGCAATTCATGAGCAGATGAATCAGACTCGTGTTAAGCTCGGAACAATCGCTGTTGCCGATGGACTTATGAATCAGCAGCAGGTTGAAGAGATCAATCATCTTCAGACTCAGAAGGACAAGAGATTTGGAGATTTGGCTATCGAGGCTGGTTATCTTACAGAGGCTCAGCTTGATGATATGTTGTCTAAGCAGGGGAACGCTTCAATGAAGTTCTACCAGCTGTTAAATGAGAATAAGAACATCTCAATGGAAGATATCGAACTCAAGGTTAAAGGCTTCCAGAAGAGCTATGGTTTTACTGATAATGAGCTTGAGGCAATTAAGAATGATGACTATGCGACACTTATGACTTTCTTCGCAATGGTGCGCGACAAGCTTATAACTGACCTCGCAGGACTTGTAATGAGAAACCTGACAAGATTTGTATCGGGAGATTTCTATTTTGGAAGAATGAAGAGATCGACGGATTACAGCTATAATATTATTGCAGGACAGAAGGCATTTGGTGAGAATGCAATCTATCTTGGATTTGCAGCATCAGGGGATACAGAGGGTATCGTTGAACTAGCTAAGGGTTATGCCAAGGGTGTTACATTAAGTGGCAGCGAAGAAGTGTATGATGCACTGTGCGAGTTTGCGAACCTCAACAACGGACTTCTGTCATCTGAATTAAGTAAGCATGATGAGTTCTCAGACATGAATCCACCACAGGTATTCCTTCGTCAGCAGATAACTGGAACAGCTTATGTGATGCCAATCTATATCAAGGATAAGCAGCTTGATATGGTTATTTCAACAGATGCACAGTTTGCACCAGGTGAGAATGAACATCCCCTTGCTATAGCAAAGACTGAGAGCACTGTTAATCAGGTTGAAGGCGCATCAAAGATTATGATTGTAGATGATTCTTCACTTATTCGTAAGATGCTTCGTCAGCTTCTTGAGAAGAATGGATATGCAGTGGTAGGAGAGGCAGTCAATGGTGAGGAAGCAGTTGCATTATATGACACTGTTAAGCCAGACCTCGTAACAATGGACGTTACAATGCCTGTTATGGACGGTGTTGCAGCTCTTAAGAAAATCAAGGAAGCCCATAGCGATGCCAGAGTAATTATGGTAACAGCTGCCGGTCAGAAGGATAGAATAATGGAGGCACTTAAGTCAGGTGCCAAAGCATTTATTACAAAGCCTTTCGATGAAGCTGATCTGCTTAAGAATCTTGAGCAGGAACTTGCATAATAGTGGAAATAAAAAAGGGGCGCCTCAGTTTGAGACACCCCTTTTTTAGACTTTATTTACACAATCAGATCAGCATATCCAAAACGTATTATTTTGGTGAGATCAGACGGAGCGAGTTCCACCTGATATCCGATTTTGCCCGCGCTGAAGAAGATGGTGTCATAATTTTCAGCTGTTTCATGAATAGTCGTTGTGAAGAATTTCTTCATTCCGATTGGAGAGCAGCCACCGTGAATATAACCCGTCAGTGGGAGAAGGTCCTTCTGTTTGAGCATCTCAATTGATTTTTCGCCTACTGCTTTAGCGGCTTTTTTTAAGTCGAGTTCCTCGGCAACCGGAATTACAAATACATAGTGTGAGCCAGTTTTTCCTGTGGTTACAAGGGTCTTGAAAACTTTCTTTTCATCCTGACCTAAAACCTTTGCAACTTCAGTGCCAACCGTTGTTGGTGCATCTGTATATAAATGTGGAGTGTAGGGAACCTTCTTTTGCTCAAGAAGACGCATAACATTTGTTTTTTCTTCTTTGTTCATGGTAATCCTCGTTTCTGAGTGGCTAGTGCGAAGATTAAGCACATCAGCGTTATTCTCACACTAATCCTTGTCTATATAGCGGTTAATAGCTTTGAATTGGATTTTCATTTACGATAGTATATAACAAAATAAGAAAGGTCAAGGAGTTAATATGGCAGTTACGGAAAAAGTAATGAATGACTTTGCGAAGCTTGGAGTGTAAAATCAGAATGGCAAATGCGCACTGATAGGGCGGCCATACATTAGTAAATACTGAAAACTGGGGAAAGAGAAATGGTATATAACAATATTCTGGAGGCAATAGGACATACACCAATGGTGAGACTTAATCATCTGGTGGACGAGGATAGTGCAGAGGTTTTGGTTAAATTCGAAGCACTCAATGTTGGAGGATCAATCAAAACAAGAACAGCCTTCAATATGATTGAAGAAGCTGAAAAGCAGGGGATAATAGATAAAGACACTATAATTGTTGAACCCACAAGTGGTAATCAGGGAATAGGTCTTGCACTGGTAGGAGCAGTTAAGGGATATAGAACAATAATTATTATGCCCGATTCTGTCAGCGAAGAAAGAAGAAAGCTGGTGAGACATTATGGGGCTGAAGTTAAGCTGATACACGATGCCGGCGATATTGGGGCATGTATTGATGAATGTCTTCAGACTGCGCTTGGAATGGCGAAGAAGAATCCTAAGGTATTCGTTCCACAGCAGTTTGAGAACAAGAATAATACAATGGCCCATAAGAAACATACAGCGCTTGAAATGATGGAGCAGGTTGCGAAACCTATCCATGGATTCTGTTCTGGAATAGGAACTGGTGGAACAATAACTGGAATCGGAGAAGTGCTTAAGGCACAGTATCCGGATATTGAGATATGGGCGGTTGAACCGGAAAATGCTGCTATTCTTGCAGGTGGAACAATTGGAACTCATCTTCAGATGGGTATAGGGGATGGAATTATTCCTGACATCCTGAACAGGGATATATATGATGACATATATATTGTGAAAGATGAAGAGGCTCTGTATACAGCAAAGAGGCTTGCTCGCGAAGAAGGACTCATGTGCGGAATATCAAGTGGTACTAATGTTGCAGCAGCTCTTAAACTTGCCAAGAAGCTTGGAAAGGGCAAGACAGTCGTTACCGTTCTGCCTGATACCGCTGAGAGATATTTCTCTACTCCTTTATTTGGAGAGTAAATAATAAGTCTAGTTCCAATTTTGCACCAAAAGAGGCTTATTTTGCCTCTTTTGGTTGACTTTTTAATTAAAAAGAAGTAGGATTATATTGCACATGTTTATAGATGAATATGTGCTGTTTACGGATTATAAAGTATAGGTAAATATCCTTCTATGAAAATTTAATATTGGGGTAAAGCCATGGAAACGTGGTGACACAAAGCTCTAGAGCCTGTAAGATGGCAGTCAGCTGCAATATAGAATTGTTATGGGGTATTTCTGCAGCCGCGAGATATCTCATTTTATTTTATACAGTATTAGGATTCATGGGGAACTGTGGTATGAACATAAGATCGTTATTGGAGAAAAAAGAAGCATTATATAGCCGAATGTACATGGGAACGGCAATTTTTCACCTGATATGCATAGCGTTATATCTGGTTGATTTGTGCTGGCCTCCTGCAATACTCGACTTTGTGATGTGTATTACATATATTGTGCTTGCTAATCAGGTACACAAGGCAAGAAAACTCTCGAATGTGTTTATAGCCTGCGGAATAGCTATTATGGTTAATACCATAGGCCACCTGTTTATGATGGGACCAACACTGGGATATCAGAATCTTTTCCTTGCAACTATTCCTGTTTTGTTCTTCATCGCTTATACAGGCGACTGGACATTGAAGAAAAGTATAATATATGCTGTTCTGCTGTTTGTTTTGTCAATCGTGATTATGGGCGTGTCAGAGCAGCTGGTCTTTGGCTTTTTTTATCTTGGTGATGTGGTTAGAACTATTTTGAGAATATTGAATCAGTTTTCATGCTTTGTCTTTGCTTCAGGCTTTATGGTGTTTTTGGTTGTTCAGGCATCAAGTGATACAGGTATGCTCAAAAATAAAAGAGATGAGCTGGAAATATCTGCAAACAGGGACGAGCTCACAGGGCTTAGAAATAGAAGATCAATTGACCAGTTTATGGAAGATGCTTTTAAGAGAGCAAGGGGGGAAGGTCAGGACTTCACAGTGTTCATGTGCGATGTTGATAATTTCAAGCGTGTGAATGATACATATGGTCATGATTGTGGAGATTTGGTTCTTAAGAATATTGCTAATACAATTCAGGCAGAACTTCGAGTAGAAGATGTTGCTTTCAGATATGGAGGCGAGGAGATTCTGGTTCTAGTTGTTGCTGGTGGACATATAGCTAAGAGAATTGCTGAGAGATGCAGAATAGCAATTGAAGCAAGTGAAGTTGTTTATAAGGACAAGTCAGTTAAGGTAACAATTACCATTGGTGGTTCATCATATTATCAGGGAGCGACCAAGGACGATTTGATTAAGCGAGCTGATAATAATCTGTATATTGGTAAGAATAACGGTAAGAATCAGGTGGTTATGTAAACCTATATATTGTATATACTTTTCGAAAGACTCTGGATGGTGTTCCGGAGTTTTTTTGATATTTTTTTTATTATGATAATAGTGAGATTTCTGATAAAATAATAATGTTGGAGTCAGTCTGACGTAGGAGGATAGTAAACATGAAAAAACAGGCAGTAAATCCATTTCTTCCAATTAATGAATATATCCCTGATGGTGAGCCACATGTGTTTGGAGACAGGGTTTATCACTATGGGTCGCATGACAAGGAAGGCGGCTATACCTTCTGCATGCTGGATTATGTGTGCTATTCAGCACCAGTTAATGATCTGACCGACTGGAGATATGAGGGCGTTATATACAGAGCAAAAAATGACCCGGATTATGATATTCAGCCATATATGTATGCACCTGATGTAGTACAGGGAAATGATGGTAAGTATTATTTGTTCTATTGTACAGCAGGTGATTATGGATATGAGGGGTACAAGGGACCAATAAAGGTTGCAGTATGTGATACACCAGCCGGGGAATATACATATCTTGGCAAGGTTAAATATAAAGACGGAACCATAATGGAGCGATATGTATGTTTCGATCCAGGTGTAATCAATGATGACGGTGTAATTCGTGTTTATTATGGAACGCAGTATGATTTTGAGGAACAGCCAGGATTCCGCGAAAATGATGCTCTTATTCAGGAAGAGATGAACATGTTTGGTAAAACCCGTGAGGAAATATTCAGTTATGATGACTGTATCATGGGACCAGTTATGTTAACCTTGGAGGATGATATGCTGACAGTTAAGGATGAGCCTAAGCATATAATTCCTTATAAGGTAAAGGGAACAAGTTTCGAGAAACATCCTTTCTTCGAGGCATCTTCTATGAGAAAGGTTGGAAATAAATATTACTTTATCTATTCTTCATGGGAGAACCATGAATTGTGTTATGCAGTGAGCGACAAACCGGATGGAGACTTTGTATACGGTGGAACGATTGTCTCAAATGCAGATGTAGGATATCAGGGGAGAGATATTAAGAATAAGCTCAATATGACCGGAACTACTCATGGAAGTATTATTGAGATTAATGGACAGTGGTATGTGTTCTATCACAGGCTCACTCATAAGTCGGACTACAGTCGTCAGGCTTGTGCAGAGAAAATCACGATTATGCCAGATGGAAGCATCCCACAGGTTAACATAACAAGCTGTGGACTTAATAAGACATCACTCAAATGCAATGAAACATATCCGGCAGGAATTGCGTGCAATATCACAAATGGTCATATGCCACATGGCTGCAACAGCATATTTGCAATTTCATTTCCAAATGTAACTCACAGAGATGAGGATCGCTTTGTTGGAGAGATTTCCAATGGAACTGTTCTTGGATATAAATATTTTGATTTCAAGACCTCTGATTATGAAGCAGGAAAGAAAATAGGTTTTGAGATAAGGCTTGATACAGAAGCGACTCGTGCAGTGTACGAAGGTCCAATTCGTCTGGACGGAAGAAGCGATGAGTGGCTTAAGCAGGAGGAAGCAGAGAAAGAAGAGAGGCTTAAGGAACTGAAGGCTGCATCTGACGATTCATTCATGACAGTTAAGGCA
This sequence comes from Candidatus Merdinaster equi, assembly GCA_018064935.1. GTDB lineage: Bacteria > Bacillota > Clostridia > Lachnospirales > Lachnospiraceae > Merdinaster > Merdinaster equi. Next base: position 5,065 of record JAGHUF010000007.1, on the reverse strand, counting down.
TATGTTCTTCCAAAGAGTGAGAATTCATCTGCTGATGAGATTCTGCCGTCTAACGCGACTCAGATAGCATGCTTTAGATTTGACGAGAACTCGTTGTCAGAGAAATGGATGAGTGTTTGCGAGAATGTTGCTTTCGATGATGGCGAATACGCGCTATACTTCTCATTCTCGGGCAGTGGTATGGTTCAGGTGAGAAATATTTACGTATAAGATGAGGCCACATATATGAAAGAAAAGAAATGTGCAGGGCTGCTGATAGTGGTTATGGTTGCAGCCAGCATACTTGGAATATTAATAAATGCGACTCCAGCATCTGTGTCTTATGCAAAGAATGAATTTACAGTTGAGAGTACTACTGCAATTCTTGAGACACAGAAAATATGTTATATGTATGCTCAGCCGGATACATCATCTAAGAAGATTGCACCTATTAGTGTTGGAGTGCCTGTAAATGTTACAGGAGTCACAAGTAACGGCTGGTTTCAGGTTGAGGTTGGCGGAACTTTCTACATGGAAGCAGATACGCTTGCGGAAGTTGGAACATATGCAAACAAAGTAGGTAAACCAGCAACACCCACTGTCCCACCTGAAGGTGGGAAGGGAGTTAATCCCGGTGGGGCATTGCCAAGTGGTATACCATATGCAAATGAAGAACTGCTTTCAGGTATCCCAATTCCAACGGTAGGACCCATAGAGCCAGATCCTATATACTATATGCCTGTCGCAAGAAAAAGTAGCATGGATTATAATCTAGCAAGCACTTCTGATATCAATAAGATGATCACTGCGGCAGCTGCGTGTCACGCAAACAAGGTGTACGTTACCAGCAGGGTTGCGGCATATAAGTCAATTTGGAGCGCACTTAATTCTTTTCTGAAGAATAAGCAGATTTATACATACGAGGAAGCTACAGTTAATACATGTTCAATCTCTTCTTCAGGTAAGAAATATACGCTCACCTTTGGACACGTCAGTACCTTGGACGAGGAAGCTTTTGTCGATGAGCATACGGTAAAGAAAGCTTATGAATTCAATTATGGTACAGATTACGAGAAGATATGCAGAGTGCATGATTGGATTTGTGAGCATGTCGAGTATTCAAGGGAAACGGCATCTGGCAAGACGGGATATGATTACAGATCAGCATATGATGCGCTGGCGTCAGGTAAGGCGGTTAGTACTGGATATGCTCTTTTGTTCCAGAAGTTTATGGATATATATGAGATTCCATGCTATGTAGCAACTGGAAATAATCATTCATGGAACTATGTACAGATAGATGGAAAATGGTATTATATAGACTGTACGAATGATGATCAGGCGAATGGAATATCAAAAAGATATTTCCTGATTGGCGCGACTAAGTCAGGATATTCGACATATGGCGGTTTGAAAATATCGGCATCAGATTATGTGCCTGAGAACTAAGTGTAATTAGAATACTTTATAAAGGTCATGGATTATTATGAATAGAAGAATAAATAAATTCCTACGCATGGGAATGCTACTCATCCTTGCGATAGGGATTACAGCCTGCGGTTCGCCAGAAGGCAGTGCTGAACCTGCAGAGGGAGAGACTGAGGCACCCATTGTGGTTGACGATAGAGGAGTTCCGACTCTTGTATTCCCCGTACCGGAAGGTTTTGTGATTGCCGAGGGAATTGATGGTAATGAGGTATATTATACCGAAAGCTATCCAGAAGATACTTCCAATATGGTTGTTAAAGTATACGACCATGATGCCTATGGCGTAAATTGGGATGAAGAAACGTTCCAGAGCAGCTATGAAGCAGGCTATGAAGAGGCTGGTACACCGGTTTCAAATTTTACTTATATAAGGTTTGAAAAGGGTATGCTTGAAAATGAGTATGAGACTCTTTTGATAGATTACACAATAGAGTTTAATTCGGATGTATACAGACAGATTGAACATATTGTTCAGCTGGATACCAGAACTTATGTGCAGACATATACACAGCTAGGAACTCAGGATACTGATCACATGAATGCTTTTTTGACGAGTATAGCCAGAGAAAGTGTTACCTATGATGGTGAGAATTCTGATGAAGTAAATAAATAAAAATTCAAGGAGAATAAAAATGAGCAAGAAACCAGTAGTATTATTAATTCTCGATGGTTATGGTCTTAATGACCGCGCTGAGGGAAACGCTGTTGCAATGGGTAAAACACCTGTTATGGACAGACTTATGAAGGAATGTCCTTTTGTGAAGGGAAATGCGAGTGGAATGGCAGTAGGACTCCCTGACGGACAGATGGGTAACTCAGAGGTTGGTCACCTTAATATGGGCGCTGGCCGTATTGTATATCAGGAACTTACTAGAATTACCAAAGAGATTCAGGATGGTACTTTCTTCACTAATCCAGATCTGTTAGATGCAGTTAACAACTGTAAGAAGAATAATTCATCACTTCATATGTATGGTCTTTTATCAGATGGTGGTGTACATAGCCACAATACACATCTGTATGGACTTCTTGAGCTCGCTAAAAGAGAAGGACTCGAGAAGGTATATGTACATGCTTTCCTTGATGGACGTGACACACCACCTCAGTCAGCAAAAGGTTTTGCAGAAGACCTCGAAGCTGAGATGAAGAAAATTGGCGTAGGCAAGATTGCTTCTGTATCTGGTCGTTATTATGCAATGGACAGAGATAATAACTATGACCGTGTAGAAAAGGCTTATGATGCACTTACTAAGGGTGCAGGAAACACAGCTGATAGTGCTGTTGCAGGTATCCAGGCTTCATATGATGCTGGTGTAAATGACGAGTTTGTTGTTCCTTTTGTTGTAACAGAGAATGGTGCACCAGTTGCTACAATCAAGGATGGAGATTCAGTTGTATTCTTTAACTTCCGTCCTGACAGAGCACGTGAGATTACACATTGCTTCTGTGATGATGACTTCGATAAGTTTGCTCGTGGAAAGAGACTGGATGTTACTTATGTATGTTTCTCAGATTATGATCCACTTATTCCTAATAAGCAGGTTGCATTTAAGAAGGTTGAGGTTACTAATACATTTGGAGAGTGGCTTGCAGCTAAGAAGATGAAGCAGGCACGTATCGCTGAGACAGAGAAGTATGCTCATGTTACTTTCTTCTTCAATGGTGGTATTGAGACTCCAAACGAGGGAGAAGAGAGAATTCTTGTTAACTCACCAAAATATGTACCTACATATGATAAAAAACCAAGAATGGCTGCTTACACAGTTTGTGACAAGCTCTCTGAGGCTATTACCAAGAAGGATGAGAATGAGAACGCATACTATGATGTAATCATCTGTAATTTTGCTAACCCTGATATGGTAGGTCATACAGGCGTTATTCCTTCAGCTGTTGAAGCTGTAGAAACAATTGATAAGTGTGTTGGAGAAATTGAAGCACTTATCAAAGAAGTAGGCGGTGTTATGTTTATCTGTGCTGACCATGGTAATGTTGAGCAGCTTGTTGATTATGAGACAGGTGCTCCATTTACTGCACATACAACAAACCCTGTTCCATTTATTCTTGTAAATGCTGATGAGAAGTATACCCTTCGTGAGGGTGGTTGTCTTGCAGACATAGTTCCTACACTGATTGAGCTTATGGGTGAGACTCAGCCAGCTGAGATGAGTGGTAAGTCACTTCTTATCGAGAAGTAATATATGAGCTTTATCAAAGAATTCAGAGAATATTATGTGCTTATAATTGGATTTGTACTCTGCCTGATATTTATGCCCGTGGCTGTAGTTGGCTATCCGGCATATGAAGCGTTTAGAACAGAGGCCCCGGAGACTGTTTCGATGGTGATTAATCACGTTATTGGAGCGGGAATGAGGCTTGATAATATATTCAAGGTGGCAGGTTTTATTCTCGTTGCATTGGGCTCTGGGAGAGTAATTGGTAAGAATAAAAAATTTGGACCAGTTGTTTTTTGGGCTCTGTCATCCGCTTTGTTCAGGCTATTATATATGCTCATGCCCTTTTTCTTTAATGGATCAATGAGATTCAGAGTGGGTTATGTGTTATATTTCATTGCACTAGCTTTTGAAATAATAACTTTATTTATGGTTATGCTTGCAATGACTAGATTATTTGAAACACTGGCAAATCACAGCTACAATAATGTGACTGTGATATTCGGGATGCTAAGTACAGCTTCCGGGCTTGTATTTCATATCATCTGGTTCTATGACATTGTAATTGTCGGTCTTATATATTATGCAGCGCAGGTGATTTTTGCATTTGTTTACTGTTATCGTATATGGAAGGACAGGGGAATGTTGGAGCAGGCGTAAAGATAAAAAAGTAGTTGAAATATTCTGTACTATGTGTTAAGGTGTCTAGGTGTGACATATTAGGAGGTGCTTAGATGAGCCCATTAAGAATTGCTTTATATATTGTTATTATAATCGCGAGTGTGATTGTTACTATACTTGTTCTTGCTCAGGAAGGTAAGCAGCAGGGTCTTGGTGCCATTAGTGGTGCTGCTGAGACATACTGGGGTAAGAATAAAGGTCGTTCAATGGAAGGAAAGATGGTTAAGATTACTGGTGTTCTGGTAGCTCTGATTATCATCCTTGCTGTTGTAATGAATCTTAGATTTATTTAGTATTTGAGACAGAGAGCACTCCGAAAACGGAGTGCTCTTTTTGTTATACGCGAAGAGTGTATATCTAGTAGGTCAGAAATACTTCCTGCCTACTCGATTTCAGAGCCTGCAATAGGAATGTGTGTATGAATAAAAAAAGGAAAGAAAACATAATTACATATACTGGAAGATTTTCATCTACACAAAAGGGATTCGGATTTGTTCAGATAGACGAAAGGGATGAGGAACTGTTTATTGCAGCTGAGAATGTTTCTAATGCGATGAATGGGGATCTGGTAGAGGTCAGGCTTGTCCCAGTGAGAAGAGGTAAAAGGCCTGAGGGAGTAATTACCAATGTGATTGAGAGGGTGATTACTCAGGTAGTAGGAACATTTGAGAAGAATAAGAGCTATGGTTTTGTTCTCCCAGATAATAAGAAGATTACAAGTGATATTTTTATTCCTAAGGAAAAAA
>JAGHUF010000101.1 GCA_018064935.1 Candidatus Merdinaster equi | reverse complement strand
ACTCGTATATCATTCGGAATACGCTTCGCTTCTTCCTCATGATTATACGTTCGCCAAATACAGATTACCATGCAAGCATGTATCTGTACTTGGCTCATCGTGTATAACAAAAAACAGGGTATCCACTAAAGATACCCTGCTATAATCAACGCTATCCTCAAGGGGGATTAGCCACCATATTACTCTGTAATATCTTCGAATCTTACATTTGTAATATAAATGGTTGAGGTATAGCCATGGTTACCCATATTGAATTCGAGACGACCATTATTGTCATCCTTCTCAGTAGAAGTAAACTCAAATGTGTATGTTGTCCAATCTGTTCCAACACTTATTGTTGTATCCTGGAGATAACGGATCCATCCTGCTGTAGGTGCAGATACACATACAACTGCATCTCTGTCCTCGTCAGCCTTAATATCAAAGCTTACTTTATATGTATGATCTTTAAGAACTGGCATCTTAGCCTGAACAAGCTGGATTGAATACTCTTCAGTACCTTCATTCTCTGTCTCAATAACAATTGCATTATTCTCGATATGAGCAGAACCTACACCATCATTGAACAGAAGGAAGTTCCAGTCGTTTACATCTTCAAGGTCTTCTTCAACAGAGAAGTCTCCGTTATAGATGTAGTTTCCGTCCTCAAGTGGCTCACGGAAGTTCTTCTTAGGCTTCTTAACATCTGTGTTATATGATTCTCTCTGATATACACGAACATAATCAATTTCGAACTCTGCCTTGTCAAAATCAGTTGTCTCGTCAGGATTGCCTGGCCAGTTTCCACCAACAGCAAGGTTCATCTGAACAAAGAATGGCTGGTCAAATGGTGCTGGGAAAGGCTTATCATCTTCTCCGGCTACAGCTGAGAACCAATCTGTTACAGTGAGTGTGAGCTGACCATCAGTATAGTAACGGAACATTCCTGGCTCCCATTCAACGGTGTATTCATGGAATCCATCCGCAAAAGAAGATCCATCCTCGAGTTTCAGGGTTCCCTGCTGCTCTCCATGAGGCTCACCATAGTGAATTGTCTGGTATGCCATTGTTGGGTCATTGCAGAGCACTTCCATTATGTCGATTTCACCACATTTTGGCCACTGACCATATCTTGATTCATCCTGTGGCATCATCCAGATTGCTGGCCATAATCCCTGTCCCTCAGGAACCTTAGCGCCTACAACAACTCGACCATATGTGAAATCCATCTTATTCTGTGAGTTAACTTTTCCAGAAGTGTAATAATCTGCACCTGTATCTGTCTGAGTTTTGAGTGCTTTGAGAACAAGCTTGCCGTCTCTCACAAAAATATTCTCATCAGATGAGGTATATTCCTGAAGCTCATTATTGGTCCAGCCCGGATCACGAAGCTCGCGGTTCCAGATCTCATCATTTAATGTATTTCCGTTGAACTCATCGCTCCATAAGAGCTTATAATTCTTAAGTTCTGGTGTTTCTACATCTTCAGATGCTTCTACCACTTCCTCACCAGCTCCTTCGGTGGTTCCTGCTGCCTCTGTAGCTTCAGGTGTGACATTCTCGCTTGTCTGAGTAGTTGTCTGCGCACCACATCCAACTACTGTAACTGCCATCATTGCTGCTGCAACGATTCCTGCAACCAGTTTTGTGTTTCTCATAAAACCCTCCTTGTAAAACTTATATCTGTTTTGCTGTTATTTTTTACATGCCTCGTTATTGTTGTCTTTTTATTTATTATAATATCTCGATAAATGCGTCCTTGATTTCTCTGAACTTATCATCCACGAGACCAAAATCTTTCTCTTTGTAATTCCAGAGTGCCCTGCCGATTCCATACTTCTTCATGACACTGTGGATATCCTTGAGCCATCTAAGTTTATCCTCATTGTTTGCCAGATCAATTACACCATACTCTCCACAATATACTGCTGCATTTTTCTCATTAGCATATTTGATTGCCGGTGCAAAAATATCTTCGAAAAACTGCTCTCCGATTCCACTTATTCCCTCGTCATACACAGCGCCGCCATGGTCAGCTGCGAGGAATTTGCTCGCCTCTCGATATTCTTCAAGCGTACATGGATAGGCAATTCTAAAATCCGGTGCCATGTTTTCAACCCAGTACGCACCCTGGTGTGTAAAGATGAGCGGTTCATAGCAATGGAAGTTAAACACTATTCTGTCATCCATCGGCACATCCAGAAGTGGAATACTCAAAACATTGTTATAGCAAACGCCTCCGAGCACGATGTAGAACTTATCTGAAATAGATCTAATCAACTCAATATATTTTGTCGCTATCTTATTCCAGGCATCCTTGACATTCGCAGACACAACCTCATTCAATGGTTCGACTGCAACCATATCAGCGAAAGGTGCAAACATTGTCGCAATCTTGGTCCACAATCTGAAGAATCTTCCCTGCATCTCTTCATCATAGAAGAACTTCTCCCTGTCAAAGTCCTTACGGAGTGGGTCGAAGGTATATCCATACGCTTCATGAAGATCAATAAGCATGTTCAGTTTATTCTTACTGCACCACTTTCTACAATTGTCGAGGTAATCGAATCCGTCTTCCTTGAAGGTTCCATCTTCTTCCTCAAGAACCATATAATCAACCGGAACACGAACATGATCAAATCCAAGGGAAGCAATATAATCTATATCTTTCTCAGTAATAAAAGAATCAAAATGAGCCTTATCATACTTCGCATACTGCGAAATCCACCCGCCGAGGTTAATACCTTTCTGGTACCCTTCAAATCTTCTCATTTTCGTCCGCCTTTCTGCATTTCCGGTGCATTATCATCAACTTCCGTTGTTTATAATGCAATAATACAGAAAGCCCTGCGCCTATTCTTATCTTTTAATGTTATTTTTTATCTTTTAATGATACAATATTCTTGATGAAAACAATGAAGGGAACCACAGCATATCCATGCCAAACAGACCAAACATTCTGCCATATCAGGAATTTGTAAAAAGAGAATACAACACCATTCACGCTCCATTCCAGCCAGAGATGGACTTCTATGATGCCATAAAGAGTGGCAACACACGCAAAGTCACACAGCTATGCCAGGAGCCCTTCCACAAGAAGGATGGGCTTGGCACCCTTTCTCAAAATAGTCTGCAAAATCTGAAATACCATTTCGTCATCACAACCGCAATGATAGCCAGAACATGCATTGCCGGCGGACTTGGCCACACTCAAGCCTACGACATGAGTGATTACTACATCCAGCAGGCTGACTCTGCTAAAACTGCAGACTCAATAACCTCGTTGCACGATGAAATGGCACTTGCTTATACTTCACAAATGAAAAAGCTCAGGAAGGCCACCATATATTCCAGGCCAATTTCAAAGTGCATCGATTACATCTACGACCATCTTCATACGCGAATTCGAATGAATGATTTATCTGAGCTGACAGCCCTTAGTTCTTCATATATATCAAGGCTATTTAAAAAAGAAACAGGACATAGCATTTCAGGCTATATCCTGTCCAAAAAACTTGAAACCTCCGCCAGTATGCTACTGTATACTGACTATTCTATTGCACGTATTTCTGCCGCCTTCGATTTCCCAAATCAGGGGTATTTCACCAAAGTGTTCAAGGAAGCCTATGGCATTTCGCCTAGCGAATACCGAAACTCACAGCAATAATTCTTCTGTCATGGTTCAACAATCATAATTAAACACCAGGAGGTTGGCCATTCCTCTTTAACCTTTTGCGACAAGGCTAATAATATCAGTAAGTGAATCCACTCTGGCATAAATCATGTCCCGAATTTCATCGTCCACATCCGTCTGGTCAGGAACAAAAATCACCTTACAGCCTGCGAGAAAAGCACTCTTCACCCCATTAGGAGAATCCTCCACCGCATAGCACTCGGATGCATCTGCACCGAGTTCACTACAGGCGTACGAATATATATCAGGTGCAGGCTTTCCGCTTTCAACCATATTTGCGCAAATAATCTTATCGAAATATTCGAACAGACCAATTTTTTTGAGGTACCTCTCCGCCCTATCATATTCGTTTGCAGTGGCCATCGCCACAGTGTAGCCCATATCCCTAAGCTTAGTCAAAGTCTCAACTGCGCCTGGCTTTAAGTCCATGCCATCCTTCGCAATCATATCTTCAATGAGCTGTTTACGATATTCGCGAACCGCAGGATAGTCAAAATCCTGACCATACCATTCCCGAAGCTGCCTGGGCGAATGAGGTCGACCAAGAGAACGCATCTGAAGCGACCTGGCATCACTCATCTCATACCCAAAATGAGCCAACGCCATAGGCCATGCCTTCCTATAATATTTCTCCGTATCAATTAATGTTCCATCCAGGTCAAAAATAATATTCACGACCAACTCATTCCTCTATTCAGATTTACGCAAATATCTGCTTCAAAATATCATCTTCAACAAGCACTCTTTTTGCCATCTCGCGATACTCATCCTCATGTATATATGTATATCTGTGAGGCTTGATAGCTGGCGCCATATCAATTGCGCGAATCCACAAATCCTTACTCAGACCAAGTGTCTTACAGTAGTCAAAAAAGCCCGTCTTTGTAAGTATTGTTCTTATCCTTATATATCTGTGATCCTGCACCAGAGCCATGATATAAGTTGCAATTCCAACCTGTATTCCATGGAGCTGAGGCTGTTCTCCAATCTTGTCAAGAGCATGCGAAATCAGATGCTCGCTTCCACTTGTAGGTGCGCTTCCGCCAGCAATTTCATTAGCTATTCCGCTCATGGCAAGTGAATCCAGCAGCTCCTTCAGGAACAGCTGCTCATGTATGTCCTCAAATGGAACTCGCACGAAGCTGTTAACTGCTTTCTTTGCTATCATCATAGCAAAATCATCAACCGAATTGCCCTTGTGCTCTGCTTCAAACAACCAGTCATAGTTAGCTGTGATTTTGGAAACCATATCACCGATTCCAGAGTAAAGGAATTTATCCGGTGCGGTTCTTATTACCTCTGTATCAACTATTATTCCAAATGCCATCGCCGCAGGAACGCTCACTCTTTTTCCTTCAACCAGAAGCGATGCGCTTGCGCTCGCAAATCCATCACTTGAAGATGAGGTCGGCACACTGATAAATGGAAGCTGTCTCAAATATCCCATGTATTTTGCTGCATCTATTACTTTACCGCCGCCGATTCCTATTACAGCTTTTGCCCGATTTGAAATAGAAAAAGCCATTGAAGTCATTGTTTCTATATTCACATCATCAAGCTCCTGATAGCTTAAGATACTGACGGAAGCCTCACGGCATGAGTCAAACACTCTTTCTCCAAACATATCAATTAAGCCATTGCCAAAGAAAATAACAACCTCATCCAGCTTATGGTCCTTTAAGTCTGCCCCAAGCCCGGAAATCGCATCCTTCTCAACCTTCAGTATGGTTGGAATATTTATCTCACTACCCTTATTTCTAGCCATGTTATCAACACCCTTATTCACTAATACATTCAATCAAATCTTTCAAACTGTTATCATACGCAGTCTGTCCATACTTATCTGTATACTTTGCAATCTTCTTAAACACCTGGACAGCTGATATTAACTTGCATGTGGCCAATTTTTTTTCTTTTTCTTCCGAAGAAATATCTTTGTAATACTCATCAAACAGTCCGTGCCACAGATCAAAAGAAAGCTCATTAGATATTCCCAGAATTTCCATATTATCACTGTAATATGCATAACCGATTAACGCAGCGTACAGTGCTCCGAATTCGAATATAGGATCACCAACTGCCATTGTATCCATATCTATGAACAAGACCTCATCTTTGGTCACCATGAGATTATTCGGCTGTGAATCACCATGAATCATGGTATCACCTTCTGGCATCTGGGTTATTTTCGAATAGAGTTTATCGTACATCTCTACAGGAAGCCATTCCTTAATCTTCACTGCAGCTGACAAAACCTTGTCTTTTGCCCTGGGAAGCGATATATTCTTCGACTCTACATATTCTATTTCATGAACGCTTTTCAACACGGAAGCATATACTGGAATATACTCATTAAGCAAAGAAACATCTTTCCTGAGTATTCCAGCAATTGACTGGGCATCTACCAGTTCAAATACAGAGCCATATTTGTCTTCCACTTTAACTACGTCATAAGAAATAGCTGTCGGGATTCCAATTCTTAGCGCATATTTCGCGTGAGCCTGTTCGGCCTTAACCTCAGGTAACACATCTCCCTTAATATATAATTTGAGAATAATGTCGCTATCTATACGGTATACAATGCTATTCGCACCCTGTCCTATAATCTCACAGCCATCAACGCTCATTCTTCGAAGTGCTCGCTGAACAGGAAACATATCCCTAAAACCAGTCACATCAAATATGTTGTACACCTCAGAAGATGCATTGATAAACTGAACATCCAGCCCATCCTTCTGAACCTTTAGAAAGAATCTAAGGCCTGCACTTGAAATGTATTCTGTCTTCTCCAGATTAAATATGCAATTGCTACAGCCTGATATTACTCCGCTTTTTTCAAAGGAAGCCTCTAGTTCAGACACGCTATTAGAGTCAACCCTCCCGTCAATTTCCACCATCGCGGTAGTGGAATCAACAGTTATATTAACGTTAATCATATAATCCTCACTGCGAGTATACTCATTTCGTTATCCGTTCCACTTATTTGCTGTACGGATTCTACAGGCACACAAACTCGAATGGTTTTAGTTCCATATCAGCTTTCGCACCACCAAAGACAATTTTCTGGGGTACATCAGTATTATTGAATATCAGACTATAAGTCTTTTCCCCATCTGTTCTTGTTGTTACCTCTACATTATCCGGTAAATCATGAATATACTCAATACCCGATTTTATAAGAATGTCCTCAGCAAAGTCAGCATAAAAGGCCTTTTCCAATACAGTACCAACATAATACACAGTTCCGCTGCCATAGCTGTTACAGGTTATTGCACCTTCGCCGTCAAAAAAGCCACCTTCGTATCTTCCGACAACCTCTGACGTTCCCTCTTCAAGAATATCGCACCACCTTCCGCATTGATAAGTGATGCCATTTTGCATCTTTACCGATAGCTTATCCTCCCCCATTGGATCATATTCCTTGACGTGAGAACCTGTCATCTCCTTTAATACAGTTGGAAGCTGCTCCATTATGCATTTATTGTATTCATCCTTTACGCCACTTCGGTTCGTTATTATTACCGTCCCACCATTTCTGGCAAATTCATACAGGCGCTTCACGACATCCATATCTGTAACATACATTTCTGGGGCAACAATTATCTTGTAATCGCTAATGTCATCATGTTGTCCAATGATATCAATGTTTACGCCACATTTCGTGAAACCACTATGGAACAGCATGAGCTGTTCCAGATAATACATCCCTTGAGTCTGCGGCTGGATTTTGAACGCATATTCATTATCAGATGAATAGAGAATCGCAACCTCTGATTTTATGTAAGTATTCTCCAATGCCTTGAGTTTTTTGGCTTCACGGCACAGTTCCTGGAATTCGCTAAAGCGTCTTCCTGGGACATTCGAATGATCTATCAGCCCGTGCCAATGCATCTCCGCTCCACTAACTGCTGTTCTCCATCTAAAATGCAGAACGCTGTCCGCACCGTGAGCAAATGCCTGCAAGCTATAGCCTTTTATCATTCCCGGAAGCGGCATATGCTGCATCGGCATCCAGCATCCCATACCTCCACTTAGCTGCTCCATAATCCAGAAGTTCTTTCTTTTTATTCCTCGCATCATATCAAGATGAAACACATGGGAGTAGCAGGCTTCCTTGTCCGAAGGTATTCTCGAAACAGGATAATTGTCATAGGATACAAAATCGAGATTCTCAAAAGTTTTGTAAAAATCCGGCATATTCTCACAGAACCATATATTGGTGGTAATCGTCATCTCCGGACAATTCTTCCTGATAATATGCACCTGGTTGTTCATATATTCGATCATGCTGTCAGAAGCATACCGGTTAAAGTCCAACATATATGACGGATTCAACCACGCCTGAGGATAGGTTCCATAAGGCGGAGTAATCTGCTCCCAAGAACTATATTCTCCACTCCACACATTGTTGCCATAAGCTTCATTAACAGCATTCAGGGTTCCATATTTATCTTTTAACCACTCTCTAAATCTGGCTGTACAGTTCTCGCAGAAACAGAAATTTGCCTCGAGCTCATTGTCAATCTGCCAGGCGATAAGATTCTTATAACCTGCATAGTGTCTGGTCATCTCATCCACTATTCGAGACGCATAACGATTAAAATCCGGATTGTTATAGCATCTATGCCCTCGTATGCCTGTCGCTATTTTATTCCCATCTTTTCCTGTCTGAATACTCTCCGGATACTTCTCGTAAAACCACAATGGTGGGCAACTTGTTGGAGTTCCAAGGACTACCTTAATGTCCCTCGCGGCAAAAAGATCCATCGCATAATCAAGCCACTCAAAATCAAATTCACCATCGGCAGGTTCCAGCTTGCACCATGCGAATTCTCCCATGCGCACAATATCTACGCCTGCCTGTTTCATTAAATCCGCATCCTGCTCCCACAGTTTTCTATCCCAGTGTTCCGGATAGTAATCAACACCTATCTGCATAACCCCTCCAACATTAATTCTGCCATGCTCGCTATTTCTCACCCTCTGTGGCGACGCTTGTAATCTTCTCTGATTGGAGCACAGCAAGCACACACCATGGCATCCATTTCTTTTTTATTTTTTGATTTTCTAACAGCAGTCACTGTATTAGAAAGCACTTCATAATTAAGTGCTGTTCCCACCTGATCACACTCATAATTTATAGCACGATCTGCACCTATTCCAAAACGTCCTGCCACCTCTATAGCATCAATGTTTGCACCCAAAAACAGGAACTCCCAACCATGTTCTGCTTTCTCTTTTTCAACCAGTTTCTTAACCTTGTCATAAGAATATTCGTGGCTGGCATTCTCCATTCCATCAGTGGTGATAATAAATAGTGTTTTCTCCGGAACGTCTTCTTCTCTTGCATATTTATGCACATTTGCAATATGGTGAATAGCTCCGCCAATTGCATCAAGAAGTGCTGTACATCCTCTGACATAGTATTGGCTGTCATTCATTGGCTCAATCTTATTCACTGCAATTCGGTCATACAGAACCTCAATCTGATCGTCAAATAAAACCGTAGATATAAGTGCTTCTCCCTCTTCTTTTTGCTGCTTCTCAATCATTGAATTGAAGCCGCCAATGGTATCAGCTTCAAGTCCTCTCATAGAACCGCTTCTGTCCAAAATGAATACTACTTCTGTCAATCCTTCACGCATAATTTGTCCTCCCTTAAACCTGTCACCTTCTTAGGTGTTGTTTCCTTTGTTGGACTCATTATACGAAAGCATTTTCCAAAAACGGTCGCTTCAAAAGCGACCGTCAATAATTACACAATTATGCATGGCAAGCCATGCTCTTCAAGCTGAATATCCAGCTCAATCATGTCATATATTTCATTTTCAATAAAATATGAAAAAATAATATCTGTCTTATCGCAGGGTGACAATGCATATCCCGCTCTTGCAAGCAAATCCTTCGTCTCATCAAGATTCAGCTTAGCGCCAATACAAAGGCAGAGTGCTGTAAGCTTATTGGGATGATAATTGATGTTATTCTTTATTTTAGAGAAGATTTTTTTGTCGACAACAGCGCGCTTATACACATCTGAGTTTTCCATGTTTCTCTCTTTAATCAGATACATAAGATATTCTGAATATGTATCTGACAGATGCTTCATCCTCTCACTCAGCTTATTTTCATGAAGCTCATCGAATTCTGCGTCCCCTTCATCAACAGCTTCTATACGCTCCGCGAATTCTTCATAATCAATCGTTCCGCACGCAACTAATCCATCATCAACCGCATTATCAGCCAGACAATCAGGGGTTTCAGCTATATTGAATACAGCAGCCGAATTAACCCTCATTGCTGATTTGCAGCCACGAAGCTCCGGCTCAGGTCGTACCATATCCACCGGCTTCGCCATGGAGGCAGCCATTGTAGTGGGCATTGGTGTGGCAATTGTAGTGGGCATTGGCATCGCACAGCGCAGAGATTCCACATCTTCCAAAAGGAAGTTGTCTCTTATGTACTTATCAAGCTCCAGGGCTATTCTTTTATAGTCGCCCTCTCTTCTCGCTTTTCTTTTTCGCGCATGCAAAATAAACATCTTCTGTCCCAACCTCAAGCCAATCAGTCATCAAACTTCTCTGTACTTCTTTCTTGTAAGATAAAACAAATCTTTTTGTTTATACAAATCCGCATCTGCTTCTTTCAGCTTATCCACAAAAGAGTTACCTATATGTTCGCTGAGGGAAACTCCAATGCATGCAGTCTGACCAACCTGAATCTTGCACATCTCTATCAGCTCATCCAACTGCTCTCTTGTTTTCCCTTCCAAAATAACAAGGAACTCATCTCCGCCGAGACGATATACGCTTTCCTTACCAAATACATCCGAAAGAGTCTCAGCCGCTCTACAAATAAATCTGTCCCCCGCCTCATGTCCCTGCTTATCATTCACTTCTTTAAGTCCATTTAAGTCGCACATGATAAGAGCCATCGACTCGTCGGGCTCATACTCGCCTCTATATGCCCAGTCGAGCGCCATACGATTCTTACATCCGGTGAGCTGATCATACAGTGCTGTCCTCTCCAAAGCCTTATCATTATTTTTCAGTCTTATCATCATCGAGATGACGAACTCATTGATATGAATGAGTTCTGATATATCATCCATATGCGATAATGGAGGATTGTCCACGCCATAAAAGCCGACAATCTTTCCATTTATTGTAATTGGACCTGTTACCAGCGAAGTAATATTCTGTGCCTTCAGAATTTCATATAGTGCCTGATTATCAGTCTTATAAGTTTCGATGTTATATACCAGTACATTGTGTGATGTTTTGTACTCTTTAATCCAGGCATCTATCACTCCCTCGTACGGAACATTTTGCAGATTATCCTTCTCTGCAGTCACTCCAGCCCTACACCACTCGTATGTATTGTCGTAATTGCCCTCAGCATTTTGCTCAAAGATATAAGCTCTGTCAGAATGCAGGTTCTCTCCAATGTAAGCCATTATCTGATTAATAACATTATCTACATCCCCCTCCTCAGAAGAGTAGCGAATCATATCTGTAATGAATCTATCATATTCCTCTATACGTTCCTTATTTATGGTGCTGGATTTTTCAAATAGACTGGACTGCTTTCTCAATATGATTCTCTGAATTTTCATTTTCATCATATACGCAGCAATAACCATGCTGAGGATTCCATATGGAATAACATCATACATATTATCTCTGAATACCTCTGCCGGCTGGTTAATATATGCCAATGGCAGATATAAAGCCATGCTGAGCAAAATCACTATATTCATGTATATCGGCCTGGTAATGAAAACAAGCGGGACAGCCATCATCAGAACTATATAACTGACCGTAAGCTGATCAGGCGACATAACCGTGCCCATAACGACACCGAAATTAAGCAGAATAAAACAGAACAAAAGATCTATAATAGTTCTAGCTGTGTTGTTCAGTTTTTTAATGAATCTGCTGGTAAAGAAAAACAACAAGCTTACGCAAAAAAACGCAATGTAAAAATTAGTCTTATAAGAAAGTGCTGATTCAAACAGACTCACAAGACTCATTGCTGCAAATACTACTAGCGCAATAATCGAAAAAAGGGCAAGTCCAGTAGCATTAGTATCTATAATGTCCTTTTCATATTCAAAATATTCTTTCTTATCCACATGTAAAAGTGACAGCTTGTCAAATGTCATATTCTTCTCCTATTAAAAAATCAGTCTACCTTTGCATCCAAGGGCATTCGCCAGTGTACTCAATACTTCTTCAAAAAATTAGCTATCTCACTGGTATTGTCAGAAAACAAAACATCTTTAATGCTGTCGGCATTCAAAAAGCCAGCTTTCTCCATCTCTTCTATCATATTTCTTAGCGGTTCGTAGAAACCTTTCCTATTAAAAAGAATACATGGTTTTCTAAAAACGCCTATTTTAGTCAGCGTAATTGCTTCTGAGATCTCATCTAAAGTTCCAATTCCTCCAGGAAGAGCTATGAATGCATCTGCTATTTCAAGCATCTTCTCTTTACGCTCACTCATATTTGAAGCAACTATAAGCTGAGACGCATATGGCTGAGGTCTGCTCATTATAAATTCAACGTCGCCCGGGAGGACACCGATAACCTCACTTCCCAGGGAATGCACCTGACAGGCAACTTCCCCCATAAGCCCAGCATTACCACCGCCGTACACGAGTGTATTTCCTTCTGCTGCAATCCATCTTCCCAGTTCCCTTGCAGCTTCCGCATAAGCGCTGTCTATTCCCGAATCAGCTCCGCAGTATACAGCTATCTTCATTGTCAACATCTCCCCCTGCTCTTTCGTACGCCGATTCAAACATCTGCGCTAAATACTCCGTAAAAATATATAGAATTACAATATCTACCTAAACTCAATTGTATCGAAAGAAACACCAATTTCCTTGCTACTGTAGAGCTTGTAGAATTCCTTCATCACGTGGGTTGATACAGCTCTTGCTCCATCATCCTGAGACTTGGTCAGCAGAATCATTCGCTGAGAACTACTGAATTTCAATGTGAAATCTCGTCCTTTAATACTTCTTGAAATAGCAGTCTCAAGATACAGCATTACTTCATTTCTCTTTTCAAGTGATGCATTAACACTGTCGCTCGTTTTTACAGTAAACAGGATAACCTGCAGCGGTGTTTCAGAATTGGAAATCAGTTCGCTAACCAAATCGACCGCCTGATTTATCTCTGGTGAAATAACATCAGCATACTTTTCTCTATTCTCCGGATTCTTAACAAAATCCTTAAGTCGCAGCAAATCAGCATTCTCGCTATTCTCTGTTCCATCGCTATTTTTCTCATAGAAGGTATAGCAGTTTCCACCATTACGTTTAGACATATACAACGCTCTGTCAGCATCCAGAAAACAATCCTGATAAACATTCTTCATCTCAGTGCAAACGCTCACACCTGTTGAGACAGTAAAATTGATTGGCTCCTTCATAAGCGAACGTTGTCTCTTTATGTCACTATATAATTTGTCCAGAATCGAAGTAATTTCCTCTTTGTTAGTCAGTTCCGGCAGAAAAGCAACGAACTCATCTCCGCCATACCTTGCCAATAATTTCTCGCGCTCGATACTCTCCAGGCCTCTGGCTACAGAGCGAAGAATAATATCTCCAAGCAGGAATCCCTCTTCCCCATTAATCTTTCTGAATGAATCTACGTCAAAGACAAATAGTGTTCCTTTTCCATTTTCTATCGCAGAATTAATCAGCGGCTCACCATAGCTTCGGTTATATAAGCCAGTAAGTTCGTCCGTAGAAGATTTGCCCTTATATTTCTCTTCATCCTTCTGCATTACTCTGGTCCAGATTTTGGACAATTCGGACATATTTTCACTTTTTTCAACTGTACTTGGCACCAGCCTCTTATCCTCCAGCATACGGATAAGTGCTTCTGCAATTACAGGATCAAACTGAGTCCCTTTGCAGCGCTTCAGTTCTCCAATTACATAATCCAAATCAAGCTGCTTACGATAAACACGATTGCTTGTCATAGCATCAAACGCGTCTGCAACGGCAATAATTCTTGCAATATATGGAATGTCCTCCCCGGCAATCTTATCGGGATAGCCATTGCCATCAAAACGCTCATGATGAAATCTTGCGCCGACATCTATTCCCTGGAACATCTTAATATCCTTCAGAATATCCGAACCTATAACAGTGTGCTGTTTCATAAGTTCATATTCTTCATTAGTAAGTCTTCCCGGCTTATTTAATACGAAATCAGGAACACCTATCTTGCCAATGTCATGGAGTAGCGCTATTGAACGCAGATCATTAATCTCTTCAGCAGACAATCCAAGTTCATTTGCAATAGCAATAGAATACTCTGCAACTCTCTTGGAATGACCTCTCGTGTACTCATCCTTTGCATCAATTGTATTGGCAATTGTTGCAATTGTCTGAATTGCCATATCCTGAATTTCCTGATTCTTTTCAGTCAACTCACTCATGAATCTCTGATTATCTCTGTGTATCAAGTTATACAGTCTTGCTGATACAAACCCTCCTGCAAAAGAGACTAAGATTACAGCGAATCTAATTTCGATATCTTTACTGTTAGATACAGTTATAATATGTTGTCCCAACTGATATACCAATGAGGCCACATTGATTGATAATGAAATGAGGAAAGCAAATACAATAAGCCTCGGCTTGTGGTACAGAATCAGGAAGCACAAAAGAGGCAAAATATAAACAGAGACCATTTGCGTCGCACCTGTAAACATTACGAACGCGTACATGAAGGAATATCCTATAACCACAGCATATCCCAAATATTCCCACTCTTTGTTTCTTCTATACAAGAACAGGACTACTGCGTAAGGCACCAGCATAAACAGAACGAACTCAATCAAATATCCAACTGTTCTTTCGTTTTTTATAACCTCCAGCCCATAAGCCACCAGTAAAATGCCGATTATAACCAACCAGCTTATGAGCAGTGTCTTGTTTACTCTTTTTGTTTCATAGTTTCCGTGTTCATTCATAATAAACCTTGTGCTCCATCTTATAAGAGATCAGCAGTCACCATTATCCCTGCCAATCCACCATTTTCTATCCACGTGCGCCACTGCACGTGTGTAAATAATTATACTATACGTCCAGCTAAATATGTAATCCGAAGTCCATTCTTCACTTCATTTCTTGATTTCTTAATTCCATCCCTTCCACACCTCAGGCTGATATCCCAAGGTTGACTGCTTTCCATTTCTTACAACAGGCGTCTTAATAACAGACGGATTCTCCAGAATTTTCTCCAGCTTGTCTTCATCGGCAATATACTTAATAAGTGCCAGCAAGTCTTTATCCTTGCCATCCCAGTTAATCATATTCTCGATTCCGCCATTAGCCTGTGAGACCGACGTGAACTCGCCTTTGCTCATACCTTTTTCTTTCATATC
>JAGHUF010000071.1 GCA_018064935.1 Candidatus Merdinaster equi | reverse complement strand
TCCTCTCCCACTAGCTCCACCACCGTCATATCATGGTGCATTGCCGCAAGCAGAGGACCAAATATATCATCTTTTTTTAGCTTGAGACTGGTTGTATTAATACATGGATGACATCCCACATATTCTCCAGCCAGTACATCCTTATCAACCAGGAGCTTAACTGCATTCTCTGAATCATTCATTAATCCAAGCACACTTACAGATCCGGGAGTAATGTCCAGGTACTTCTCCATGTACTCGGGCTCTGCAAAGCTAAGCCTTGCGCAGCCGAGCTGTCCAGATAGTTCCTTTGTCTTAAAAACCTTGTCTCCTGGCATCATCAACAGGTAAAACTGAGTATGTTGCCTATTGCACAAAAATAAATTTTTGCAGACAACCGCCTCTAAAATGCTGTCTATCTCAAGACAATCAGCCATTGTATTCGCGTTGGCATCCGGGTGATCACACCGCCAGTATTCCAGACCCAGCTTATCTAATAGGTCATAACAGCGGATTTCTTTGTCTAATCTACCGTCCAGATTTGCTGGCCGGCCTTCTTCCAAAATGTATTTCATGTTAATCCTCAATCCTGAGAAGCTTGTTGCTAAAATAAAGCGATAATTAGCAACGCATTATCTTTATCAAGTAGTATAATTATATATCATACCACATTGGAGGAGCTTGAATATGAAATATTGTAGTAACTGCGGTGCAAGTCTGTCAGAGACGGACCTCTTTTGTAACAACTGTGGCGCTCCATGCTCTAATCAGTCCAGTCCCGAAACGCCCGCTGGGATGATGCCCAGCGCTCAGAAGAAGAATCCTCTCCCTCTTATTTTGGGAATCGTATGCCCAATTGTAGTTGTACTAATCATTGTTGCATTATGCCTCATTATTCCAAATTGCTCTTCTGGGGGAAGTCTCTTTAGCTTCAAAGAGCCCATAAATCTGGACGAGTCTGTTAAACATATGTTCACAGAGGCAAGTATTGGCGATAGTGTTTATTTTGGGGAATATAACGAGAAGACTATTCGCTGGGATGTCTTAACAAAAGAAGATGATAAGCTACTCTTAATATCTCATGACATCCTCAGGCAGGCACGATACTCTGGTTCCCTTGACCATTCAGACTGGCCTGACAGTAAAATCAGAGACTGGATGAACAACACCTTCTATGACTCTGCATTCACAGATGAAGAAAAGAAAATCATTGTCGAAACTAAGCTTACCAATTCGACGGGACTATATGGCTCTGAAGAGGATTTTGATACACTCGACCATGTCTTTTGCCTGTCTTTAGATGAAGTAAACACGTATTATTATAATGATTATAGCAGAATCAGTTCCACAACCAGTGGAACTAATTATTTCTGGTGGCTAAGGACACCCGGAAATGGTAACCGCATGGTGATAATTGTAAATGAAAAAGGGTCAGTTATCCTCGATGGTATGTATCTCGACAATGGATATGGCGGCTATCGACCAGCCATGTGGGTTGATATATCTGCTTTGTACTAATACCTTAAGCCAGAAAGCCTCTTCCGGTCATCTCCGGATTGACATTCACACCGCTTTTGCCATATGTGTAGCCAGCTGTAACATCCTGCGAATTCTCATACAAAGGGGCACTGTCATCTGCTTCTGCCACCTTGCGAAAAGCATCAGCCAGCTCCTTAAGTCCATCCAGAACAATATCAAGATGCTTTGGATTTCTTCCTGCAATAGCTCTTGCAAGCTGCTTCTTCATCGAAATATACAGATGAAGGAGCGTACCTGATAACGGATATGTGAAGTCCAGCGTAGACTTGAGCGTGTCGATACACATCCCGGCATTGCGCACGGCCCGATTGTATCTTTCAAGCTCACTCACCTGCGTCTGTCCTTCAACAAAGCCGCCATCAAGCACATCAATTGCTTCGCGCACATATTCCTGCGCAATCTCGTATATAATCACGGTCATTTCCGTGCGGTTGGCTCTGGATATTCTCAGAGTAAATTCCTGCTTCTTCTCGTCTGTCATATACTAATCCTCATCTATGAACAACTTGTTTCGACTGATTACTACTGAAGAAGCTGCAATGCCTGCTCAGGCTGCTGATTAGCCTGTGCCAGCATGCTTGTTCCAGCCTGAACCAGAACCTGGTAGGTTGTAAAATTAACCATTTCCTTCGACATATCAAGGTCCATGATACCTGATTCAGCCTTAGTAATATTCTCTTCAGTAACTGCAAGAGAACTAGCTGTATGCTCTAATCTATTCTGATATGCACCTATTCTGGAACGCACTTTTGATACGGTATCTATTGCTTTCTCAAGCATTCCCATCGCATCCTGTGAGCCCTTCTGTGTCGTCATGTCCAGCTGGTCTATTCCAAGAGTTTTTAGTGAAATCTCAGGGAGACGCATATCCAGAAGCTCGCCCTCATTAGCTCCAACCTGTACAGAGAAGGCTCCGATGGAATTGATATTAAGTTCGATGCTTGCCGGGAAGGAAGTCAAAGTATCAGGATCGATTTCAATACTTAACTCTTTTCCCTTTGAATCAGTGAAAGTAAGCTTGTTTCCGTCAGCCAGCATGGTTGCTTTGCTTAAGAAATCTGCTCCGCCTTCTCCTCCGTCAAAACCATCAAGAGTTGCAACTGCATCAACATGAGGTTCAACTGTATCATCTCCGGCCGATGTGATTGTAATTGAATATGTTCCGTTTGGAAGATTATCTGTATAATTTGTAACTTTTACGCCAAGGGTGTCCGAAAAACCATGAAGATCAAAAGTACCATCCAGAAGAGTATTTCCGTTATAATCTGTCTGTGTCGATATTCTTACTATCTCATCCTTAAGCTGAGCTACTTCTTCCTGAATTGCCTCACGGTCCTGGGTTGTATTTGTTCCAGTAGCGGATTTTACAGCCAATTCATTCATTCTCTGGAGCATATCTTCAATTTCAGCAAGTGCACCATCTGCGGTCTCACATACGTTGGTTCCGTTGTTTGCATTATCGCCCGCCTGTGACAGACCTCTTATCTGCATACGCATCTTCTTGCTTATTGCAAGTCCAGCTGCATCGTCCTTTGCATGATTAATCTTGTATCCACTAGACAGTTTTTCAGTATATGCGCTGAGCTTATTTTCATTTTTGAGAAGCGCTCTCTGCGCTACCATGGATTGTACATTGTAATTAACATTCATAGCGGTCTCCTTTTACCATAGGGTCATGCTCTGGCTGCACTAACCACAGCCTTCGCAATGATGTATAGTGTGTAATTTCCTGTTCGTGTCTCGCTTCCCTGCGGTAAATGTTCGTCCATGTAGTTCTGCATTCTCTCCAGAAACTCTTTTTCGCTAACCCGAACTCCACTCGTTGAGCCTGCCGCGCCAAAAGTGTTTGCTCCACCCTGAAGATTGGTACCTCCCGGAAGGTTTATACTTCCGTAGATCTTGCCGTTTTCAGCAGAAAGTTCTGCGCTCAGCCTTCCCTGCTCCGTCTCCATCTGGACTGACACTCTGCCTGCCCCTTCCTCATGACGAAGTGTAAGATGCATCGCCGCGTAACCTTCGCTTGTCTCTACTGGAACTACGAAATGCTCATCTCGTGCATACTCATCCATGAGTCCGAGCTGTGAAAGCATCCCGTTTATGCTCTTAATTCGCTCGTATCCACCAACATTTTCTGTGTCAGCTTCAACATTCTGATTCTGTGAAAAAGAAGCTTCCTCTTCGATCTGGTTCTCCATGAACACCTGCAGATCGCGCACCAGGTCTCTGCCAGCCGCCTTCATCCTGCTGCCATCTTGTGCATCCTCCATGAAAGCTTTCTGATAATCCTGGATTGCTTCTTTTTTATCATCTTTTATCTTATTAAATATGTTGCCTTTAGCAGATAGAAGATGGCCTGCGCTTATCAGATTTCCAATAGTCCTTGGGATATCTGCCTCAAGGATATGTCTGACAGCCTCATCATCTATATCGGCATATTCTCTCACATCCCGAAGAGCATCCTGCAAAAGTCTTTCCTCAACTTCGCTATTTAATTCCTTCTCATCTGCGAAATCAGTCATCTCTTCTGGGAAATTCTCATATATCTCACTTATGAGCTTGTCCTGATAGCTTCGCTGACTGGCCGATGCCCCAGAATTGGTTGAATCATAGGATTCTGCTTCTGAAAAAGCTGCTCCGGAATTATTATGATTAGAATTAGAACTGTTATTGTCAAATGCTGAAGAAATCTGTGCGTCTATACTGTTTGCTTTATTTACCAGAACCTTAACATCTATATCGTCAGCTATTCTATAATCCAGATTCTTTTTCTTGAGACTTCTTACCTGTCTGAGAAGATCCGATACATTTTCTTCAGCGATATTCTCATATGCAGAAGTATTGACCATAGCCCCTATGACAGCACCGTCAGTTTTCTCTATCTGGCGGAATAATCTGTACAATCCTATATATGATTCTCTTTCTGCTTCAGTAATGTCTTTATTAGCCTCTGCCTTTAATAGGAATTCAGCATAATCCTGATTGTCCTTAGCTGCTTTATTGATGCCAAGGCTTTCATGGTTCTTTCTTGTCAGCACCTCTTCTAATTCTGCCAAAGTCATTGTGAGTGGATTTTTGCCATCACGTATAAGCGAGAGTGCTGACGCAGGTGTCATGTTTTCACTAATTCTTCGAAGCGTTAAGTCTGCATCCTTTACTTTTTGTACAGCTTCCTCTGTTACTTCCATATCGTTATATGAGAGTGCTCGTAAAGCTCTCCTATTTGCATCGTTTGCTTCAAGACCTGCTGCGGCTAGAACCTCATCCGCATTTCTAAACGCCTTCTTTATTGAATCGCCAAGATCTCCCCTTATTTCCGTCTGCAGCGCCTCGTATGAAGAGGCTGCATTCGAACTCTTAAGGGCATTAGCCATGGCAGATGCTTGTGAATCTGCTGCCTCCAAATTTGCCTCTGCAATATCAATTTTTGCAGCGAATGCCAGAGGATATTCTCCAATTTTATCTGCATAGGAAATTGTTTCCTCATATCTTTCATTCAGAGAAACTGCCTCTTCGGCTGTTTCGGCATCTGGAAATCTCTTCTGACAGATTCTTTCCTCCTCTGCCTTGAGTGCATCGACAAGCTCTGATTGTGAGGCTGTATCTACGGTAAAACCTCTTTTAATAAGTGAGACGCTTGCCTCTAACATCATCTTGAGCCTTGTTTCTTCAAGCATTCTTCTGGAAGAAATCTCATTTGAGAATGGCTGCTCTAGTCCTTCATCAATAGAATTAATCCTATTGATGATTTCCTGTGCTCTCTCATATATATTTCTGGGATCTGCAAGATTACCCTCGATTGCCGGCCTTCCGCTTCCCTTAGCAGCTGCGGCTGCAGCTATAGCAAGGTCTTCCTTAACAGGATATTCAATTCTTTCAAGCTGCATCTTGAGTTTAAGATTCTCGCCGGTTAATGGAATTCCACTTTTTACCAGCCAAGTTGCATCACTCAGAGAATCCTCATTAACCTCTATACCGCTCTCCTCAATAATTTTCTTCATCTGATCAGATAAGGCTTCGATGTCTATCTCTTCATTTTCAGACATCTTAGCCAGATACCCTTCAGCATTCTGCGCATAGTAGCCACCAGAAGATGCTACCTGCGTCATCCCAGAATAAGATGCCATATACAGATTCTGAATTGTTGGTTCCTGAGCTTTTTGAATTAATAGCTGTTGTGTTCCATCAGAGGGCTTACTCAATGTGACGGCCTCAGCTGCTGCATCCATTACCTCTGTTACGTTTTCTTTTGTGACGGGTATGTCATTTTCGTTAAAGGCTTTCTTAATCGAATTTGCTCTTGCCTCTCCTCCACACACCTGTGCAAGTTCCTCAGCGGACAAATCATCATTAAATCCACGTATGATCGTTCCTGTGCTTGCGAGTGTTGCCTTGATGTGCTCAAGTGTATTTAATCCGTCCTCAGGCTTCATGTCTGATATATTGAATCCCTCTTCCTTTATCTTAGAAAGATCCTCACCTGTTGTATTTTCCGACATTACCGTCATGCACCCTGTGTCGATTATCGTCTGCATTTTAGCTGCATCATTAGCAACATCCTGCATATTCTTTTTTCCATTATTTGAATTGTTCTTATCCGAATTCTGGAATGGCGAAGGTATGGCTATGCTATTTCCGAACTCTACCTGGATCCCTGAGCGGGCTGCGTCACCAGTATGTGTAGATGTTTTTGCTACTCCTGCGTAGTTAGCTGTATTATTTGCTGCATAATTAACTGCGTGATTTACATTTGTTCTCTGTGATTCTGCTGCAGACGGAATTACTTTTCCATGATTATCAGACATTATATTCATATATCAATCCTCATTTCTGACAGGCTTGTTGCGAAGAGATGCCACAACCCCCGTCACTCGGGTTCAAAAAAAGGTGAACACATCGCTGTGTCCACCTTATATTTCGGCATCACGCCGTCGTTTCTTTACTTTATGGCTATCCAACATTATGCCTGCCACTACAAGCCATACTCATTAGAAGCTGTAAACAAGTGCTCCATAAGCAGGGAGTGTAAATGAAATAGAATAGTCCCTTCCATCACATGGAATCTGCTCTGCTGTAAGCGTGAGTGGTACAGATGCACCGCTTCCTCCAAACTTTTCATCGCAGCTGTTTAATACAAGTTTGTACTTCCCTTTATTAGGAACTCCCATTCTGTATTCTGTTCTCTCCATTGGAGTCATATTTAGAACAAATACCAGATTATTCTTATATTCCTTGTTCTTACGGAAGAATGTGTAGATACTTCTGTCTCCGTCGTTTGCATTAATCCACTCGAAGCCGCCCCAGTCTGAATCATTTTCGAACAGACAGTTGTATTTTCTGTACATGTTAAGGAGTGCCTTAACATACTCCTGCATTCCTTTGTTCAAAGGCTCTGTCAACAGCGCCCAGTCAAGCTCTCTTGCCTCTGACCACTCTCTCTCCTGGCCGAACTCCTGTCCCATGAACAGCAGCTTCTTACCTGAGTGACCAAACATGAATGTATAACCAACTCGAAGATTAGCATACTTATCTACCATATATCCAGGCATTTTATTTACCATGGAACATTTAAGATGTACGACCTCATCATGAGACAATGGCATAATATAATGCTCAGCATTGTTATAGCTCATTGCAAATGTCATCTTGTTGTGGTTATTCTTGCGGAAATATGGATCAAGCTTCATGTAATCACAGAAATCATGCATCCATCCCATATTCCATTTGAACGTAAATCCAAGTCCGCCCTCTTCTGCAGGCTTTGTGACATTTGGCCATGCAGTAGACTCTTCTGCGATAGTCATCACGCCCTTGAAGGCTCCATGTACTACTGAATTCAGATGCTTGAAGAATTCAATTGCATCAAGGTTCTCGTTTTTGCCATATTTATTAGGAATCCACTCACCATCTCTTCTTCCATAATCGAGATACAGCATAGATGCTACAGCATCAACACGAAGTCCATCAATGTGGAATTCCTTAATCCAGAACAGAGCATTGGCAATAAGGAAGTTTCTTACCTCATTCTTAGCAAAATTGAATACCTTGGTTCCCCAGTCAGGATGCTCTCCCATTCTTGGATCAGGATACTCAAATAAAGGCTCTCCATCAAAGTCAGCCAGTCCATGCGCATCCTTAGGGAAATGAGCTGGAACCCAGTCAAGAATAACACCGATGCCATTCTTATGAAGTGTATTTACCAGATACTGGAAGTCCTCAGGTGTTCCATATCTTGATGTAGGTGCATAATAACCTGTTACCTGATATCCCCACGAACCATCAAAAGGATGCTCTGCAATACCCATAAGTTCGACATGAGTATATTTCATTTCCTTCAGATATTTAACTATTCTGTCGGCAAACTCTCTATAATTATAGAATCCATCCTCTGTTCCATCAGGGTGCTTCATAAATGAACCAATGTGACACTCGTATACTGCCAGAGGACTGCTGTAAAAGTCAGTCTCCGCACGCTTTGTCATCCAGGCATCATCAGTCCACTTAAAATTCGAAATATCAGTAATAATTGATGCTGTTCCAGGTCTAAACTCGGCCTGATTAGCAAATGGATCAGCCTTGTATAGCTTACGTCCATCCTTGGTATAGATGAGGAATTTGTACATATCCCCAACAACCGCATTTGGCACAAATCCGCCCCAAACTCCGATTTCTCCGAGCTTTTCAAGGAAAAAAGCATCTTCTTTCCAATTATTGAATTCGCCTACAACGCTTACCTTCTCAGCATGTGGTGCCCACACTGCAAAATATGTACCCTTAACTTTTCCATTGGTACATGGATGTGCACCAAGCTTCTTATAAAGGTCATAATGTGAACCCTGACCAAATACAAATAAATCTGCATCGGAAATCTTAACCATCTCCTGCGCAGGCGCTTCTGTTTTTTTCGCTGCCATAAGTTCCCCCTATTGAAAATATTGAAATATTTATATGTTTTTTATTAGCATATGAAATCTTTTTCTCTAAGAATTATCATATCCTCATCATCATATCTTTTACCAGATAAGATGTCAAAATAATGACCGATAGTTTTTCTGTTTGCACTCCATATTCCTTCGTCCATAATGTCACGAACTTCCTGAAGTGTGACATTGTGATCCCCAGACTGAAGATCAGAAATACGAGTATATATTGCAAGAACACCAAGTTCATCAACTGCATACTCCTGATCGTATGCATACTCTTTTGCATAAGCTACTAGAGCATCGGAATCCATTGCGTTGATATCAATTCTTGCGTTGAAACAATTAGTTGCTGCCTTGTACTTATTCAGAAGTTTTCTCATTTCCATCTTGGTATCTTCCATGATGACAATGATTCCTTCTTCATGATCAGCATCGAGATAGCTGCACAATCTCTGAAGTGCGGCTGGGCTCATTCCATTGGCTTTCTCAATGATGAGTGCTCCGTTCTTAAGCTTAGCCAGTGTTTTCTCAATATCCTGCTTATCGAGCGATGCTCCGGAAATCTTAGCAGCCTTACCCGAGAAGTTATTATCTGACATCTGAACATTTTTGATAAGATTCTTGGCTAAGGTCAGTGTTCCTGAACCTGCTTCACCAGTTATTATTACATTACCTGTATATGTAGCAAGAGAAACTGCATCGATTGCTGTGGCAATCTGCTCCTTCATCTGATCTGTCTGAATGAGCGCACCAAACAGTTCCTTCTCATCCTCAGAAAGTTCTCTTCTTGTATCTGGTGCAAGTCTTGGAGTTGTAGGCACACTATCTTCTCCTGCGACCTGTCTCTCTGTCTCTTCAAGCAGCTTCTCAGCTACGTCAGCTATTTCTGATGTAGAGAAATCCGCACCTATCGTAAAATCATCACCAGACCCAGTTTCTTCAACCGCTGGTTCCTGTTCATCATAGAACTGTTCATCAGCCTCTGCTTCGAATTCCTCTGGCTCTGCTTCCAACTCTTCAACAGTTTCTGCTTCAGCAGGCATTTCCACCTCGGCAGGAATCTCTGATTCTTCCATAGTCTGAGCCTGCTCCATTGCAGGAACGACCTCTTCCATCTCCTGAGTGACTGGCTCAATAATCTCTGCCAGCTCCTCTACTTCTGGAAGATCCTCCTCGTAATCATCCTCATCGAGAAGCGCTGCCTCTATAAGCTTCTCTGCATTTGTTTTTGGTGGTGGAACAGGCTTTGCAGGCGTAATTGGAAGATTAGTAAGAGGATTATGAACATCTTCTAAGCCTTCTAGCATTCCTGATTTTGCACTCTTGTCAAAATCACTGAAGATTCGTCCTGTCTGACGAACCATTCGCTGGCGGATATCATCCATGGAGCGCTGTTCATTATCTATCTTCTTCTGCTCCCACTCATTCATGATATCGCCAATATTAAGCTGGCCGGTAATCTGCTTCTCAACCTTTGGCTCATCCGGAACAACCATAGTCATCTGACCATCGCCTTCCTGCGAAACCATACCTTCATAATAAGGATTAGCAGCCGCTGCCTCAGCGCGAGCTGTCATATTCTGAATTAACTGAGCTGTGTCCATGTTTGGATCAAAGGCAAGATGTGGCGTTTGAATTTCCTGCACTGGCTGTACCTTCTGTGCTTCCTGTGCCTTCTCTTCCCTACGGATCTCTGCCCTGTCAATAACCTGAGTTGCCTGAGCATCTACATCTGAAGCTGAAACAACTGGCTCCTGCTCAGCAACCTGAGCCACAGGGATCTTATCAGTCGTAACAGATACTACTCCGTTTTCTTCAGTGATCTTAAGTTCAGCCATATCAGCAGACGGCATAAACTTGGTCACATCAGCGCCCGTCTCTGGTGCGCTTGGCTTTTCAACCTCATCCTTTGCCATGATTTCTTTCATGCTGTCAGCCAAAGCAGCCTGAATATTCATGGTATTATACTTATTCTCAACATCCATGGTCTTAACCTGGATATCAATATCTCTAGTAGGCATAACCTTGGTTGATGCCTGCATCAAATCTGCTCTTCCAAGAGATGCCTTAGCTGCATCCGTTGTTGTGGGCTTAACTTTATATCCCATCCAGGCATCATACTTATCCTGCTGAACAGGATTAAGTGGCGTATGAAGCTTCTTGAGCTCCATAGCGTCAAGAACATACTTGCCTTCACCAAAAGTCAGAATAAGCTCATCACACTCTGAGATACACTGGCTTTCCATTCCAGCTCTGTGATACAGATAAGCCAGTTCATATGCCCACTTTGGTCTGTAGTCTTCAGCCTTCAGAGCCTCAAGCAGCGCTATTCTCTCTTCAATAGATACTTCCTGAGACTTGAAAATCTTATATTTAAGGATATATCTTCCAGAATCAGTTGGAGCAATCTGGTTGAATTCCTTATAGTATTCAACAGCTCTTACAATGTCGCCAAGTTTTATGCTAAGTTCACACAGTGAGAATACAATGCTTCTTTTTCCAGGAGATCTGTCATATGCAAACAAAAGAAGATCTCTCGCAACATCATATCTACGATTAATCTTGTACAAATCTGACACAATTGTCAGCATTGATATATTTTTAACGCGGCTCCAGTCAATCTCATCAGCCACGTGCATTGCTTTAGCATATTCCTTCTTTGAAATCAGGTCCTGTATCTGCTCGGACCGAAGCTTGTACTCATACTTATCCACTTGTGTTCCCCTGTTCTATGCAATAAATATCCTAAAAATAACCAAAAAACATTAAAAGGGTATATGTCCCCAATCTCATTTAGTGTACCATAAATCTTGTATTTTGGTCAAACAATTATCGCAAAATATAGTGAGTACTATCTCGTAATTCTGTTTGTAAATTCAGCAAATTTAGCAAGATCAAAGCTCTCGCCCCTAACAGTTGGAATTTCTCCCATTTCATCAAGAACAGCCGCAATCTTCTCCTTTGAAAAAGACAAATCCGCTGCTCCGGAAACCGAATTAACCATGGTCTTTCTTCTCTGGTTAAACACCGCGCGGATTATTCTCCACATAGTCTTCTCATCATTTACCTGAACAGGTGGCTTCTCATACTTTTTAAGCCTTATAACGGCAGAATCAACATTCGGTCTCGGCATGAAGCAATTCATTGGCACCCTCGCGACAATTTCAGGCTTTGAATAATACTGCACTGCAAGCGACAATGCACCATAATCCTTACTTCCGGGTCCCTCCTGCATCCTGTCCGCAACTTCCTTCTGCACCATGACAGTTATACTCTCAAGCGGAACTCCTGATTCAAACAGTCCCATGATAATTGGAGTAGTTATATAGTATGGAAGGTTTGCAACAACCTTGATTGGCTTTCCAGCGTTTTTCTCTCGGGCTAGAGCTGCAATATCAACCTTCAGTATGTCCTCGTTAATAACAGTGACATTATCATATTCAGAAAGTGTATCCTCGAGGATTGGAATCAGATGCTTATCGATCTCAACAGCAACAACCTCCCGCGCTGCCTCGCATAAATACTGGGTCAATGTTCCGATTCCAGGACCTATTTCAAGCACAAGCGAGTCCTTAGTAACACCTGCTTCTTCCACAATCCTGTCAAGAACATGCTCAT
Organism: Candidatus Merdinaster equi; assembly: GCA_018064935.1. Lineage (GTDB taxonomy): Bacteria > Bacillota > Clostridia > Lachnospirales > Lachnospiraceae > Merdinaster > Merdinaster equi. The sequence goes on along the minus strand of JAGHUF010000071.1, from coordinate 3,219 downwards.
CTATTAGAAAATTCTGCCCAAATTTCTTCTGAAAGGTAAAACCATACTTTTTAAGTACTTCAATTGTATTCTGTGCATTACCAAGATATGCCATATAAATCCTCATTTCTGATTCATTTATTTTTCACACTATTTTTCCTACTGAATATCTCCCTTTTTCAGGCGATACAGATTTCGTGCATTCTCTGAAGTCTGCTTGATGAGTTTGTCCACCGGCATGTTTTTTATTTTGGCCAACTTCTCCGCAACATATATCAGATTTCTTGAATCATTGCGCTCTCCCCTGTGAGGGACGGGCGTAAGATATGGGCTATCCGTCTCGAGAACGAGCTTATCAAGTGGAATCTCCTCAGCGACCTCAATTAATTTATTAGCATTCTTATATGTAAGAACACCACCTATGCCAAGATAGAAGCCCATCTTCACGTACTCTCTGGCAATCTCCACAGGATATGAGAAGCAGTGAATAACTCCAGTCAGCCCTTTGGCATGCTCCTTCATTATTTCCATCGTATCAAGGCAAGCCTCCCTGGAATGAATAATAATGGGAAGATTGACCTTTTTTGCCAACTTAAGCTGCTGAATAAACCAGTACTTCTGGCACTCTGCATCCGTGTCCTCATAATGGTAATCAAGACCAATCTCACCTATCGCAAGCACCTTGCTCTCGCGGCTTAGGTCCTCAAGATCCATCAAATCAGCTTCCGTCATCTGGTACACTTCACTCGGATGCACTCCGACAGCGGCATAAACATTTGGATAGTCACTAGAGAGCTTGACGCTTTCCCGCGACGATCCCATGCTCGCACCCACATTAACAATCGGGTGAATCCCGTTTCTTTTCATATTTAATAAGAGTTCTTCTCTATCCTCATCAAATGCTTCATCATCAAAATGAGCGTGTGTCTCAAATATCATTTCTCTTGCCTCTAATTTTCTGTTTTTTCTGCCACTAAATACTCATGAATAATTACACAAAAATAGTTTGATAAAAGAGTTGCAAAAAAAGTTCGTAAAAAAATAAAATTTTTGCAAATTTCTTCTTGCCAAACCGTGAACATTATACTATAATCATTTTTGCGTTGTAAAGAACGACACATATAAACGCACCGCTAGCTCAGTTGGTAGAGCACCTGACTCTTAATCAGGGTGTCCAGGGTTCGAGCCCCTGGCGGTGCACTTGGAACACTAATTTTAAGGACTTGATCCTTGGGGTTGGTGTTTTTTATTTGCATTTTTCACAATTTCTTACTGGGCACCGACACGTGTTGCTCTATTAGTCCAACATTTCACAAAAAAATAAAACCGCTGCTCCCTAGTATTTACAAGGGTTACAGCGGTTTATACCAACTCATTTTATCTTTATCCTATAAGTCAACGGTTTTCATCTATAAATCAATTTACACTATATCGCAGTATAGGAATTATACACACTCCAAAGCCTGTGCGATATCTGCAATCAAATCCTTACTGTCCTCAAGACCGCAGCTCATTCTGACAAGTCCAGCTGGAACGCCAGCGGCCTTTAACTGAGCATCCGACATCTGTCTGTGTGTAGATGTCGCAGGATTAAGGCAGCATGTTCTCGCATCTGCAACATGAGTCTCAATTGCAGCAAGCTTAAGGTTCTTCATAAAGACTTCTGCTGCGCTCTTTCCACCCTTAATCTCAAAAGAAACTACTCCGCAGCCTCCATTAGGGATATATTTCATAGCTCTGTCATAGTACTTATTACTCTTAAGCCCAGGGAAAGACACTCTCTCAATTTTAGGATGCTTCTCAAGGAATTCTGCCACTTCCTGACCATTCTTAGCATGTCTCTCCATTCTGACATGTAATGACTCAAGTCCAAGATTGAGGATAAATGCATTCTGAGGAGACTGGATACTACCAAAATCTCTCATGAGCTGAACAGTTGCTTTAGTGATGAATGCTCCCTCTTTGCCAAAATTCTTAGCGTATGTCACACCATGATACGAATCATCTGGCTCACACAAACCAGGATACTTATCAGCATATGCCATCCAGTCAAATCTTCCAGAATCAACAATACATCCACCTACTGCTGCACCATGTCCATCCATATACTTGGTTGTTGAATGAGTAACAATATCTGCTCCCCACTCAAAAGGTCTGCAATGAACAGGTGTTGGGAAAGTATTATCCACAATAAGCGGAACACCATGTGAATGAGCAACCTTTGCAAACAGCTCAATATCAAGAACTGTTAATGCAGGGTTAGCGATTGTCTCACCAAACATTGCTCTTGTGTTCTCCTTAAATGCTGCATTCAGTTCTTCCTCTGATGCATCAGGTGACACAAATGTCACATCTATTCCCATCTTTTTCATTGTCACATCAATGAGATTGAAGGTTCCTCCATAGATTGTTGAAGAAGCAACTATGTGGCTTCCGCACTCACATATATTAAAGAGTGCGTAGAAATTCGCAGCCTGTCCTGAAGATGTAAGCATTGCAGCTGTACCGCCTTCAAGTTCAGCAATTTTTGCTGCAACCATATCGTTGGTAGGGTTCTGAAGTCTGGTGTAGAAATAACCAGTTGCTTCTAAGTCGAACAGCTTACCCATATCCTCGCTGGTATTATACTTAAAAGTCGTAGACTGAATTATAGGAATCTGTCTTGGTTCTCCATTTCCAGGAGTATATCCTCCCTGTACACATTTAGTTCCAAGTTCATAACTGCTCATGTTTCTGTATCCCTTCTATTGTTTGTTCATTTCTATTCCTGACGGTATCAGTGCAATAACACTGATGTGTTTATTTTTGTCATATCAGCAAACGCTAATATTATATATCTTTTCCATGCAATATTTCTACACAAAATTGGCATTCCCTTCGCTAATATCAATGCGCATATATATCTTCATTTCTGAGCAACCTGTTTCGAAGAAGCAAAGAGAAAAAAGCGAAAGCAATTTCTATTCTGTCATCATGGCCGTTTGTTTCTGACACCCCTGTCACCATGCAGTATTCTCTGCTGATCTGAAGCATCCGGTACCACAATCTGACCTCTTGAATTGTACTGCGTAAGAAGTGATGTGTTGCGGGCAACCCTTGGAATCTGACCATCCGTAGAACTTTGCACCTGCGACGCCGCCAGATTGCCTGCTCTCTCGCTGCTCAAACCGCTACTATTAGACAACCCCTGCGCCTGCTGCCTGCGATTCTCTCTTATTGCCTCAATTCTTTCATCTTCAG
>JAGHUF010000057.1 GCA_018064935.1 Candidatus Merdinaster equi | reverse complement strand
ATGGTAATCTGTATTTGGCGAACGTATAATCATGAGGAAGAAGCGAAGCGTATTCCGAATGATATACGAGTGTATATCGAGTAGGAGTCAGCCTACTCGATTTGCGAGACATGGCGCGCTCTAACGGGTGTCTTGCAGTGAACGTCACTTTACTATATATAGTTTTTTTCTCGTGAGAGGAGCTCGTAAAACCACAGCGAATTGGTAAATGTAAATGTGCCGTACACCAATATATGTGCCAATACGCACCGAAATAGACACAAAATGTTGTATAAAAAACGCGTGATTGCAAATCATTCCGGTTGACATGATATAAAAGTCTGATACAATATGTAGTGTACGTGTTTTGCGTCGGGTACACCATATTTTGTTGTAGAGGGGTAGGTTAGCATCATCTATGAAGATTATTAAGAGAAGCGGTTCAGAAGTAACTTTCGATGTTTCCAAAATCGAGGCCGCAATCAGAAAAGCAAACGAAAGTGTCTTAGAAAGCGAGAAGATGTCTGATTATCAGATTCTCCATATCACGGAGAATGTCAGACATGCCTGTGAATCTATTCAGCATTCTCCATCTGTCGAAGAGATTCAGGATATGGTTGAGAACCAGATTATGAATCAGAGGGCATTTTCAGTTGCGAGAAATTATATTACCTACCGCTATAAGAGAGCATTAGTACGTAAGAGTAATTCGACAGACCAGCAGATTCTGTCTCTGCTTGAATGCAATAATGAGGAAGTTAAGCAGGAGAATTCTAATAAGAATCCTACAGTTAACTCTGTTCAGAGAGATTATATGGCTGGTGAGGTCAGCAAGGATATAACAAAGAGATTCCTTCTTCCTCCTAACATTGTTGAGGCACATGAGCAGGGAATAATTCACTTCCATGATGCGGATTATTTTGCTCAGCATATGCATAATTGCTGTCTGGTCAATCTCGAAGATATGCTTCAGAATGGAACTGTTATATCAGAAACTATGATTGATAAGCCGAAGAGCTTTTCGACGGCATGTAATATTGCAACCCAGTCAATTGCGCAGATTGCATCATCTCAGTATGGTGGACAGAGTATATCCCTCTCACATCTTGCGCCCTTTGTTCAGGTGAGCCGTGAGAAGTTCCGTCAGGAAGTTAAGGAAGAGCTTGAATCCGCAGGAATTGAGGCGACAGTAGAGAGAATTAATAAGATTGCAGAACTGCGTGTAAAAGAAGAAATCAACCGTGGTGTTCAGATTATTCAGTACCAGGTTATCACACTCATGACAACCAATGGTCAGGCACCATTTATCACTGTATTCATGTATCTTAATGAGGTGCCAGAAGGTCAGACCAGGGATGATCTTGCAACTATCATTGAAGAAGTGCTTTGCCAGAGAATTAAGGGTGTTAAGAATGAGAAGGGCGTGTTTATCACACCTGCTTTCCCTAAGCTTATATATGTTCTTGAGGAAGATAATATTAGTGAGGGAAGTAAATACTTCTATCTGACCAAGTTGGCAGCTCAGTGTACCGCTAAGAGAATGGTACCTGATTATATTTCCGAAAAGGTAATGAAGCGTCTTAAGGGCGGAGATTGCTATCCCTGTATGGGATGTCGTTCTTTCCTCACAGTTGACAGATGCTCTGAATCAGCTGGTAATGTGTCACATGCGAAGAATTTCGATGAGAATACCAGAAAGTATTACGGACGTTTCAACCAGGGTGTTGTTACACTTAATCTGGTGGATTTGGCGTTGTCAGCAGAGAAGGATATGGACAAGTTTTGGGCTATTCTGGATGAGAGACTTGAACTGTGTTATGAAGCTCTGATGTGCCGTCATAACAGACTCAAGGGTACCTTGTCAGATGCGGCGCCTATCCTGTGGCAGGATGGAGCATTGGCAAGACTTAAGAAGGGTGAGCCAATTGACAAGCTTCTGTATGATGGATATTCAACAATTTCGCTTGGATATGCTGGCTTATGTGAGTGCGTTAAGTACATGACGGGAAAATCGCATACCGATCCAGAGGTAACTCCTTTTGCACTTGATATCATGAAAAAACTCAATGAGGCATGTGCTGGATGGAAAGCGAAGACAAATATTGATTTCTCTTTGTATGGAACGCCGCTCGAATCTACAACATATAAGTTTGCGAAATGCCTGCAGAAGCGCTTTGGCGTAATCGAGGGCATAACAGACAAGAATTATATAACAAACAGCTATCATGTGCATGTAACTGAGAAGATTGATGCATTTACAAAACTTAAATTCGAATCTCAGTTCCAGGAATTGTCGCCTGGTGGAGCAATCAGCTATGTTGAGGTTCCTAATATGCAGAATAATCTTGAGGCTGTTATCTCAGTTATGCAGTACATTTATGAGAACATAATGTATGCTGAACTTAATACAAAGAGTGATTATTGTCAGGTATGTGGCTTTGATGGCGAGATAGCAATCAAAGAGGATGATGGCAAATTAGTGTGGGAATGCCCCAATTGTGGAAACCGTGATCAGGATAAGATGAATGTTGCAAGAAGAACTTGCGGATACATCGGTACCCAGTATTGGAATCAAGGTCGTACACAAGAGATAAAGGAGCGAGTTCTCCATCTGTAAGGATTATGAGGCGGCCCGTGAGGACCGCCTTTTATCTGATTGAAATAAATAGTAGGTAAAAAAATGAATTACGCAGAAATTAAAAAAGTAGATATTGCAAATGGCCCTGGTGTACGAGTATCCCTTTTTGTGAGTGGATGTACACATCACTGTAAGGGATGCTTCAATGAGGTTACATGGGACTTTAATTATGGAAATCCTTTTTCAGTAGAAGTTGAGGATGAGATAATTGCGGCGCTGAGACCATATTATATTCGTGGACTTACATTGCTTGGAGGGGAACCCTTAGAACCAGTAAATCAGGCAGCACTTCTTCATTTTGTAAGAAGAGTCAGGGCAGAACTGCCTGAGAAGGATATCTGGTGTTATACAGGATATGTTTTCGATAAAGAAATCATGGAGGGCATGTGGGAAACGGTCATGGAGACCAAAGAGCTCATCCCTATGTTTGACGTGGTTGTTGACGGGCCATTTGTTGAGGCGCAGAAGAATATTTCGTTGAAGTTCAGAGGCTCATCTAATCAGAGAATTATTGATGTGAAGAAAACCCTTAGTAGTGGGAATGTTGTCCTCTATGAGGAAGCGTATACGTAAATGAAGAATACAGTTAAGACTATTGTTAAAAGCGTCAGTTTTCTGTTGATTGTCGCTATTATATGGTGTGCTATCACCCTGTGGGTTCGTCCTACAGACCAGATGACAATATATGAGGAACCGGACAATACTGTGGATATGCTGATGGTGGGTAGCTCTGCCTGGTATACCTTCTGGGCGCCAATGGCAAGCTATGAGGCCTGTGGGTATACTTCTTTTAACTATGCCCAGGGTGGCATGCCAGCTGATCTTATGAAATACTGCATTATTGAGACACTGAAGCATCAAAAACCCAGTTTAGTCTGCATTGATGCGCGTACCTTTGTGTACAGGGCAGAGAATACGGTTTACATAACAGAGGACGGCAAGGAATATCTAAAAGACAATTATGTCCGTACAGTGTCAGATACGATGCCATTGTCACTTAATCGTATGAAGATGATTCTGGACATTTCGCCTAAATTGGAGGATCCGCTAAGCAATTTTGCGGATTTATTGTTCTACCATGATGAGTGGAAGCAGGCAATGAATAAGGGAACTGTCGTAAAAGGGAGAGATTATACCAAGGGATTTGATATCCATACTAAAACGACCGCCTATGACAAGCCAGACGATATGAGTGGCATTACGGCTGAACTTGAGTTACCTGAGTCGGCTGAGGCTGCACTTCGCGATCTGCTTGATTATTGTTCAAAGCAGGAATTTAAAACTATTTTTGTCGCGCTTCCGGTTGCATCTGAGGATGATGAGATGAAGATGCAATACAATTATATGTCCAGAATATGCTCTGAATATGGGATACCAATGATTGACAGTAATGATTATTCAGATGAAATTGGACTTAATTACGAGACAGATTTTGATGATGAAACGCATGCTAATTATAACGGAACAACCAAGTTCACGGCATGGTTTAGTCTGTATGTCATGAAAAACTATCCTCTCGCGGATAGAAGAGGTCAGGAAGGCTACGAATTCTGGGATGAAGATTTGTCAAAATGGAATGGGCTTCTTGATGCCGTGTTCCCTGACAGAGTAGCAGGAAATACAAATGAGAATGGGGGTGGAAACTAATGGCACTTATTTCTACCTGGTTTTTTGTATTTCTCATTGCAAGCTTAATAATATATTATATTCTGCCAATTAAAATCAGATATGTTGCACTCTGCCTGTCGAGTGCGGTCTACATGTATTTTGCGGGGGGAATACTTGGGACAATTGTGCTGGCATCCTTTGTAATCCTGGGAATTCTGTTTGCAAAGATAATGCAGTCGCAATTTTTCAGCGGAGAGGCGCGGAGCGGATTGAAAAGGTTGGTTTACATAATCTCAATGCTGTTACCAGTAGCTGCGCTGCTGTTGTTTAAATATATCAATCCTTTTGGAATTGAAGCACCTATGGGGATAGCATTCTATTTAATGACCTTCATGGGATTTATGACAGATGCCTATCAGGGAGCTATCCGGGAGAAGATCAGTCCTGTAGGGGCTGGGCTAATCATTGGTTTCTTCCCAATGATGACTTCAGGTCCGATTGTCAGATATGGTGAAAATGCCACAAATATTAAAGAAGGACATAAGTTCTGTTATATTAACATACTTCATGGAATTCAGCGTATATTGTGGGGAACCTTCAAAAAGCTGATAATATCAGAGAGATGTGCAGTTATTGTAAATACTGTATATGCGGCGCCAGATACATTTAGTTCTGCCTTTTTGGTTTTTGCGATATTTGCGTTTGTATTGCAGCTGTATACCGATTTTTCTGGTTGTATGGATATAGTAGTTGGTGCGGCGGAGATGTTTGGAATAAAGCTGCCGGAAAATTTCGATACGCCATTTTTCTCAAGAAATGTTTCAGAGTTTTGGAGAAGATGGCATATTACACTTGGAGCATGGTTGAAGGATTATGTAATGTATCCAGTTCTTCATTCAGAGCTCTTCAGGAAATTCAAAAAAGCATGCAAAAACAAAATAGGCAAAAAGCATGGAGAAAAGCCCGCTTTGTACCTGTCAATGTTTATTAGCTGGACAATAATAGGCTACTGGCATGGCGGTTCGCTTAAATATATTTTTGGAGTTGGCTGGTGGTTTCTGGCTATAATCGTGCTTGGTGAGCTGCTGAGCCCCTTCTTTGGTTGGATAAAAAGAGTTTTGAAAATTAGGACAAATAACACGAGTTATCATATCTTCGAGTCGCTCAGAACCCTTATGTTTGTTGGGGTTGGTTTGTCATTTTTCCGAGCTGCTTCATTTTCGGTTGGAATAGATTACTGGAAATGCATATTTACCAATGCCCAGAATCAGAAGGGAATGTTGTTTAGCAATGACATATATTCTCTTGGACTTGATCTCCAGGATATTCTCGTCCTGATTGTTGCATTCATTATATTGTTGCTTGTTTCGATAATTCAGTATAAGAATGCTAAAAAGGGTACCTCTGTGAGAGGATGGCTGGACCAGCAGAATCTTGTATTTAGATGGACGGTTTACATAATCTTGATTTTCGCGGTTGTTATATTTGGCAAGTATGGCCAGGGCTATAACGCGGCTGATTTCATATATCAGGGATTTTAAAAATTGGAAGGACTATTTTTGAATTATGAAGTTTTCTGAGTTGGAAAAAATGAATGCTGTGGATACCAGTGAATATCCCAAGGTTAAGCTGGCAGTTCTTGGAGATTGCGCAACTCAGCATATTTGTACTGCTGTTCGTGGAATGGGAAGCTATGAGAAACTGAATATTGAAATAACAGAAGCAGATTATAATCAGATAGAGCTTCAGTTATTTGATCCAGACTCGGAAGTATACGAAGCTGTGCCTGAATATGTACTTCTTATGTTGTGTCAGGAAAAATTGTATGAAGCATTTTGTGAGACGGAAAGCTCTGAACGGACCTCTTTTGCACAGAATCAGCTTGATAAGATAAAGAACTATCATGACAGCATTAATAGGGTTATTGCTGGCAGAGGAGGAAGTGTAAGGATTCTTCAGAGCACTTTTTCAGAAGTGGATGATGCTGTGCTGGGCTCATATGGTGCCAAAACAGAGGCTTCATATATATATCAGGTTAGGAAACTGAATCTGATGCTGATGGAATATGCATCTGGGAACGGCAATGTTTTTCTTGTTGATGTGGCTTCACTTGAAGCAAAATATGGATATGAGAAATTGCATGACAACCGCACATACTTCGTTGGTAAGCTTCCAATTGCAACAAAATATTTGCCGGATTTAGCCAAGTGCGTGGTTGACATAATTAAGTCTGCGCGAGGAACTATTCACAAATGCGTTGTGCTTGACTTAGACAATACACTGTGGGGCGGCGTAATTGGTGATGACGGAATTGAGAATATAGAAATTGGTGAGCTTGGGCAGGGGCAGGCATTTACCAGGTTGCAGAGATGGCTTCTTGAGCTCAAGAAGAGGGGAATAATTCTGTGTGTATGTTCCAAAAATGAAGAAGAGGCTGCAAAGCTTCCGTTTGAGAAACATCCAGAAATGATTTTGAAGCTTGATGATATAGCTGTTTTTGTTGCAAACTGGGAGGATAAAGCCTCTAATATCAGGTCTATACAGGAAATACTCAATATTGGAATGGATTCCATGGTATTTATCGATGATAATCCATTTGAGCGCGGCGTTGTAAAAGAACTAATTCCGGATATATGTGTTCCGGATCTGCCAGAAGATCCCTCCGAGTATCTCCCATACCTCCAGTCACTCAATTTGTTTGAGACGGCAAGTTTCTCTGGGGAAGATGCGGGAAGAACAGCACAGTACCAGGCTGAGGCAAGCAGGGTATCTCAGCAGAAGAAATTCGAGAATTATGAGGACTATCTGGCAAGTCTTGAAATGGTAGCAGAGGTGTCTTCCTTTGACGCATTTCATATGCCAAGAATTGCCCAGTTAACGCAGAGATCGAATCAGTTTAACTTAAGAACGGTCAGGTACACAGAGGAAGAGGTTAGAGCGATTGCGGAAGATGAGTCGCATATAACCATGTATTTTACACTTCGAGATAAATACGGTGACCATGGATTAATTAGTGTTGTAATCCTGGATAAAAAACCAGAGGACAATTCGCTGTTTATTAGCGAGTTTCTGATGAGCTGCCGTGTGCTAAAGAGGGGCATGGAAGAATTCATTGTGGATTCGATAGTTAGCTGTGCAAAAGAGAACGGCTTTGCCAAAGTAGTGGGCGAGTACGTTCCAACGCCTAAGAATAAGATGGTCGAGAAATTGTACGCGAACATGGGACTAACTGATATGCAGGATGGTTTTTTTGCCACAGATGTGGATGAGTATAAGATGCACAGAACGTATATATCCAAAAAGGAAAGTTAGTGATGGCATCCCTTTGCAACAAGTTACTCAGAAATGGGAATTAGAATGACCAAGATATGTTAATATTTGGAATGTAGATTATTCTGTGGTCAAAAGACTGCAGATTGGATTAAGGAAGGAAACAGGTATATGAGCAGACAGGAGATTCTGGATAGTGTTAACAGCGTTTTTCGCGAGGTTTTTGACCGCGATGAGATTACAGTAAACGAAGAGACAACTGCAGCAGATGTTGAGGGTTGGGATTCACTTCGTCATATAACACTTATCGAAGCAATTGAGGATGAATTCGATATGCGTTTCAAGATGAATGAAGTTACGGGCATGAAGAATGTCGGTGAAATGCTTGATATTATCGCAGAGCGCATATAAATCGGGAATTTGAAATAATGAAGCATTATAGTTTTGAAGAAATGACAATCGGAATGGAGGCTTCCTTCGACGTGATAATAACTGAACACGAGATGGAAGCTTTTCGCGTGTTATCCGGGGATGAGAATCCAATGCATATGGATGAGAATTATGCCAAAGACAGAGGATTCGATGGAAGAGTTGTATATGGAATGCTTGCGGCAGCGTACTATTCAAGACTTGTAGGAATGGAGTTGCCGGGTGAAAAATGCCTGATAAACGAGGTCAAGCTGACCTTCGCGAATCCGATTTATGCAGGCGAGAGGCTTAAGGTCAGAGGTGAAGTTACAGACCTTCGTGAAGGAACAAGGAGAATGAAGGTCAAGGCAAATATGACTGATGAGGCTGGGAATATCAGAAACGAAGCTGTTATAACGGTTAGTTTTACAGAAGACGTAAGCTCCTAAGTGGCAAAGATATACCCAAACATTCCGGTGAAGCATATGGCTGGGAAAAGTAGAATGGCAGAATGACTATGGAGAAATAAGTTATGTCAACTTATATGATTATTGGCGCATCCTCTGATTTGGGATGCGGTTTAATAAATGAAATATTGAAGGATGATGAGGCAGCAACTATTATAGCTACATATGGTTTACATAACGACAAGCTTCTGGAGATAAAAAATCGCGAGGAAAGAGCGAATATAAAGCTGGTTTCAGTTGATTTATCCGATGCTAATGCTGTAGATGAGTTTGCGGAAGAATATCTCGTTGACGGTACTGATGATGAATTAATACCGGATGTTATTTATCATTTTGCAGCTGATGCATACAGATATAACAGGCTTACAGATTGGAATCCGGATAAGATTTCAAGAGATATGCAGATACAGGTACTGTCTATGGGACAGATACTAAAAAGGGCAATGCCGTTAATGAATAAAAAGGGGGCGGGGACAGTAGTCTTTACCTTGTCCAGCGTTGTGGGCGGAGCAGGTGTTCTAGCTAATCTGTCAGAATATGCCTGCGTCAAATATGCACTTCTTGGACTCATGAGAAGTGCGACATCAGATTATGTAAACCAAAACGTGAAAGTATGCGCAATCGCGCCTTCTATGATCGAAACCAAGTTTGTAAAGGGAATTGGAAGAAAATTGCGTGAGATGTCTGCAGAAATGTCGCCCCTTGGAAGGAATCTTGAGGTGGCAGACGTTGTTCCTGAATTATTGCGTCTGGGCAAGAGCGGTACACATGGGGAGATATCATACCTTCCAAGATGAACCGCCTAGAATATTCTACGTAATATATTATGCAAATTATTCACAGTAAATAACAAAAAGAGCCATCTGGAGATGGCTCTTTTTGTTATTTCTGCGCGAAACGCGCAAAACGGGTTACTCTAGTGAGTAGGCTATATTCTTGATCCTACGTGTAACATTGTTACATCCGGTGTCACATCGGTTGACAAAATACATCAAAATCATATTGTCTCTTGGGTTTATTACAAAATATGTCCCTGTCCAGCCGTCCCAACCATATTCGCCGACTGCAGCGGCAGATGCATTGTCTGCTGGAACTTCCATGATACGCACAAGATTGCCATAATTGTAACCTTTGAGTGAATCCCAGGACTGAATGCGCTTGAAGGATTCATAGTCAAAGCCGGGAGTATGAAGATATTCTACTGAGCCAGGTGACAGTATTCTGACACCGCCATAGGTCCCTTTTCCCAGAAGCATTCTTGCAAATTTTAGATAATCGTCCACAGTTGATACCAGGCCCGCGCCTCCTGATTCGAATGCAGGCAGGTGATCATATAATGGTTCAATAGCAAGATTCTCACCCGGTTCAGGGCGAATTCCCTTATCATCGCATCTATAAAGCTGAGCGAAACGATTTCTTTTTTCTTCTGGAACATAGAAACCGGTATCTGTCATGCCGAGAGGGGCAAAAATTTCTTTTTCAAAAAAAGCAGATAAGCGCATTCCGGAAACAATTTCAATGATTGCACCAAGGACATCAGCGGATGTTCCATAGCACCAGCTGGTACCGGGTTCAAAGCATAGAGGAACTTCACCAAGCTTCTGAGCGAATTCCACCGTGCCAATTACATGGTCCGTGTTTCTTGAAGCTATCATTTCGTCAAAAACCTTAGCCACAGCCTGACCTGCAGGTGTGATATCGGGGTAACTTAGTCCGGAAGCCATATTCATGAGGTCTTTTATCCTCATTTCCGAAGAGGCAGGAGTCAGCGTTCCGTCAGCATTTGCAATCTTTGATTTAGATACTGCAAAAGAAGGAATGTACCAGGAAACAGGGTCATACAAATCAATGATTCCGCGCTCTGCGAGTATGAGGGCACTGACAGCTGTTATTGGTTTAGTCATGCTGAATATGCGGAATATCGTATCATGGCTCATTGGTATACCACGCTCGATATCAGCCATTCCATATGAACGTCTGTATAGTATGTGGTCGTCTTTAAATACAGTCAGGTTAGCGCCCGAGAGGTTATTTGCATCGATTTCTTTTTCTATAATTTTGTCAAAATAATCTGTTTTTCTCACTGGAATTCTCCTTGAAGTGTCTCGCTATCAGAGTTTTATGGTAGCATTTTGCCTCGTGAAGTGCAATAATGGTGGTGGTGAGATGCCGCCAGATGCGTGGTAGTGAGATGCCATCAATTGTATGGTAGAGAGAGCTGTCAGTTGAATGGTGGCGAGATATCACCAGTTAGGAGGCAAGAGAACACATGAGAACCATGGAATTTAAGATGGAGAGACCAGGACTCTTGCACGAAGGTGATCACGTTTCGATTACGGAGGGCAGGCTCCCCAGTAACTACTACTACACAATTGACCCGTCGCTTGCTATGAGCGGTAATTTTCCTTTCACTAAAGGGCTAAAGGCGCGTGAGGGCGATGTGACAAAGGTAATAGAGAATGAACGTGGGTTTTATGTGACGGTAGAATTCAAAGATGAACCGCCGGTAGATTGAGTAACAGTACAGAAAAGAGGAGAAAAATGAAAGTTATTAGTACACCAAAGGCACCAGCCGCAATTGGACCATATTCACAGGGAATCATTGCAGGAGACACATTATATGCGTCAGGACAGATTCCGATTATTCCTGAAACAGGGGAACTGATGACTGGTGATATCACAGCACAGGCTGAACAGGCAATCAAGAACGTTGGAGCAATCCTTGAAGCTGCTGATGCTGATTACACAAAGGTTGTGAAGACTACCTGTTTTTTGGCTGACATGGCTGATTTTGCTGCATTCAATGCAGTATATGAGAAGTATTTCACTGGAAAACCAGCAAGAAGCTGTGTTGCAGTTAAGACACTTCCTAAAAATGTTTTGTGTGAGGTTGAGGTAATCGCATACCTCGGATAAGTGCATGATTATTAAGTATGTGTCAGAGCATGTGCCAGAATGGTGCGTGCTCTTTTGCTATAAGTTCCTGCGAGTATTTACGGCATGGATTCCATATAAATTCAAATCCAGGTCCCGAAGAAGTGGGAACAATCTCCAAGAAGGGCAGGACGGCTATATCGAGGATCAGAAGCTACTGGGTATGTTGCCTTATGGAAACAGCACTGCCAGCTACGCCGGCTGCGGCGCAGTAGCGGTATACAACGCGCTGTTAGGAATGGGCGTCGAAACTAAGATAACAGACGTTATTGACTGGCTGGAGAGGCATTCGCTTGTCAGTGGAGGTAAGCTTGGAAGTCTGCCTTCGCGAGTGGTAGGCTTTTTTGAAAACAGACAGTTTGTCGATGCAAACAGTATGGAAGCAGTGCGCATTGACTGTCGCAAGGTTCCGCTTAAGAAGGTGGAAAATAGTTGTATTGCTGGCGCTGATGCAGTGATTGCAGCTGTTCAGAATAATATCCATGATCTCCGGGATGGAATTCATATATTGGCAATTACTAAGACGGGAGTGGGGATGAATGCGGCTTCCGGAATTGAAGCGGCTTCAGGAATTGATAATGGGTCTGTTTCCGAAAGCACAGTGTGGGAAGCGCATAATACGGGAGGTGGCAAGCTGGTGGGTGAGAGCCCTGAAGATGTATTGGGAAGATTAAATAATGGCAAGAGCCGGACATTATTTTTTTGCGTGTTATGTAAATCTTGTGTATACACAAATCCATAATTTATGCTATAATCAATACATGCGCGCTAGTTAATTACGCATTATGTAACCTCGATGATACGAGGTGAAGAGAATAGATAGTCTGGGCAAGCCCAGGTATAACGTGTGAGGAGAATTGATAGTCTGGGCAAGCCCAGGTATAGCATGGGAAGAGGCATAGAGATTAGTATGTTCGCAGTCGGAGATGTTGTTATTTACGGTAAGAATGGTGTATGCAAGGTAACGGATATTGGGACTATTGATTTGTCGATGGCTACGAAGGGAAAACAGTATTACACCATGCATCCTGTATTTAAGAAAGATGCAATACTGTACGCTCCGGTTGAGAATGGCAAAACAGTGATGCGCTCAGTTATGACTCAGGAAGAAGCTGAAGAGCTGATAAATGAGATTCCCTCGCTTGATAATGTGTGGATTGTGAGCGAGAAAGACAGGGAACTTCAGTATAAATCGGCGCTTTCAACATGCGACTGCAGAGAACTTGTTAAGATAATAAAAACTCTTTATTTCAGGAGAGAGTCAAGAATCCAGGATGGAAAGAAAGTGACAGTCGTTGATGAGCGGTATTGCAAGCTTGCAGAGGATCAGCTATATGAGGAATTATCATATGCACTGAAGAAAAGCAGAGAAGAACTCGATAGCATCATTATTGATTGTTTATAGAAGTAAAATGTGGTAAAATGGAACACGAATGCGGGGGCATTTTTGTGTTCCTTTTTTATCGCAAATTGGGAGGTATTGGTTTTGAGACTTGTAACACGTTCAGATTTTGATGGACTTGCTTGTGGTGCGCTTCTTCTTGAAGCTGGAATTATTGACAATTGGAAATTCGCTCATCCGAAGGATCTTCAGGATGGACTTGTAGAAATAACAGCAGATGACTGTCTTGCAAACGTTCCTTATGTTGAGGGATGTGGACTGTGGTTTGATCACCACTCATCTGAGCATGAGAGACTTGCACTTGAGGGCAAGTACAAGGGTGAGAGTAGAATTACACCTTCTTGTGCTCGTATCATTTATGAATATTATGGTGGTGAAGAGAGATTTCCACAGTATACAGATATGATGGTTGCCGTTGATAAGGTTGATTCCGGAAATCTTACAATTGATGAGATCATGAATCCAACTGGCTGGATTCTCGTTGGATTCCTTATGGATCCAAGAACTGGTCTTGGAAGATGGAGACAGTTCACAATCTCTAACTATCAGCTCATGGAGAAACTCATGGTTGCCTGCAAGACAATGACAACGGAAGAGATTCTTGCAATGCCAGATGTGCAGGAAAGAATTGATGTATATAATGAGCAGACAGCTAAATTCAAGGAGATGGTTACAGCACATACAAGAGTTGAAGGAAATGTAATTATCTCAGACCTTCGCGGAGTTGATCCTATCTACACAGGAAACCGTTTCCTGATTTACAGCATGTATCCAGAACAGAATATATCTGCATGGATTGTAAGCGGACGTGGTGGACTGGGTTGCTCTGCTGCAGTTGGCTACAGCATTCTGAATAAGACCTCTGATGTTAATGTAGGAAGTCTTATGCTTAAATATAATGGTGGCGGACATAAGAAGGTTGGTACATGTCAGTTTACAGATGAGAACATGGGTGACCTTGATAAAATGCTTGCTGAATTATGTGAGATGGCAAATGCCTAGTTAATTTTGAGGCAAAGGCTTTGAGGATACGTTACATCTGATTTTGGAGATATAGAGACAGGCATGATTATTCATGCCTTTTTCTGTCGATAAGTGGAACTGTAAGGCTGGAAGAAAAAGTAAGGCTGGATAGAATAAATGGCATACAATACATATTTTGAAATTTCATCTTTTATATTCCTGCTAATTATTGCAGCCTATACCTGGCTTTATTACGGGCTCAAGGAGAGAACGCACAGGAAGTTCTTCATGCTCATTGCCATTACTCTTCTTGGCAATGCGCTGGATGTTGTAACAGCATACACAATTGAGTTCCATGAAGTTGTTCCAATATGGATTAATTCAATACTCAATATTGCATATTTTATTGTCGATGCGACGATTTCAAGCCACTTCGTTTTCTATTTCGAAGAAATTATCTATGGAAAAAAGAAAAGGAGTATTTTTCACAAGCTGGTTTTTGCAGTTGTCGCTCTCTATTCAGTAGTAGTTGCGATGTCTCCGTTTACAAAATGGGTATTCTATTTTAATGAAGAGGGTTATGGCAAGGGTCCAGTTTACTTCCTGGTATTTGTAATTCCGCTCATACTTGTTATGGTTGCCTTTATCATGCTGGCAAGACATGGAAAAGTAATCGGAAGAGTTCGTCTCTTTGCATGCGTGGTATATCTGATTATTTCGCTTGCTGGACCGATTATTCAGATATTCCTTCTGCCAGATGTGCTACTCAGTGTTTTTGGAGCATCAGTTGGACTTGTTCTCATTGCCTTCTCAATGGAGTATGGTGAATACGAGAAGGCAGTCGAAGATAATGAAAAACTGGTGGCCGCGAAGCAGGAAGCTGAACGCTTGAGAGAGGAAGCTGAGCAAACCAACAGTGAAAAGGACAAGTACATCGCGAGACTGTCACATGAGATCAGAACGCCGATTAATGCGATACTCGGAATGAACGAGATGATACAGCGAGAATCCAAGGATGATGCTATTTTGCCTTATACGCAGGATGTTGAGAGCTCGGGCAAGATGCTTCTGTCGCTGGTTAATGATATTTTGGATTTGTCTAAAATTGAAGCCGGCATGATGGAAATTATCCCGGCTGAATACAAGCTCAAGAACTTACTTCGCGACTGCTATGTTATGGTTTCTTCAAGAGCGAGGGAAAAAGGAATTGAATTCGAATTCCAGGTTGAGCCTGAGCTGTATAATGAATTCTACGGTGATGAGATAAGAATAAGGCAGATTCTGGTCAATCTGTTAACTAATGCCGTGAAATATACTGATACAGGCCGTGTTACACTGCATGCTTCAGGTAGGGAAAACGATGAGGCATTCCTCCTTACAATAGCAGTGAAGGATACAGGTCGAGGAATTAAGCCTGAGGCTCAAAAGGTTCTTTTTGATGCATTTCAGAGAATTGATGAGAAGAAGGACAGACGAACAGAGGGAACCGGTCTTGGATTAAATATAACCAAGCACCTAATAAATATGATGGGTGGAACTCTTTCTGTTGAATCTGTATATGAGCTTGGATCTTCATTTACAGTCTCTATTCCGCAGGTTGTTATGTCTGAGGAGCCTATCGGAGAGGTTGATTTCAGCAAAAAACAGGGAGGACCCAAGATTGAGCGTGAATCGCTTATAGAGGCACCTAATGCGAATATCCTTGTTGTCGATGATGTGAAGACCAATCTGAAGGTTATGACGGGGCTTCTTAAGCAGAGCAAGGTTAAGGTTGATACTGCGCTGAGCGGAGCGGAATGTTTGAAAATGGCTGCGGAAAAGCGGTATAATATGATTTTCCTTGATCATATGATGCCGGAGATGGATGGCCTGGAAACTATGTATGAGTTAAAGAACATGGAGAGCAGTAAAAACAAAGAGACACCGGTAATTATGTTAACCGCGAATGCGGTCAGAGGAGCGAAGGAACAATACATGGAGCATGGTTTTGCCGGTTATCTCACAAAGCCTTGCAAGGGCGTGGAACTTGAGGAAATGATGAGCAGGTTCCTGCCTGACAATGTTGTAGAAGTAAGAAGAACACAATATTAGTTTTGGAGTGAAAATGTCAGCAATTATCTTTGCGATTCTATTACTTGCTATATTTGGAAAGAGCAAAAGAGACAATAGAAGATCACCATTGTTTGGTTTTATTATTGCAGGTATTGTAATAAGTATGGGATTGTCTGTTATACTTCCATGGTTATTTGCATTGGGAGCAGCAGGTCTGTTAGGGTTTGGTATATTCCAGCTCGTAAAATACAATAAATCCAAACAGCAGAAAAAAGAATACGGCTGGGATGCGTCCAAAGTTAACCAGACTGCAAGAAAGGCACCAGAATATCAGCAGTACGTGAAAAATCCCAAAACTACACTTCCCAAGCCTGTTGCCAAGAGGAAGAGAATCTGCGAGAACTTTAATGAGAAGTATAATCTGTATCTCACTGAAGCTCAGATGCAGAGCATTGTCAATTCGAGTTATATGTCAGAGATATGGAGAAAAGAACTCGAATCGATGAATAGAAAATATGAGAGTGTTTATGAATGGTTCACTGGATATACCAGATGGCTCAGAGTATATTTGTTTGCATTCCATGTTCAGGAAGTGACTTCGGATATAAGGCAGCAGGAGAATATTGTAACGTATACTTTCGAGGAAGTGTTTAAATATGTTGACACACTGCCAGATATGCCACTCAGCGAGAAGATTGCAAGAGTAAATGATAAGTTCTATGCGGCATTTGATGATGTGAGCTTCATGATTGCTTACAGATATCTTGAGGAGAAAGGAATGAAACATTCACTTGAGGGAGCAACAGTCATAAAAGAAGACGAAGAGATTGATGAGCTTCTCAAGAAATACGAGCCGAAGACAACGCAGCAGCAGTAAGATGCTGAAATTAGGTTAGATTATTGTCAGACAGGAATGTGGATAGAGTTTTATCCCATTCCTTTTCTTTTTCTTTGGCAGAAATAAAATCAATGCCCTCGGATATAGAGTTATATGAGTATCCTGAAATGACCTGGCACTCTGAATTCTCATATCTTATGGTCAGGTGGCAGGACGATGCTGATGATTCAAGCAGAATAATCTGAAATCGTACGGGGAGACTTTTGCCCTTGATCATGTCGAAAGCCAGTGGTTTGGCATCCTTCCATAAAACAAATTCAGGAAAAGAAGGCATTGCGGACAATTCGTCCGTGGAATAGAAGTCCTTAATGTGCCTGCCGTCAATATGGCAGGACATCTTAGTTACAATATGGAGTTCCTTGAGATAATAAGAATCGAATATTTCGCCGGCAAATAGCGCAGACATAAAATTCTTCTGATCAGTTATCTTGTGACTTTGCATTTAGAAGGACCTCTTCTAACATTTTTTTGTAATAGTGAGTTTTGGGCGCTGAGAACTTAATGACTTCACCAGTACTCATGTGCAGCTTGCCAATTGAGACCTGTGAAACATGCATCAGATTGACAATTGTCTTTCCAACCATAATGAAAAATGGGTTGTTTTCAAGTGTATGTTCTATGTCCGTTAAAAGTCCGAGGACTGATTTGACCGTTCCGTCGGACAGATGAAGATAAATGGTGTGATTGGTTTCAAATATAATTACGAGCTGTTCCTCGGGAATATACAGAGTAGTTCCTTCGCCCTGAATTGCGACCGGAGGCTTGAGAGCAGCATTGTAGTCAAGAGATCTTGATATCATGTCCGACAATTCCGCTTGCAGTATAGGCTTGTTCAGATGGTGAATATTGGAGGGCGCAGTAGAATAATTAGTGTAATTGGTCAGACCTGACATCAGTACTATGGGAGCGGTTACCCCGGCTTCCCTAAGCTTATGAGCGACATCCATTCCATTCAGATTGTCTGAATGATAGTCCACCAGGAACAAATCGTACATCATAGGAGCGTGGAGCAGAGCGGTGACAGAGCCGAATGAGTCCACATATAGGTTGCCAGTCAATTTCATTCTTTTGTCAGATTCGCGTCCTAGCAAACGCTCCAGCTGTTTTCTATCAGCGACATTATCGTCGCATACTGCGATATGCATACTCTTTTCCCCCATTAATTAAGAGTATTTGGCGTTTGCGAAACATTGTTCACAATATCCAGCTTTCGCGCTGTTTCGCATACACCGATGTGTGTCAGATAGTTGTAATTGTGATTGGCAGATATTGCACCACGAAAACAAGGGCTATCTGAACTATAAGTATCACCGGCAAGCCATACAGAAAGTACCAATGCCTGGTCTTGTGATGAAATATGTGCATGCCGAGAATAGAACCTATTGAACCACCTAATATTGCAAAAAGAAAAAGGACGCCTTCTGGAATACGCCACATTCTTTTTTGAGCCTTTCTCTTATCCAAATACATGCTGAGAAAACCAACAAAATTCATGAAGACAAAATAAATTCCCAGTATGATGTAAGCATTGTATATATTATTCAAGATATTATCCTGTTCTATAAATCGAGATTTAATCGCGAATTGCCACGTGTCAGCGTGCCGAGTTTAGTAGACTCTCAGCACTGATATTATCATATATCAAATAAATACCTTAAACAAGAGGACTCGGGATGCGCAGTGGGTTGTATTTAATAATAAGAAATAGTAGAATAAAGAAAGTTATGGTCATTTGAGAAAGGACATTGTATTGTAATGATTCGCGTAGGAATAATAGGTGCAACCGGATATGCCGGTGGAGAACTTGTAAGAATCCTTTTAGGACATAAGGATGTTGAGATTAAATGGTTTGGCTCAAGAAGCTACATTGATCAGAAATATGCATCTGTATATAGAAATATGTTTAGGCTTGTCGATGATGTTTGCAAAGATGATAACATGGCAGCTCTTGCTCAGGAGGTCGATGTTATTTTTACTGCAACACCTCAGGGACTGTGTGCATCTCTTGTCAATGATGATATTTTGTCGAAGGTTAAGATTATCGACCTGTCAGCCGACTTCAGAATTAAAGATGTTTCGGTATATGAGAAGTGGTACGGTATTGAACACAAGAGTCCCCAGTACATTGAGGAAGCTGTGTATGGTTTGTGCGAGATCAATCGCGAGGATATTAAGAAGGCAAGACTCCTTGCCAATCCAGGCTGCTATACGACCTGCTCTATTTTGACAGCGTATCCACTTGTAAAAGAAGGATTAATCGACCCAGACACACTTATTGTAGATGCTAAGTCTGGAACCTCTGGTGCAGGAAGATCAGCCAAGGTACCAAATCTCTTCTGTGAAGTGAATGAGAGCATGAAGCCATATGGTGTAGCAAGCCACAGACACACTCCTGAGATTGAGGAGCAGCTTGGCTATGCAGCTGGTAAGGAAATCGTAATATCTTTCACACCTCATCTTGTTCCAATGAACAGAGGAATACTTGCGACCGAATATGCGAGTCTTGTAAGAAAAGCAGACGGAAGTCTTCCTACCAAGGAAGAAATCAGAGCAGCATATGAGAAGTATTATGCAAATGAGCAGTTTATAAGACTTCTTGATGATGGAGAGGTACCAGAGACCAAGTGGGTTGAGGGTTCTAATCTTGTCGACATCGGCTTCAAGATTGATTCAAGAACAGGAAGAATTGTGATGATGGGTGCAATTGATAACCTGGTGAAGGGTGCCGCAGGACAGGCAGTACAGAATATGAACCTTATGTTCGGACTTCCAGAGAATGAAGGTCTTCAGATTGTTCCTATGTTCCCATAATGAGGGTATTCAGACTACTCCAATATTCCTGCAATGAGAAGGGGCAGACTTTTAAGTCAGTTTGGAGTTATACATAGAACAAAGGATTAATATGGACGAGTTAGATAAGAAAATTCAGAACATGGACCTGATAATTGCAATGAGAAAAATGCAGGATCGGGATACACAGGAAAATAGAAATAATCTCATCAATCAGATGATGAGATCAAAATTCATAACACCTGCACTTGTTAGTGAAAAAGAAGCCATGAGAGTTTCAGAGGCAAGCAAGGAAGGAAAGAGAGTTCCAATGCAGGTTAATTTCAAGGTTGTTACTGCAAAGGATGGTAAGAAATTCCTCCCTGCATTTACTGATACCATGCTGTTTGATAAGTGGCAGGAGAAGTGCGGCGACAGTGATGAGTGTAAGAAAATGGTGATGAATTTTGATGTATATGCGCAGTATATACTCAATTCAAATGGTGCATTGTCAGGCTTTATTATCAATCCTTTTTCTGAAAATCTTGTTTTTCCCGAGCCGATAATAAGAAGCCTTGCGAAGCAGAAGGCGGAATTCCTTAGACAGAAAGCACAGAGAAATAAATCAGAAGCGGAGGCACTGGAAAAATGCGTATCCGAACAATGACAATAGATGATTATGATGGAGTAAAAGCACTGTGGATGACTATCCGCGGATTTGCCATAAGAAGTGTAGATGATTCAAGAGAGGGCGTTTCAAAATTCCTTAGAAGAAATCCCACTACGTCGGTTGTAGCCGAGGAAGATGGAAGAATTGTTGGCGCTATCCTGTGTGGACACGATGGAAGAAGAGGCTGTCTGTACCATGTGTGCGTTGACGAAGGCTACAGAATGCGTGGAATCGGAAAGCAGATGGTTGTTTTTTGCATGGAAGCACTAAAGAGAGAAGAGGTCAATAAAGTATCTCTCATAGCATTCTCCACCAACGATATAGGAAATGCGTTCTGGAAATGCATTGGCTGGACCAAAAGAGAAGACCTCAATTATTATGATTTTACACTGAATACAGACAATATTATTGCATTTAATAAGTAAGTGCCGGAAAGGACATATAGAGATGAACGAAGTAGAAATGAAAGAAGCTCTTAATAAAGCGGAGACACTGGTAGAGGCATTGCCTTATATCCAGAAATTCAATAGAAAAATCATTGTTGTTAAATACGGCGGTGCCGCAATGGTTGATGAGAATCTGCAGAGAAATGTTATAAGAGATGTCACACTTCTTAAGCTGGTTGGATTTAAGCCTATTATCGTTCATGGCGGTGGTAAGGAGATTAGTAAATGGGTTGAGAAGACAGGCAAAAAATCAGAATTCATCAATGGACTTCGCGTTACTGATGCGGAGACCATGGAGATTGCCGAGATGGTTCTCAACAAGGTTAATAAGAGACTTGTATCAATGGTTCAGGAGCTCGGAGTAAAGGCAATAGGTGTCACTGGCAAAGATGGCGAAATGCTCAATGTTACCAAGAAGCTGTCAAATGGTCAGGATATTGGATATGTTGGAGAGATTAAGAAGGTAGACCCTAAGATTTTGCTGGACCTTCTCGAGAAGGATTTCCTCCCAATTGTCGCTCCAATCGGTATTTCTGATGAGTATGAGACCTACAACATCAATGCAGATGATGCTGCATGTGCTGTGGCCAAGGCTGTCGGAGCTGAAAAGCTTGCTTTCCTGACTGACGTTGATGGATTATATAAGGACTTTAATGATAAGGATTCGCTTATCACCAGAATTGCTGTATCAGATGCTGAGAATCTTATTTCTGGTGGATTTATAGGCGGTGGAATGCTTCCTAAGCTTACCGGATGTACAGATGCGGTAAGAGGAGGCGTTAGCAGAGTACATATTCTCGATGGAAGAATACCTCATTGTTTACTTCTGGAGATTTTCACTAATTCAGGAGTTGGTACAGTAATTACAAGGGATGAAGAAGACGAGGGACATAATTTATGAATATGAAAGAGTATATTGAAGAGGCCGAGAAGGACCTGCTTCATACATATAATCGTTATCAGGTGGTTCTCGATAAAGGAGATGGAGTTTACCTGTACGATGCAGAAGGCAAAAAATATCTCGATTTTGTGGCAGGAATTGCTGTTTTTGCTCTTGGCTACAATAACAAAGAGTATAATGATGCGCTCAAGGCACAGATTGATAAGCTTACGCACACCTCTAACTACTACTATAATGTGCCTGCTATAGAGGCAGCACGCAAGATAAAAAAAGCAAGTGGTATGGATAGGGTATTCTTCACCAATTCGGGTGCAGAAGCGAATGAGGGTGCTATCAAGGCGGCAAGAAAGTATGCATATCTCAAAGACGGGACAACTGACCATGAGATTATTGCGCTTGAGCATTCCTTCCATGGAAGAACCATGGGCGCACTGTCGGTTACAGGTAATCCAAAGTATAGGGAAGCATTTGAGCCGATGATTGGCAATATTCGTTTTGCCAAAATGAACGATCTTGCATCAGTGCTTGAATGTGTTAATGATAAGACCTGCGCGATTATGATGGAGACTGTTCAGGGAGAGGGTGGACTTCTTCCTGCAGATGAAGAATTTATCAAAGGTATCCGCAAGATATGTGATGAGAAGGACATTCTTCTTATTCTTGATGAAGTTCAGTGCGGAATGGGAAGGTGCGGTTCTATGTATGCTTTCCAGAAGTTTGGAATTAAACCTGATATTCTCACAAGCGCTAAGGCACTTGGATGTGGAATACCGGTTGGAGCATTCATGATGACCGAGAAGGTTGCACAGAATTCTCTTGTTGCAGGAGATCATGGAACGACATACGGTGGAAATCCTCTTGCATGTGCTGCAATCAGCAAGGTATTCGATTTGTATGAAGAATTGCATATCATTGATCATGTCAATGATGTGGCAGCATATCTTGATGATAAGCTTAATGAGATAAAGGCAGCCTATCCATGCGTGAAGGAACTTCGTGGAACCGGATTGATGAGGGGACTAGTATTTGATAAGCCGGTAGCACCATTAATCAATAAGGCTATGGAAAAGGGGCTTATTGTAATAAATGCAGGTGCTGATATCTTAAGGCTTGTTCCTCCGCTTGTTATTGAAAAGAAGCATGTCGATGACATGGTAGATATTCTTAAGGCCGCTATTGAGGAAGTACAATGAATATAGGAAAAAGAATAGGCTCTATATTTCTGGTGCTGCTGGTTCTGGCTGTTTTCATTTACGTAGCCTATGAGCATGACAGGGCTGGTTCAGATGAGGGAGTATCTGCAAAGGACACAATTGTGCTCTGGTACACAGATGAAGTGCTTGCTGACTATTTATCAAGCGTGGCGCTGTCGTATTATGAGGAATATGATGTCCATGTTGATATTCAGCTTGTATCAGGTCTGGATTATCTCGAAACAATCAACAGAGAATCGCTTCATGGTAAAGATTCACCAGATATTTATATAGTTCCGAACACTTCTCTGGAGAAGGCGTATTTGGCAGGTCTTGCCTCTGTCGTTTCTGATCCGGATGGACTTATAACTACAGATCATTATCCACAGACTGCAATAAATGCTGTTACGTACGATGGCAAGATTGTGGGCTACCCAATGTATTTTGATACATCCGTTTTTGTCTATAACTCCACATATATGGAGCAGATGGCAAGAGGAATTGTTGAAAAAGAGTGGGAAGAGCAAGGTCTAATTCAGGTCTTTAAGGATACAATTGCGGCGAGTGGAGCATCTGAGGAGGCTGGAGCGGATGCTGATTCTTCACAGGACGTGCAGAATAGTGGCAGCAGCGATGCCGCTGAAGCTGAATCCGAGGAAGGTGAAGAGGAGATAAATCCTCTATATGAGTATCCGATTTTTGTAAAAGAGGTTTCTGAGAAGGCAGAGGCTCTTGTCCCAGCTACGGTAGCGGATATTCTGAATTTTGCAGACCAGTATGATGCACCAGAGAATGTTGATGCTTTTTTCAAATGGGATGTATCGGATATTTTCAGTAATTTCTTCTTTATTGGGAATTATGTAAACCTTGGCGGGGCGTCAGGGGATGATATAACTAAGATAAATCTGTACAATGCGAACGCAATCATGTGCATGAATATATACCAGTCGCTCAA
Organism: Candidatus Merdinaster equi; assembly: GCA_018064935.1. Lineage (GTDB taxonomy): Bacteria > Bacillota > Clostridia > Lachnospirales > Lachnospiraceae > Merdinaster > Merdinaster equi. Next base: position 2,124 of record JAGHUF010000057.1, on the reverse strand, counting down.
TCAGTTCTTCTCGATTGATGCTGCGAATTCAACCTACGAGAATGTGGTTAATGAATTCAAAGAGGGAAAGACGATGTTTACCATGGCAACAACGGATATCATCGCCAATCTTGAGGCTGCAAAAGCGGATGGAAGCTTTGCATATGAGTATGGAATAATGACTATACCAAACCTCTCTGAAAATCTTGATACAAGAGGTTTCTCTATAACCAATACACTGGTTGTAAACGGATACAGTTCCAAGAAGGCATTGGCAAATGAATTCGCTAATTTCCTGTGTACAAATGGGGCTGATTCATTGTATTCAAGAACGGGTAAGGTTTCTGCCAATGTAGATGTGCAGTATGATATGGATGCACTTAATACCGTGCTTGTTCAGTATGGCAAATCAGTTCCGATGCCAAAAGCAATCGAGCTTAGCAATCTGTGGATTGAGTTGGAGTCTGCATTTACTAATATCTGGAAGGGTGCGGATGCTAATACAACACTTAGAAGATTGTCTGAGAAAATCAAACATCAGATTACTGGTGACGGAGTTATCGAGGAAGTAATTGAGGTTGAGCAGGTAGACCTTCTTGACCCAGAGACAGTGAATGTCGATGAGTCCAAGCTGTTCTATGATGAGGAGGGCAATTATATAGGCGATCAGGCGGATGATTATGTTGAATCTGATGCTGATGGCGAGACGCTTAATGGAGAGGGTGTTGCAATCAACGAATTCCCATTTGAGGAAGATGATTTTGTTGATGACATTCCAGAGTATCTTTTCCCACCCAATGGACCTGAGGGTGAAGAGGAAGAATAAACACCATTGAAATAACTGGAAGAATAGTATACAATGGTTACACGGTTGTCGTATGCGTAGCGCATATGATTTATAAAGAAAAAAGAAATAATAATAAACAGAGGAAAGCTCTGCCTGAAGAAAGCATGTTGGCGACAGAAGGCGTGGCTTTCCTTTTTGCGTTCATATGTATATGTTTATTTTTTGTGATAGGAGTCCTGGGAATAACCGGCTGTTCTGATGAGACAATGCTGCTCTCTGAGGCTGAAGTCGGCGGGGAAAATACAGGAAGTGGCGAATATACAAATACTGGTGACTATTCAGCACCTGCTACGCAGCTTGGTGCAAGCGACGACAGAGTGGTAGAAGGTTATGACCAGGGGGACAATTACAGCGAGATAGATAATGCTTCGAAAACTGTCAGTGAAGCAGGATATATCTACATACATATCTGCGGATACGTATGCCTGCCCGGTGTATACAGGATAGAAGCTGGAACGAGATTATATGAGGTGCTTGAACTGGCTGGGGGATTCGCTGAGGGCGCATGTGAGACGGCAGTAAATCTTGCCTGTACGGCGCAGGATGGGCAAATGGTTTACATTCCATCTGTCACAGAAATTGAAAGTGGAAGCTATCTTGAGAAATTAAATCAGGGGGAGATTTCGCAGGGTGCAGCCGCGGGGGAGGGACAGACCAATGTGCCAAACACTGGGACAGGCGGTAATGTTGGAGCTTCCACAGGCTCCGTGAATATTAATACAGCTGATGTAAGCACCTTATGCACGCTCCCTGGAATTGGAGAAACAAGGGCTAAGGCAATTATTGAGTACAGGGAGAAGCACGGCGCATTTAACAGTATTGAAGACCTTAAGAATGTAAATGGGATAAAGGATGGAGTATATGATGCCCTGAAGGATTCCATATGCGTATAGAACTAAATGCCACATTGAATAGGTATGCTGCCAGGATACGAGGCGTAATACAGCAAGTAAGGATAAGGAGGCCGTTATGTCTGTATTCTTTTTTGTTCATATGCCTTGTTGGAATTATCTTGATATTATTTCCTGAGAAAGAATTCCCAGCAGCTCTCTTTGACAAGAAAAGCATAATTGTCAAGGGCTTTGTGGATAGGATAGAGCACAAAAATGGCAAAATGGTGCTGTATATAAGGGATGTTTTATGCGATGAGGAACCATATAAGTCGGCGCTGGGTGAACACGAGGGTGAAGAGGGATTTGTTTGCTATCTATCAGAAGTGGAATCGCCGTCTGAGTATCGAGGACAAGACGACATAAAGCAGAGTCATAATCAGAATAACAATCTTCGTATAGGATCAG
>JAGHUF010000049.1 GCA_018064935.1 Candidatus Merdinaster equi | reverse complement strand
CTCCTTTGGATTGTTGGTTTGGTCACCTTAAATCCTAACACAGGATCCAGGTGCTTTCTTTATGTCTATTTATTTTTCCTACAAAAACTTTACCCTACGTTTTTGCTTTATATCTGCTTATCGGCTATGCCCCATACTGCGCTCTTTGGCTGGAACAATCATAAAGAAAGCAGGTAATCCGTGGTTTACTCCGGACTACCTGCCCCTTTTGTCATATGTACATGGAAGTTAGTACCTTAATCTATCAGATTCTTCTCCTTGAGAAGACTGATTATCTGTGAAACTGCATATTCCTCTGAAACAAGCCCTGTATTGATAGACAGATGATATCCCTTCGGATCCAGCCACATGCCACCAGTATAATATTTATAATAGTCTGAGCGGTACTTGTCTGTTTTTTCAATCATCACTTTTGCTTCAATTCCGCTCATCTGATGGCGTCTCATAATATTCTTAATACATTTATCCTCTGGCGCCTGTATATTAATCTTCACAACATTAATTAATCCTCTGAGGACATAGTTTGCAGCCTTACCGATTATGATGCATGATACCTTGCCTTCAATAGCAAGATTCTTCATTACCTGGGCTTGAATATTAAACATATTCTCGTTGGAATAATAATCCTTATCGCCAACTCTGATTTCGCGATCTTTATTGTAAACTCCCTCTGAATTCTTGATTGCAAGGGCACCCTTTTTTATTCTCTCATTTGCCTCATAGAAATATGATTCATTTATTCCACTATAATCTGCTGCCATATCGAGAATTTCATTATCATAGCAAGGAATTCCCAACTTTTCTGCAAGCGCATGAGCAATATGACTTCCGCCACTTCCAAGTCCTCTGGCAATAGTGATAATATAGTTTCCCATTCTTTCTCCTCCCTTTTTCACGCACACAAATCTACTTTGTTTTACATCAGCCCAGTCATCTTCCAGAACGGAATACTTATATAGGCCGCAACAATTGTGACTACTATGTACAAATGCGACATAAGTTGCGCATCCTTGAACTTAACACAGTCTTTTCCTACAATCGCCTCTGCAGTCACATAATTGGTATTAGTGTACTCAGTAGGCCATGATTTCGACGCTCCAATAATCAGGAATCCAGTAATAAATGGATTTATTCCCAGAAGCTGATAAGCAGTTGATGCAAAAACTACATAGAATATTGTTACAGCTGCAATTGAAGAAACAATAAATATTCTGGACACATATACAATGATAACCAGCGCTGCTATATACACGAATTCATTGCATGTAAGGATTCTTACAAGTGGTTCCATCACACCTGCCAACCAGGAATCTATTCCAAGTGTCGTGAACAGATTGGCCACACATACGATTCCGCCAACATATATCCACACATCCCATGGCACCTTTGACCTGAATTCCTGTTTTGTTATTGCACCTACAGTAAATAGCACTGCATAGGTTACTATTGCAAAAACGCATTCTGGAATTCCGGTGAAACTCTTGGTAATCCACCCTGCCAGAGTAAGAATCATCAAAACCGATGTAAGCTTCTCTGTTCCAGTCATCTTACCTTGATCTCTAAGCATCTGGTCAATTTCTTCTTTGCTAAGACTCACTGGTTTTTCCGGTTTATACAATAACAGGAGCAGAACATATATAAGTATGAATCCTACTACAGCCCATACTGATGCAGCTGCCAGCCATCCAATCCATGAGAAATTAACTGCCATATCTTCCGGCATCATTCCCACAACCAGAAGCGCCTGCACAGACCCACTCAGGAATATATGCCCCATGGAAGGACCATTTATAAAAACTGCCAGGAAAATAGCTGTAAATGGTTTACTCTGTTTCTCCAGCTTCATCTTCTCAGCCACTGAAGCTGTGAGTGATGCGAGTAGCGACGATTTAGCTGTTGTACTCGGAATCAATGGACTAACTACCATCGAAGACAACGCCAGCGAAAACAGCTGCCACTTATATGAAGCAGGGAAGAGTTTCAATAAGAGCAGCGCTATTCGATTCATGAGTCCGCTTTTTTGTATCACAACTGTAATAGGAAGAATACTAAGTACCATCCACATCGTTGTTCCGGAATAGGCAGAGAAAATCGTACTGAATGACGCCACCTTTAGCAACACGCACATCGCCAGCGTTGCAAGGATAACCACGTGTTCGTCGAACACTCCGGATATCAGCATGAATACCATTGCTGCAAGTATTGCAAGATAATTAACTGCTTCTTTCCCCAGCCCAATATCAAATGGCATATAGACTATGGCCAGCAAAATCACCGCTGCAATAACAAGATTAATTATGTATTTTAGGTATTTGGTTTCTTTTAGTTTAGCCAACGAAACCACCTCACTTCTAGTAATAAGGCCTAAAAGCCTTTCTCAAAAATCAATCCCTTGGGAGCATAATTGTCATCAGAAACCATTCCATATACTTCCGGATGTCTGTCTCTTTGCCAGTTAAGTCTTCCTCTGGCATAAACAACCTCATCCATATCCAATTCTGATGCAACATAGGTCCACCCCTCATCGCCAAGCGGTGTCACAATGATATTTCCAAGCGGATTAGCTATGAAGCTTTTTCCAAAATGATGTCTTGGTTCGGGTTCCCCTTCAACCTGCTCATCTCCAGCCCTGTTAAGTGCAATGACAAATGAGTGCGACTCAAGCGCTCTGGTCTGAAGTTCGGTAATGAACATATCACTTCTAAGTCCCATAGTGCATGTAGCAGTGATAATAATCTGCGCACCCTGAAGGTAATAGCTTCTCCATACCTCAGGAAATGATCTGTCATAGCAAATTACCATTGCAACCTTTATTCCGTTATCGAGTTCAAAAACTGGAAGGATATTTCCTGAGTTGAAATAGTATTTTTCATAGACAGGATTATATCTAAGATCCCCTCCTGGAATATGTATCTTACGATACTTACCAACAACACCTCTCACAGGAGACACAAGTCCCATAGTGTTGTAATATACTTCCTTGCCATCTTCAAAAGCTTTTTCAAAAAGAGAGTAAGCGATGTGGATGTTTAGTTTCTTTGCCTCTGCAAGCATCCTGGTAGTAGTTGGTCCTGTCAGAAAATCCTCAGCACAGGAAAACCATTTTTTCTCACGGACCATACCGAAATAGATTCCCGTCATCATCTCTGGAAAAGCAACAAGATAGGGATTCTCTTTTTCAACCAGTTCTTCCATATATTCAATCTGGCGATCCACATACTCTTCATTAGTCATTCCAGGTGTCACTGTCCCTGGCTGAATTCCTAATACTTTAACCTTCATGCCTCATCCTCCATTAGATTGATCTCTTAAGATATTTTCCTCTTCCGGGTTTTGCTACGATAACTCCATCTTTCTGAAGTATCTCTCCTCGTCCTATCGTGTATCTTGGCCATCCCTTGAAGGTCATTCCGTCATAGATTGAGAAATCAGAACATCCATACAATTCAGGAGTAATGGTTCTTTCCCAATTCAAATCGATAAGTGCAAGATCCGCATCCTTACCAACCCTAATTGAACCCTTACTTGGAAGATTGAATACCTTAGCTGTATTAGTGGAAAGTACCTGCGCAATAGTAGTAAGGGGGATACCTCTTTTTATATGTCCCTCACTTATAAGCGATGGCATTGCGATTCCCTGTCCAGAGAATCCAACCCATACATCCCACAAATTATCGGCATGTTTACCATTTCTGGTATACTTCTGTTCGCGTGTAACTGGCACATTGTCCGTACCAATTGTCTTAACTATGCCCTCTCTGATACCTTCCCATAATGCTTCATTATCTTCTTTTGAATGGAGAGCCGGATTAACTTTCGCATCCATTCCAATAGTTTTATCAAGCATCAAATACTGAGGACATGTCTCAATTGTTACGCTGCCGCAATCAATATTTGAAGAAAGCGCTTTATATACATCGAGGCTCTTTTTCGCAGAAGTGTGAACAATGTATATATTGCCCTTGAGTTCTGCATTAATCAGCATTGCTCCTGCTACGCAGTTGGATTCAACAAAATCCGGTCTTCCCGCATCCCACTCCTCTATTCCTGTCGAATCGGGATGAAGCTCCTGCTGCTCCTTAAGGAAGGCCCTGAACATGTCTGGATCCTCGCAGTGAATACACAGGAGAAGCTTTGGATCAATTTCATGAAGCTTTTTTATGATATAGTACAAATCAGCCTTATCAAGCTTGAGCGCCTCTTCCTGTGATATCCCATAGAAAGTATGAGCAATATCCTGCTTGTCGAAGAAGAATTTGAATGAGGTGATTCCGAGCTTTGCAACATAGTCCTCTAGCTCTTCCATGTGCTTTTTGGCACACAGACCAAGTGAAATGCCAAAATCCACAAGCGAGTTCGCCTCACCAATCTCTATTTCATTAGCCACTGTCTCGAAATAATTGCCCTTTCCTCTGTGGTATTCGACAATTGTAGTAAGCCCTCCGATTACGTCTCTGGCTGTACTATATCTGTATGATTCTTCAAAACTGTTATACAATCCCAAATGCTGATGAGGATCAATTGCTCCTGGCATAACAACAAGTCCTGTTGCATCAAGCACATCGCAATCCATATCCGGTGCCTCTCCAGGCTCGTATATTGCAGCAATCTTCTCATCCTTTATATAGATATCTGCCTCTTTTACGTCTGTTTCAAATACAACAGTTCCATTTTTTATAAGCATGTCACTCATGACTGTTCCTCCCTACATGGTCTCTTTTTCTTTCTTCAGAGAGTAGAAATATTCCTTAACAAAATCGCTCTTAATTACGTCTCCATACTTCATCCATATATCCAGCATTGCGATTTTGTGTGATGCCTCAATTCTGTCAGTAATACAATCCTCTACATACCCTAAGTTATAGCTTCTTGTAACTGCATCGACAGCTGTTGCTCTACAGCAGCCACTACTTGAATTACCGCAAATAATAATTGTATCTATGCCAAGCTTAACTAAATAGCTTTCAAATGGTGTTCCATAGAACACACTTGCATATGCCTTGGGAATTACCAGCTCATTTGGAAGTGGAGCCAGTTCCGGAATAAGATCACTTGCAGGATTGCCATCCATATATTTAGTCTGATCTCTCTTTGTCTTTGCTGAAAAGCCATCAAATGCAAGTGTCTGACGCTGAACATTCTTAGTGTACATGATCGGTATTCCACATTCTCTGGCAACATCTCTGAGTGAGATAATTCTGCGAACAGACGCCCATGCACCAGCTCCTCCACCTGAAGGCCACTCATCAAGCTGCTGCTCGATTGGTTTGTCCGCGCCAACATAATTAGGCTGGCAGTCAATAATCAGAAGGAGTGGTTTTTTGCCGAATCCACGAGGCTGACCATATCCACCTTTTTCAATGACTATTCTATCTATATCAGTTAACAAATCATCCCAACAATGCTTCTCTTCCATAATCAAATCCTCCTTACTAAGCACGATGCCTTTGATTATCTGTCTCTACATAAATGCGTCACATCTTATAACATGGAGTTTCCCACAACTATCTAGGGATAAACTTACCAGTTGGTTCAGATACTATCTCTCCATCCTTCTGAACTATCTTGCCTCGCACCATGGTATATCTTGGCCATCCTTTGAAGGTCATTCCATCATAAATTGAGAAATCACAGTGTCCAAACAGACTCTTATCAATAGTTCTCTCCCACTCAAGATCCATGATTGCGAAGTCAGCATCAAAGCCAACCTTCATTTCACCTTTTGTCTTTAATCCAAATTTTCTGGCTGAATTAATGCTGTTAACCTTTGACAGCTGACTAAGTGAAATACCCCTCTTGTGATAGCCTTCACTAATGAGTGTCGGAAGGATGACTCCTGCACCAGGAAAACCTGGAATAACGTGTTCTACATCATCTCCCTTTTTATATTTATGGGCCATGTCGCATGGGCAGTTATCTGTTCCCATAGATGTTACTGTTCCATCCTCTATTCCCTTCCACAATTCCTCAGAATCAGCTGATGTACGAATAGGAGGAACGACAGTTGCATTTAATCCTGCTTCGCAATTTTCATCCAGAACAAGATAATGTGGACAGGTTTCAAGTCCAACCTTGCCTTTTAATAACGGCTTTAACTGTCTTGCAAGTCTGACATCATCACCTGCACTGTTATGAACAATGTAGATGTTGCCATCAACCACGTTGTTCACCCACAAAACACTAAGTACTGCGCTGGCCTCTCCAAAATCAGGTCTTGCAGCTGAATATGCATGGAGCGAATGCTGATCCATCTCAGGGTTGTCAAAAGTAAGTCTTTGCTCTGGGTAGAATATTTCAGTATCCTCGCAGTGGAGGCACAATACTGCATTCTCATCAAGTTCCTTGAGTTTCTTAAGAATATCCATGACTTCTCTTTTATTACCAAGAAGTCCTGTTCCTGGTGTTAATCCGTAATGCTCTTCCAGTCTGTTTGTCTTATCCAAATAGAATTTGAAAGAAGTGACATGCAGTTCTTTCATATATCTCTCTATATCAGCAACCTGTGCTTTTTTCACAAGTCCAAGAGAGAATGTATAATCAACCATCGAATGTTCATCACAGAACTTGATATTGTCCGGAACTGTATCAAAATAATCGTAATTATGTCTATGGAACTGAAGAACTGTAGTGAGTCCTCCGATTACCGCTCTCTTGGAATCTTCTACTACATCTTCCTTGTAATCCTTATATATTCCCCAATGGGTATGAGGATCAATTGACCCTGGCATCACATACAAACCTTTTATGTCAAGAATCTCAGCTGAACTCTCTGGTGCTGTACCAGGCTGATAGAAAGCTGCTATCTTACCATCGCGCACAAGAATATCTGCTGGATAAGTATCTTCCTCAAATACTACGTTTCCATTCTTAATCAACATATCGCCCATTTGTTCATCCTCCAGTCTCATACATTTAGCCAAATATTATCTATGCTGGTCACAATCCAAAAACTCTATTTACATTCCAAGATATGCCTTCTTAAGATCCTCATTCTGCAGAAGATCTGCCGCCATTCCTTCCATGGATATCTTGCCCTGTTCAAGCACATATCCTCTGTCCGCAAGCTTAAGCGCATTCTGAACATTCTGCTCAACCAGCATAATAGTTACGCCACTATCTTTAACCTTCGCAATAATGTCAAACATGATATCAGTCAAAAGAGGAGACAAGCCTATTGAAGGCTCATCAAAAATCATAAGCTTCGGGCATGTCATAAGTCCTCTTCCGATAGCCACCATCTGTTGCTGACCACCAGAAAGCGAACCAGCTGGCTGCTTAGCTTTTACAAGAAGATCAGGAAGCATCGTATATACATACTCCAGTGTGTCTTTTCTCTTTGACTTTGGTCCTTTCAGATAAGCGCCAAGTTCGAGATTCTCCTGAACAGTCATATCTGGGAACAGTTTTCTTCCTTCCGGAACCTGAACCACACCATTTTCAACAATCTGTGCCGCAGTAAGTTTAGTAAGTTCCACTCCATCAAATATGATGCTGCCGCTATTTACACTTTTGAGACCAGATATCGCCTTTAGCAGTGTTGTCTTTCCAGCACCGTTACTTCCAACAAGTGATATCATCTCTCCATCTTTAATTGCCATGGACACACCCTGAATAATCTGCAGGTTTCCGTAATTAACATATAAATCCTTGATTTCCAGCATACTGTCCTCCTCCTTTTTACGAGTTCAAATCTTCATTTCATTTTTCAAGTAATCCAAACAACTCATCCAGATTCTCTAAGCTTTCCAACCGGAAAACACTCTCAACAATCGCATCTCTTCTTTGCTTATCCCAGATGCCTTCTGTCAGATTATTGAATTTCTCTATTATTTCCTCTTCAGAAAAGGGATCAAGATAATCACCTTTCGTCACTGATGCATCTTTTTCAAATATCTGTCCTCCAGTTGTGAAGACAGTAATTTTATTTCTTCTAATCTCTGGGAGCAGTTTTGTATATTCTTCGTTTTCATATACAAAAATCTTTTGTGCCAGGGCCTTTACCTCTTCATCAGAAACATGTTCTTCTGAGACAGCGCTCATATCGAGATTGCCGTATTTCAGACAAATCGCTGAAGCCATCGGAATTGAAAATCTCATTGCAAAGCTATTTCTCGCATCTTTACCTGAAAGCTTAGACGCTGCCTTATATGTTCCTATTTCGATTCGCTCAATATCTTTTCTATCAAGCCCTTTGCTCATGAATTCTTTCAATATATCCACAAAGCTATGCGTATAACGACATGCAGCATGTACTTTGAAATAATTTGTATCCATATAGAAAGTCTGCCCAAGATTCTCGGTTAATCCTACTGGATTAATGCTTCCTCCAAGAACTTGTTCCCACAGATGAACCAGAGTTTCTACGCTACTCTCAATACCTGCCTGAAGCATACCTCTAGTCTGCAATCCGACCTGTGCACACATTCCAATATATGCATTTCTAAGCTGATCTCCGTGAAAAGCACTACTCCAGCTGGTTGACTGAGGAAGCGAATTGGCAAGCACAATTGCCGATTCTATATTCTTCTTTTCCTCTCCATGAAGCTTACATACAGCAGCAGCTCCACCCATTGTCTGCATAGTTCCATGCACATGCATTTCAGGTCTTGTCTTCGCACTGCATCCCCACCTGCATGAGGTTTCATATGCAGCTACCATCGCAGAGATGAACTGTTTACCAGAAGCCTTTACTTCCTGTTCTTCTGCAATCAGTGCAGGCAGTATGTGACATGCCGGATGTCCAAATGCAAATTGGTTGCCTTCATCAAGCTCATTTTTGACCATCGCCGAACCATTCATAAATGCTGATTCAAGCTTGTCAGTCCTCTTCCCTCCTACGAGAAGATATTTACCTTCCGGAAACCGCTCTTCACTATACTGACTATTACCAACAGCCATACATCCAAGTGAGTCTAACAGTATCAGCTTAGCCTGAAAAATTGTGCGGTCATTAAGTTCGGAATAATCTAACTTTTCTATGAAATCAGCCTGTTCACCAATTGCATATTTAAGCGCCTGTGTATCCGTCATTTTGTCACTCCTAACTAGCCAATAATCAACTTAATCCTGCTTTTTATACGCTGAACCAAGATATGATTCAATTACGCGCTCATTCTGGGTAATCTCTGAGGGTGTTCCCTCAGCTATTAGCGTTCCATGATCGAGTACTATTACTCTGTCTGACAATTTCATAAGTGCAGCCATAATATGCTCAATCATGAGAATGGTTACTCCCGAATCCCTGATCTTTAATACCAGCTCCACCGTTTCTTCAATCTCAGTTGGTGTCAGCCCTGCCATAACCTCATCCAAAAGAAGAAGCTTAGGTTTCGTAGCCAATGCCCTTGCCATCTCAAGCTTTCGCTGATCACCAATCGTAAGATCTGCAACAATCGCGTGCATCTTATCTTCCATTCCAACAAAGATAATCATCTCTCTTGCAATCTTTTCAGCTTCAGAGTATGACTCAAGTCTGTTGAAAGCACCTACCATTACATTCTCAAGAGCTGTAAGCTGACCGAACGGCTGTACAATCTGGAATGTCCTTGCCATTCCCGCCTTACAGTTCTGATATGTAGTCCTATGTGTAATATCATTTCCATCAAAGGTAACTGAACCATATGTAGCCGGATAGAAACCGGTTATTGAGTTGAAGAACGTTGTCTTTCCTGCACCATTAGGACCGATAAGACCAATAATCTCTCCCTCATTTATTTCAAGATCCACCGAATTAACAGCTGTTAAGCCGGCGAATTTTTTTGTTACCTTTGAAGCCTTCAATAAAATACCCATCTTTTACCCCTCCGCTTCTACAGGTGACTTGGATTTCTTATCCTTCTTTTTCTTCATGAATTTCACCTTAAGATCCTGAACTAATCCAATAAGACCTTTGGGCATTACCATGATTACTACAACAAGAATCAGACCGTATACGACCATATTCAAACCAACGAAATTAGATAGAGCTGCGTTGGTGAATTCAGATATTGGTTCAAGAATAGCTGCTCCGATGATTGGACCAAATACTGTACCAACACCTCCGATGATGCAAGGTGTAATAGATGACACAGAAACCGCACTCTCAAAGCAGATATTTGGATCGATATACAGGTAGTACTGTGCATAGAAGGTTCCTGCAACAGCTGAGAACATTGCTGATGCGATAAGTGCAATCATCTTATACTTGAAAGCATTAATTCCGAGTGCCTTTGCTGCATCCTCGTTTTCACGAATTGCCACAAAGTAAAGTCCCATCTTGGTTCTTCTGATCTTATACATTCCAAAAGTGAGAAGTGCTAAAAGAACAAATGCTGCATACATAAATCCAGCTTTTGAACCAAACTGCATAAGACCGATATCTTTTGAAAATTTGATTGAAACACCACTCGCACCATGAAGGAAATCTGTGTTTTTGAAGATTACTCTGAATATCTCGCAAAAAGCCATTGTCGCAAGTGCAAAATAATCACCCTTCAGGTTGTAGTGGAATGACAGGTATCCAATAATTGCAGCCACTATACCAGCTACAGCCATTCCACAGACAAGTCCTATCCATGGATTCACTCCGAAGTCTACATACAGGATGCTCGATGTATATGCGCCTAATCCAAAAAAGGCTGCATGTCCAAAAGAAAACTGTCCGGTATAACCACTCATCAGATTCCAGCACTGTGCAAAAAAGGCTGAAGTAAGAATTGTGATAACAAGGTTGAGTCGATAATTACTTAAATACGTAGGTGCTAAAAGCACTGCCAAACAAGCGACTCCTATTACAATAAGCTGAGGTATATTTAACTTACCGTTACTTGTTGAGGAGGTTGCTTTTTTCAGGAAGTTTCCAAGAAAGTTTGGAGTATTGTTTTTTTCTGTCTGCATACTATCTCGCCTTCTTTCCAAGTAAGCCGGTAGGCTTAATTATCAATGTCAATATGAATATCAAATATACAACCAGTTCGCTCCATGAACCTCCCAGATATAATGCTGAAAAAGATTCAACTGCACCGATGATTAATCCGGCTACTATGGCACCCCAGATATTTCCCAGGCCACCAAACACAGCGATTACAAAACACTTGAGCGAATATGTATTACCACTGGTTGGGAAAATATACTGTGTCGGAGTGAGAAGTGCACCTGCTACACCGGCACATACAATACCAAGACCAAATGCGATCTGGTTAATTCTGGGAACAACAATACCCATTAAAGTTGCTCCTTCTGGCTGAACTGAGGTTGCTCGAATTGCCTTACCCAGATCAGTCTTATTGAGAATCACATAAATACCAATTGTGATTACTGTTACAAAAATGAAAGCTACCAGCTTGGGCTTATTTATTGTGATATCACCCAATTTAATTGCTGTATCAAATCCAGGAACCGACACTGACTTATAGCCAGCTGAGAAAATAACAAGGATAAGGTTCTCAAGAATAATTGCCAGTCCCTGTGTAAGGAGCAGCTGGTTATGACCAGCCACTCCCATCAAAGGGTTCAAACATATCTTTTGAATAAAATATCCAATGATAAACATCACTACCATTACGATAGGGAGCGCAATATATGGGGTAATATTCAGCAGGGTGCAGACCTCATAGGCCACATACATACCTACCGTAATCAAAGCACCATGTGCAAAGTTCGTAATCTTCATAACACCGAATATCAGTGATATTCCGAGCGCTGCCAGCGCATATACGCCTCCCATTAAAATGCCATCTATGGACGCTTGTAAAAATGCATTCATACTCATTACCTCCACTCTACTCCCTCCCGTTTTTGGCAAGGGAACTTAGTGTTTTCTACTACTTACCTACAATCAATTCTGCCTCTGCAAACTGTTCAGGATATACAACTACATGCTTACCATTCTGAATCTGTACCAGAACACCTGCTGCATTCACATTCTCACCCTTTTCATCAAAGGTGATTGCTCCTGGCTGAGCAAGTACATGATCTTCAATATTAGTTGTCTTAAGTGCATCTCTTAATGCTGCTGGTGAAGAAGACTCAGCTCTCTCCAAAGCATCTGCAATTACATAAATGCTCTCATAACCCCATACAGCATGTACTGACATATCATCGCCAAACTTTGTTTTGTATGATTCAAGAAGTGACTGTGTCTTATCACTGTTTGGATTGAATCTGTAGTTCAAATCAAGGAAGTTCTCTACACTCTCGCCAAAGTCGGCAACAAATTTGCTATCAGATATTCCACCGTTTGCAACACCACAAACCATCTTGAAGGTAACTCCTCTTTCGTTTAACTCCTTAACAAGAAGTGAAGTATCAGCAAAATAACCAATTGCAATCAGAAGGTCTGGCTTGAGCTCTGCAATCTTAGTTACCTCAGTACTAAGTGTTGATGTGCTAGCAGAATATGTAATTCTGTCGAGAAGCTCGATTCCAGTTGCGCCCATGTTGGCAGAAATAATATCTCCTGAATCAGTTCCTGTCAGCGAATCCTCATGGATAAGTACTGCTGTTTTGATATCATCTGTTTTTACTTCTGAAATATACTGAATAAAGTCTTCAGCAAATACATTCGCATTTGGCTGAATTCTGAAGCACCATTCAAAGCCATTCTCAAACATTGCTACGTTATTACTTACTGTTACCAGGAAAGGAACTTCATTCTGTTCTGCTTTCTGCATACAGGTAAGTGTTACTCCAGACTGGAATGTTCCTGTAACAATTGAGCAGCCTTCAGCTATCAGACGTTCTGTCTCGGATGCACCAGTATCAGCGCTCGCCTGAGAATCACCTGTCACAAGCTCTAACTTCGCGCCGCCCATGGACTTAATTCCACCTGCAGCATTAATCTCCTCAACAGCCAGCTTCTGCGCATTAATAATTGACTGAGCCTCATATGCATAGGAACCAGTAAGTGGATGAACTGATCCGATTTTAATTACAGCTGTATCAGTTCCAGCGCCACCTGTCTGTGCGGCATCTCCACATCCAGTCATAAGTGCTGCTGCCATTACACCAGCAAGCAAGGTTGATATCACTCTTCTTTTTTTCATAATCTTCTCCTCCTTATGCCTCACCTTTACGAAAAAAAAAGAGTTTATGTGATTGTCACATAAACTCCTTTGTTTATTCTTTCGCGATGTATTTGTGTTGATATGATGCTATCATGTCATCGTACGAAATGCTAATACAAATATGCTTATACTTATTATAGGTATTTAGTTATAGTGCCGAGTTTGTTATTGCTTTTCAAACAGTTTCTTACTGATATCAATAAAATCCTTTGCGAATTTTCCAAGAAAGTTTGACTTTTTATAGTAGAGGGCTATATGCCTCTGTCTTATCTGTTCCTTAAGTTCATAATAATGTAGTTGTTGACCATAATCCGACTTACAGACCGATACTGGAACCATGCATATTCCCACACCTGCCTTTGCCATCGCATAAGATGACATTGCTGTTTTGCATTCTACTACTTCACCCGGTTTAACATGATTATTTGCAAAGATACTATCAGTCAATTCCCTGATAAGTGTCCCCTGTGGAAGTCGCACAAAATCCATGCCATCCAGTTGCTTTGCGTATATACACCCTTCGGCCATTTCTATTAGGCTTTTTTCACTTTCAATCTCTCCATACCTGGCTGGTACAGCCAGCAGGAATGGTTCCTTATATAATTCAACCATCTCATATGCGGCAACAGAAAAGTGGCTTGTAGCTAAAATCAAGTCAAGTTTTCCTTCATCGGCAATAGATTTCAATTCTGATTCCGTATCCTCAAACACTTCAACCTGAACATTTGGATAATGCTTTCTAAACTCTGCTATCAGTCTAGGCAGAAGTGTCACACTGTTCAAATAACCTGCTCCAACCTTCAGCACCCCTACCTTTCCATTTTCCATACCGGCTATTTTTTCTTGCAGTTCCGTCTCCTGTGCCAGTACATTACGCGCCATATTCACATATAGTTCTCCCGCATAAGTTAGCTTGATTGGAACGCTTCTCTCAAAAAGCGGGCTGCCCAGTTCATCCTCTAGTTTCTGAATATATTGACTTAATGAAGGTTGCGAAATCATTAATTTTTCCGCTGCGGCTGAAAAACTTCTCTCCTCTGCAACAGTGATTACATACTGAAGCTGTCTCGTATTCATTCTCTTCCTCCAAATGTTTATTGACATAAAAAAA
>JAGHUF010000023.1 GCA_018064935.1 Candidatus Merdinaster equi | reverse complement strand
TGATTGAGATGGTTGTATGCGTTAAGTATGGCTACACTATTGCTGTTGACAGCACTTGGTATAACAGAAAGATGGACTTATGGAAATGGTATCAATCTTCTTCGGCCGGTTCTAAAATTGCCTCCGTAACTGATAGAAAGAAAGCTTTTAACGACAGCTATGGGAAGTATATTGATGCTGCAAAGTCTGGCATCGAGGCATATGTTGAAGCTACTAACTGGATTACTGGTACGCCAAACAATCTGGACGAATACTTTAGGAGTAACAATATCTCATCTAAAATGAAGCTTCCCGCAGTTTACACAAAAAATCCAGGACCATGGATGATTGATATGAACGGGAAAGTTATACCATTTTTTACAGTTAAAAGAGGTACCGGAGGATATGCTTTTGGCGGTCTTGTTAAGACTATGTACTTAGATAAAGCTGTTGGATGTTTTAATAAGGAAAGTGACTATCACAGTTATGGTATGCTAGGTATTTGTTCTGTTGTACGTAATGGTGGTCCAAAACCTCCAACACCTACTTTTATACCAGATGCTCCTGTTAATAATATAGCTGATCCACCGAGACCTTTTTATGAAACTATGCACTCTTCTACTATCTTTGATATTTCAAAGGCTATTCCTTCCAATGAAAAAGTGCAGAACAACGTAAGAGCATCATCATGGACTGGAGATCTTGGTCTTTTCATGGGCGAAGGAGATGTCCCATACATTACTGCGAAGAATATTTATAAGTTTTCTATTACATATTCTGCTAAATATGAGTCGGGAAGAAAAACACGTACTGAAGAGTACGGAGGCTCTTGTGGCGGAATTGGAGGTTGTACGCTTTCAACTCCTCATACACATCAGGTAGATGATGGACCTACATATGCAAATCATACAATTACTCAAGAATTCGAATATTCCGCAGAAGCATATTACCAAGCTATATGTGATTTAGATATCCGTGTAATTGATAGTATGCTTGTTGAAAATGCAGTTTTCCCTGGGCATAAAATAGAATACACAAAGAAAGATTTAGCCAATACAAATGTAACTGCTTCTGTAATAAATTATGGAAGTGGGATTACAGCCATAAATGGCTCTCCTATAGACAAAGGTAGTCTTTCATTTTCCGATGTATCGCATGTAATGTGGGCGCCGCAAATTTCTAATTCTTCTGTTTCACTAGGTACTTATGGCAGCCTTTCGGATGCTCAGAATGCTATCAACAATAGAATAGGAAATGATAAAGTTTCTTTTGCAAATCAAATAGGTTTAAATACTCAATCATGGAATGATTTAGTTGAAATAAATGATAATGGAAAAGTTCTTAAATTTCTGGATGATACGCACGTAACAGGTGCTGTTATTAATGGAGTAACATATGGTAACACTCCTGCCGGAAAAAACGAAAACTATACATATGGCTTTGGAAAAATCGGAATGACAATGCCAGAATATGTGTTAAGCGAAAAAACAGCTTTTGCAGTAGCAAATAAAACAGTAACTATTCCTATTGGAACAAGAAATAGTGATTATACATCGAATGATTATCCTACTGGCCTCACTGCTTCCTATAGTGAAATTTTCAATCTTTATCCATATGATTACACGGCAGGATATGCATTCGGATATGAAGAACATATCTATGAACATATCATGAAAGAAGGTTTAACAGGGTTTGGTTCAGAAGGTCACAATGGACTCGATCCTAATGATGGATATGCAATCAGAGTACATACTCCAGTCATATCTCCTTTCTCTATAGTGTTCAATAATCTCTTTCCAGCGCCAGCTTCGCTTCAAGTTCCTTTATTCGATTTTCAGCTGCCTGATTTTTTTCTCTTTCAGAAGCAAGAGCTGCCTCTGTTTCATTTAGTTTCTCTTTGAGTTCGTCCATCTCTGGTTTCATTAGTTTAGATAATGCTTCACACACTTCGGGCACCTCCTTAACTTTAGCAAAGGCCGTAGGATTCTTAGAAAGTACAACTTGTAATACCGATTCTGAAAATTCCATATCATCTTTATCAGATAATCTGGATGCTTCAATTATTATTGCTTTTGCATCTTCCATCGTTAGATCACTAGTTAATGCCGTGAGCCAAATATATTCTTTTTTATCTAGTTCTCTAGATACAACCACCCGAACGTTTTGTATCCATTGGTTTTGTTTATAGAATACTTCGCTTTCTTATTTATGTCAATAAGACCGTCAAAAAGACCTATATAGTGATGATTCGTTTACGTCCTACAATTCCATTCTCCTATATATTTCCAAATAAAAATCCTCACATTCATACGCCGGAATATAGAACCTGTTCAGCAGCATCGCTCCTATCTCCTTGGCCTTAGCCTGTGCTCCCTCACCTGCAGCATATATTTCTTTTCTTTTATCTGAGATATACGAATGCCATTTACCCAAAAATTCTTCGTATTTTCTAAGCTCACTATCTGATGAAAAACCAAGCCAGGCACCAATTTTCTCTTTTGTCTTCGAGCCGGCCGGGCACTCATCTTCCAGAATAAAATATCGAATATTTCCATCTGAGTAGTCTCGCCCGAGAGGAAACAGCCTACAGATACCCGGTCTGAAGCTGTGAATGGAACATCTCCCGTTTGAATCCAGAAATCCGCACTTCGACCCTTCAGCTGAGTCAATCATCTTTATGCACGGCTGCACAATTCCCGCTTCGCTGGTAAGTTCTACCGGACCACATAGCAGTTCTTCAAAACTCAGTCCCATATTGTTCGAAAGATTGTAGATATCATATGGATTCAGCACTATCGACTGTCCCATATTCTTGCAGCATTTTGAGCAGCCCTCACAGCCGTGGCACCCTATTCGCGCCATCTCATTCGAATTATATAATCTCATTATGATTCCTTTTTTTGCGTATATTCAACGCGTATTTTTCTATCCGCTTCCAGCGTTTCATTTAACTTATTCAAGAGCTTAAGCGAACGATAATTCTCTTTATCCACTCTGGCACTTATTTCAAGACCTGCGAGCTCTCTTCTCGCATAATCCATTATCGCGCTGCACACTTCATAGGCGATACCCCTGCCTCTGTAGTCTGAATCCAGCACATACCCAAGCTCGGCGTACTCCCCCTTCGGCTCAAGGCCCGCTCTTCCTATAATCTTCCCACTCTTTTTATCCAGCACAGACCACATTCCATATTCAAAAAAAGAATAAACATTTTTTCTGTAGTCTTCCAGATAAGCCTTCTCCTCATCGTACGAATACAGCGGTTCCACGAATTGTCTGACATACTCATCTTCATATATCGGGATAAACTCATCAAGATCCTCCGGAACAGTCTCGCGAATAATTGTTCTGGGCGTCTCCGCTATCGTGTACGGAAAACTATAGCATCTTGCGAGCACCAGCCTCTTATAATCATCTGAAACATCCATGTCATCTGTGACATATGATACTCCGTCAAAATCTGAATAATTTCCAGCTATGCAAACACCAATCACAGGAAGTTTTTTCTGTGCCCGACTTCTTGCCTCTGCGGCATCTGCTGTTACCACAACCTCAGCATAGTTTGGCATTCCCAGTTCTCCTGCTGCCTTCTCATAGTACATCTCAGCAATGTCCGGCCAATTGTCTTCCCCCTCCGCCTCAATCTTTAATTTTTTGGCGCTTTCTACCAGGATTGGCGTCACATCTATCCCTGTCCTTAGAGTGTGAATATTATTATTTACAAACCATGGTGCCATATCGTAAAAGCCAGTTGTAAACATTTTGGATATCGCCTTGTTCACATCATATGGAATCTCAAGGAACTCGGGCTCCCAGCGTTTTTTTACTTCGTCCCCTGTATTGCACGACAAAATAATCGCATGAGCGTATCCTGGTGCGTCGATCGCAAGCCCAAGCGATCCGGTATTCATATATAATTTGCCATTTCGGGAAAATGAGCCCTGAATGTGAGTGTGGGCTGCAATAAGATAATCCGCATCGGCTCTCTCCAGCTCATCGCAGGTGTCCTGTGCCCCTATCTGAAGAAGATGCCTTGCATTGTCCGGTGAACCGTGGCAGCATCTAATCCTGGGTAGTCCTTCCACGCGGCTCTCATACAGAAAGGTTATGGGGAGGCTGTCAAAAAAAGCAAAATCCCGCTGATTTAATCTCTCATATGTATAAAGAAGGCTCCCGCTGCCAGAACCAGGTATCCAGACAGGTCCTATTTCCCTGCCTTCTCTGACTCTTTTCTGCGAGAGCATATATTCCTCCCTGTTTCCGCGTAAAGCGGTGCAGGGGTATGCATCCATCAATTTATATAGCCTATCCATGGTTTCACGCGGTGAAGCTGCATCAGAGATATAATCTCCAAGCAACAGATACTCATCACATCCTGCTTCTTCCATATATGAAAGAACCGCCTCAAGCGCCTCTATATTTCCATGAATATCTGCTATAACTCCAACCTTATACATTGCTTTACCAGTATTGGCTTATCCAATATCAATATGAATCAAACCTTTTTTATATCGTAATTTATAAGCTACTTCTCGGATCAGAAGCTATCATCTACCTATATTTCTTATAATTCCAATCGAGATGTAATTATCATACAGTGCACGAAGGTCCGTTCCTTCTTCAGCTTCTCCGACAAATGCACCTTCTACCATATATCTTATTCCTCCATCTATTGGAGTCTCATTGTAGCTGTCGACAAAAACACTTTCTCTTGAATTGATTCTATCAAGCAGAATGCCCTTCACATCCTCGGGCTTACACTGCGGAAAATTCACATTGACAATCTCCATTTCAGAGACCTTCGCGTTTGTTCTGTAAGCAATCGCCTTTTCAAGTGCATCGTCAAGGCAATCATCTGTCACCTGATATTCATCCCCAAAGCCTTCCGACAGCGCTATTGCCGGAATTCCTTGAAAGACTCCTTCCATAGCAGCCCCAATCGTCGCCGAATACTGTGCATCTGTCCCTGCATTGTAGCCGTCATTTATTCCGGAAAGAATTAGATCTGGACCTCCCGGAACAATATTGCGAACACCAATCCTCACACAGTCCGCAGGCGTTCCAGTCGTTGCATAAGCATGCACTCCCGCCACAGGGAAATCATACTCAAACGCATCAATATATGTTCTGAGTGTTATGCTGTGCGATGCGGCGCTTCTCTGGCCATCAGGCGCAACAACCCATACTTCACCATACTTCTTTGCCGCCTCGGCAAGTCTGATTATTCCACTTGCTTTTATTCCATCATCATTAGTAATTAATATTTTCATTCTCATTTCTGAAGTACATCCACAACATGGCCTGCTGCGCCAAACAAATCTTCGCGCTCACATATTGATAGGATATATTTTGTGTACAACTCGTAGGTTTCCTCGTCCATTGCATTCGTGGTCCTTCGCATATAATTTGCCGGACCATCCTGCGTAAAACGCATTATTTTTTTCATACTGCATATTCTATTTATTGCATCCATATCTTCTGTCCTTGTATATGAATACAAATCATCCTCGAGAGCTACGCAGTGAAAATTCTCATCAAGGCTTTTGTTCTCTATGCATTCAAGTGCATGATTCTCTGTAAAAGCATATGTTAATACAGCATATTCGTTCATGATATAAGTGACAAACATATATCCATTCGGTGACAAAACTCTTTTGGCCTGAAGCATTGCCTGCCTCTTATCATCGTCATTTTTGAGATGATACATTGGCCCAAACATAATTATCAGATCAAAATAATCGTCGTCGAATCTACTGAGTTTCAGCGCATTTCCTTCGTATACTTTTGCCTTCTGAGCCTTCTTCTTAAGTCTTCCCAAATTGGGATGAGTCGGCTCAACAGCAGTGACATCATATCCCTCCTCTGAAAGAGGAATCGTATACGCTCCTGTTCCTGCACCTATGTCAAGGATTCGAATATCCTTTTTTTCCTTGCCAAGCTCTTCCGCGAGCTTCTCAAGACATTTATGGATATAGTGCATGCTAATATATAGCTCTATCCTGCCATGTCTAGATAACAGTCTCTTATCTTCATTAAAAGTATTATAGTATTCGTCAAGTGATGACATTTTTCCTTGGCTCATTATCTCGTTATCTGCTATTATCTTCGTTCTATCGTGCAACCATTAGTCCGAGTATTGTGAATCCCTGATTCTCAGAATTCTCGGCTTTTTTTATCTCAACCACATGCACTCCGCTCTCGCCCGAATATACACTCTGGGCATCAGCATAGTCACCCCAGCCTCCGGAGAAGTCAGCATTTAGACTTGTAGCCAGCTCACCATCTACATATACTTCGAACTGACCACTCTTGCCATCTGTTGTCTTCAGATACATAACTCCAAGCCTTGAGCACTCAATTTCAAATATAATATTTCCCTCTCCACTTTCTGTTGACCAGTCATTTGGGAAAACTGAAAATCTAGTAGACTTCTCAAAGGATCCATACTCTTTTGGTTCGATATCTGCATTTCCCAGAATCTCGCTGTCAAGATAAAAATCCTTTGTCACCGGCTTTGCACTAAACTCGGTTGGTTCACTGTAAGCATCAATATTTTCATATACATTATTTAAGTATTTCCAGATTAGCTCACCGGTTATTGCATGACCTAGTGCGGAAGGATGAACCGCATCTGACGAAAGCTGTTTATCTGTATACAGGTTTTCCTTCATCGCATAGCTAATATAATTGGCATAACTAATCATTGGTAGGTTGTAATTAAATCCCACGAGAACATGCTGCTCCTGCGCATTGGCACCGTTGGTCTGACCCATAAACAAGAGCATTACAGCCGGATTATTATCGGCGTTCAGAATCCTTCTCACAAGATTGTCATAGCTTGTTTTTGATGCATTTGAATTACTATCGTTAACTGAGAATTCAACGAGAACCAGATCCGGATCATAATCCAGAACATCCTTCTGCACTCTGTGAACACCAATGTATGAATCAGTTGCTCCTATTCCGGCATTAATGAATTCTACCTGTGCCTCAGGGAATGTACTTTCCCACCATTCACGGTATATATCTGCATACGGTCTTCTAAAAGGAACTTCACCGTCAATCTGTCCACTTGATATTGTTCCCTGAGTTATCGATCCACCAATGCAGGATATCACTACCTTCTCTCCGCGCATTGCTTTTCTCATCACAGCTGCAAGAGCTGTGTCATCGCAGGATTTCCAGGCAGCCGCTTTCTCATAACCTTCTTCAGACACATAATCGGTCAGTGGCGAGATAGAAATAACCTCACTCTTCTCAGCTATTGTCCCTTCTGAACTGCCAGCTACATTGGTATTCTCTCCATTCGAATTATCATCCGCAGGTGCACCTACAGCCTTGTTCTCATCACCCGTTTGTGTCTGTGATGAAGAACACGCAAGTAGAGACATTGATAACAGCAGAATCGCTGCCAATAAGACTGGTTTCTTATTCATCCACTTCCTCCTGAACATCCGCTTCCTCTTGAACATCCACTCTTTCTTGAGTATCTACTTCCTCTTGAGCTCCTGTTCCTTCCTTCGTATCCTCCTGCTGTGTTGGTCTGAGGCTCCATCCCTCAAGAACCTTCTCGTAGAAGTCGCACCTGAGTGCTGCCTTTGAAACTGTCATTTTGCCCTTAACAATATTCTTAATCTCTGTTATATAGTCCTTGTCCACCTCGTCTTCTTCATCAAACGGAGTGAACTTTCCACTTCCAGCTTCATAGTATCCACGGTCTGTCATCCAGTCATAATCATTCCATATTACAAGTGGCTCCAAATCAGAGAAAACATCCCTTCCTATCATCAGTCGTGAATCGTATTTTACTCCGAACAGGTTGAGAAGCGTAGGCTGGATATCCAGGCTGTATGTTGGTTCAGAAATTACTATCGGTTCCATATCCTCAAGGCATCCGCTCCAGATAATGAGCGCGCTGTGATCTCTTGTCGGATTCGTATTGGCCTTGTAGCCATACAATTCCGCAAGATAATCTTTATCATTTCCCCAGGTTGTACTTTCTGATAATCCATATGGATAATGATCTGCAGTCAGAACTATTACAGTGTCATCAGCAATTCCAGCCTCCTCAAGCGAATTGACAAGATATTCCATCGCATATTCGAGTTCGAGATTTGCAGCATGATACGCCTTAATAGTAGCTGATGCATCCATATCCTGAACGGCTTCTTTGTTTTTGGCAGACATCTTATTGCCACCCCAGTTGTAGAGGCAGTGTCCAGATACCGTCATGTAATATATACTGAATGGCTGCTGATCTATGTACTGAGGAACAGTGAATTCCATCATCTCAAGATCACTTTCGGGCCATACTTTTTTGACGCCCTCTTCCATTCCGTTTCCGTAGCCAATCCACTTCTCATATCCAAAGTTTGTATGTGTCTTATCTCTTCCATAATAACTGTATGTATTATTGTGATAGCCACGGGTAAAATAATTCATATCATTTAATCTGTTTTCAATTGTAAAATACAGATTGTGTCCAATCGTCTTCTTAATACTTGATACACCATCGACAGGAATCGTACCCATCAGTACTGAAAACTCTCCTGTGGAAGTTGATCCGCCCCACGCTGGCTGGTAGTAATCCTCGAAAACAATTCCCTTATTTGCGAGTCGATACAAAGTAGGCGTTCTTTCTTCATCAATAACTTCCTTTGAAAAAGCCTCGGCAGTTATAAGAATCAGATTTTTGCCTTCGAAAAGTCCTGTATACTGATTTTTGTGCCCTGGCACCAGACTATTGATGAATGAAAGTGCATTTTTGGCTGTACTATCTTTTTCCTTATCAATAAGCGAATCATAATCTATTGCCATTACATTGTAGCCATATACGACTTCCTTTGGCTCTTCAATTTCAGGCTCTTCTTCATCTGAAGTTCCATTTTGTGTCTCATCTACCCCACCGTCTTCCTGGCTATTTCCTCCTTCACCGAGCACATCCTCTACGCCGGCAGACATATGTGCCTGCGCTCCCTCGTCACCTGCATCTGCAACAAGGACGTCATCCTCGTACATTCCATAATCCACTTTCGGCGCATCATTATTAAGGACAACCATATCATCGTATGGATTACCAAATATGGAATATCTTGTATCCAAGTCAAGACCTGCAAGAAATCCGAGGTTTCTAATCGCGCCATCATATTCATAGGTTGTCGTATATACTTCCTTGGTCGAGGGGATGAGTGAGTACATAAGCATTACAACAAAATATACCACTACGCCAGATGCCAGGCTAATAAGCTGTGGTTTAAGTTTTTTCTTGTTGTAATCAATAACTCTTCCAGCAAAAATCACATGCAAAATCGCAGGAACATGGAAGAAAAGAATACATGGGAACCCCTGCGTAGCAAGGACGAATAATCTGTCAGAGAAGTCTGTCATTACATCCTCTGCGCCAGACAATAATGTTTTCAGATTCATGAATACAGTAAACGAATTATCTGTGAAATATGTAACCAGATAGAGGATACTGAATGCTTCTAAAATACCGAAACAAATCCACTTGTTCAGTCTCTTGTTATTGGTAAGTCCGGACAGAATCGTGATGAGAAATCCCGGAACCATGCTCATAAGTATTCTTCCGACTGTTCCAGCAAATGTAACTGGAATCGAACACAGGATGTGTAGAACCATCTCCATGAAAATAAAACATCCAGTATAGCATCCCAGTGTTAGTAATATATTCTTTAACAGACTCCTGTCGTTTTCTGAACCTTTGTAGGCATTCTTTCTTTTCTTATTTTTATTGCTTTTAACTTTCTTACGCTCTGATTCTAGATTTAATTCGTTAATTATTGAATCACTCTGTTTTCTCATTTTCTTCCAGCTCTCTGTTCTCTCTATCCTTTTTATTCTCAATGAATACTTTTTGTGTTATTTATCAACATATTTTGTCGATATAATTTACAGACCATCAATAGGCTAGTCATTAGTTCATTCAATAGATTAGTCTATCAACCAATTCATTTTATGACTTTTAACTACTTTTCGCAATTAATACCATTGGCACATCGCCATTCGTTCCTCTTTCATTCGAATTTAGATGAACGCATACTTCTCATCATATTTGCTCAATTGTTTGCAAGATTTCGAGTGCTCGAAACAACGCTTGCAAGATTACGACTGTTATTTATTCATTTATTTATGTTTTTGCGTCATATTTTTCATACTTATTATCGTTTTAGCGTTTTTGAATCATTGGATATTCTTCTGCGAACGTTTTTTCGTATATCTCTCTTTCGTGACACTAATATAGTCTTGATTTTGCAAATGTCGTGTGATTGTGTTGTTTGCTCCTGCATCACACCATATATGCTTTATATATGTTCTCATAAAAAACGACGAAAAAGGGGCACATTTCATAGAAATGTGCCCCAAAATATTTCTGTATTTACTTAGAATTCATCCAAAAATGATCTATTAGAATGGATTTTCTGTTGGATATTTTACCTGTGCCGGCTGATTGTATCCAATATCTTTTACTCCAAGATACTTAAATACTTCAAATATTAGCTTTCCATAATGTCCAAAGGCTACCGCTCCATGATGAGGGAACCTCTTTTGAATAAGAACATGTCTATAGAATCGTGCCATCTCTGGGATTGCAAAGATTCCAATTCCTCCAAATGATCTGGTCTTTACATCAAGTATTTCGCCTTCTGCGATGTATGAAACAAGCTCTCCATCACTATTGCACTGTAAACGATAGAATGTTACATCACTTGCTGCAATATCTCCCTCCAGTGTACCCCTTGTATAATCAGGGTCAGAGCCTGCTGGCTCAAGTAATCTATGCTGGATAAGCTGATATTTAACAGCTCTGTCGGCACACATCTTACACTCCGGAGTATTACCACAATGGAATCCCATGAATGTATCAGTCAACTTGCAATCATACTTACCCTTGATATCCTCGTCATATATATACTGTGGAACTGTATTATTAATATCAAGAAGTGTAACTGCATCATTTGAGATACATAAGCCGATATACTCTGACAGCGCACCATATATATCAACCTCACATGCAACTGGAATACCCTTACTGCAAAGTCTACTATTTACATAGCAAGGCTCAAATCCAAACTGCTGTGGGAAAGCTGGCCAACACTTATTTGCAAAAGCAACATACTCTCTTGCACCTTTATGCTCTTCAGCCCAATCAAGAAGCGTAAGCTCGAATTGTGCCATGCGCACATTCAAATCCTCATAGTATGCTCCCTCTCCCATTTCCTTTTTCATATCATCACATACATCCTTAATTCTAGGATCGTTCTCATGTGCTTTAAATGAAACGAGAAGATCAAGCTCTGAATTCTCTTCAATCTCGACTCCGAGCTCATACAAGCCTTTAATAGGAGCATTACATGCAAAGAAGTCCTGAGGTCTTGGACCAAAAGTAATAATCTTAAGGTTCTTTACTCCAATGACTGCACGTGCAATAGGAACGAATTCCTCAATCAGTGTAGCAATATCATCAGCTGTTCCAACGGGATTCTCTGGA
The DNA here is from genome assembly GCA_018064935.1 of Candidatus Merdinaster equi. Lineage (GTDB taxonomy): Bacteria > Bacillota > Clostridia > Lachnospirales > Lachnospiraceae > Merdinaster > Merdinaster equi. The sequence goes on along the minus strand of JAGHUF010000023.1, from coordinate 41,120 downwards.
ATATATCCATTGAGATGACGCATACCTAAATTGTATGAGCAGTTCAGCATTCCACAGTATGCATCTCCTCGTCCATTTATCATATCGCCGTCGCCTTCCGCTGCGGCAACAAACATACATGGGCCATCAAACTTTGAAGCAATCAGCGTTTCAGGTGTCTCAGGTCCAAAATTACCTAAAAATACGACAAGCGCATTACATTCAGCCTTCTTTACATCCTCGACAGCCTTCAGCATGTCCTTCTCATTCTCAACCGTGACTGGGCATTCGTATAAATCCCCCTTGTACGCTGCTTTGATTGCACTTCTTCTCTTCTCAGATAATGCAATTGGAAAGCAGTCACGACTCACGGCAATTATACCCATTTTTACAACAGGAATATTGTTCATCAACCACACCTCCACTTATTATGTTTTGTTTTATTTATTGTTATTATTGTTCTAAATAGAAAGATTTTCTCCGACAAGACCAAGCCATGTTCCTGCAGGAAGGTCTGCTTCCGGATGACCAATCAGCCATTTATTCACAGCTGTGATGATTTTATCTTCCCCCTCACCATGCTTCTCGTTAAGTGGATAATTTGTTCCCTTGGGTAAAATTACTCCAACCCTAAAATCCTTATCCTCACTCATCGCTGGTGCATAATGAAGAGTTGTCGAATACAGTTCTACTGCACATCCTTCAGGAATCAGAAACGCTTCCATTTTTGATGTGTCATATGTCAAATCGTCATTTACATCCTGCAGCATTCCCAGAATCAGTACTGCATCTGTAGCAGCAACATTAATTTCAGAATCTCTATGATACTCTACGGCATTAAGCAGATGATTCTGTCCATTACAATATCCAATTTGAATAGGCATTTCCCCATACAATTTGTTCTTGATCTCATCATATTCAGGAACTGATTCCAGCGCATCTACAGATGGCTCATATGCTACACCCTTTGGCATTGGGGTCGAATTCTTAAGCGCTTCAATCAGATTCTTGAAATCAACACAATCAACTATTTTTCCATATTTACGGAATGTTTTGTCTGTAACCGATTTAATCTGCATTTTTCCTTCTCCTTATACTAATAATTATAACTATGACTAGTTCAATTTACCAAACAAATCTTTGCATGCCGGATATATTTTGCGGAATTTCTGATATCTCTCCTCATACAATTCAACAAGCTCTGGCTCAGGCTCAACAGTGTCAACAACCTTCACAATTTTTGATGCTGCCTCTTCGACGTTTGAATACTCACCCGCAGCTACTGCAGCCAGCATTGCACCACCCATAGAAGGACCTTCTTCATTAGCAAGAACTTCTACTGTTATGCCAAGAATATTAGCAATCATCTTTTTCCACAGAGGGCTCTTCGCACCGCCGCCGCAAATCTTGGTCTTTCTAATATCAACTCCCAGTGCCTTAGCCACCTCAAACGAATCTCTGAGCGCAAATGCGACTCCTTCAAGCACAGCCTGAGTCATATCTTCACGCGTTGTATCCATAGTCAGCCCAATAAATGTTCCTCTCGCATTCGGATCATTATGAGGTGATCTCTCACCCATCAGATAAGGTAAAAAGAATACATGATTTTTGCCAAGCTTCGAAATTGCTCTTTGTTCGCCTACGAAATTGTCTGTTTTTAATATATCTTCCATCCACCATTTGTTACATGAAGCAGCGGACAACATGCATCCCATGAGATGATAATGTCCATCCGCATGACAGAACGAATGAAGCGCATTATACTTATCAACCCCAAATTGGTTCATTGATATAAAAATAGTTCCACTGGTTCCAAGTGATATATTGCACCTTCCATCGCCCACAGTACCCGTGCCGACTGCAGCTGCTGCATTGTCGCCTGCCCCCGCAGCGACTATAACATCAGCATTTAAGCCTAGTTCTTCTGCAATGTCAGGAAGAATATTGCCTATTTTCTCATAGCTCTCATAAACAGCAGGCATCATGTCCTCAGAAATAGAGCAGATATCTAGCATCTCCTTGCTGAAGCATCTATTTTTTACATCAAACAATAGCATACCGGACGCATCTGAAACATCAGTAGAGTGAACACCCGTCAATTTGTATGCTATATAGTCCTTCGGTAGCATAATCTTACGTATTTTCGCAAAATTTTCAGGCTCATTATTCTTAATCCATAATATCTTAGGTGCGGTAAAGCCTGTAAAAGAAATATTAGCAGTGAGCTCCGACAGTTTTTCCTTGCCAATAACATCATTTAAGTAGTCACACTCTTTTGCTGTTCTTCCGTCGTTCCACAACAGAGCCGGCCTGATAACATTATCATTCTCATCAAGAATAACCAGTCCATGCATCTGTCCACCAAAGCTGACACCTTTTACCTGATTCTTGTCGCAATCAGCGACAAGTTCCTTAAGTCCTTCCATAGTCTGCGCATACCAGTCTTCCGGTTTTTGCTCAGACCATCCAGGATTAGGGAAGAAAATAGGATACTCCTTAGAGACAATCTTCTTGATGTCACCCTTCTCATCCATAAGTAACAGCTTTACAGCAGAAGTCCCGAGATCAATTCCAATATATAACATATATTAACCCTCCATTATATTTTCGTTGTTGAAGTTATTATGTGGCGTTGTTGCGACATCAGCCATGCATTAAGCATTTTCGTACAGCATATTCATTCTCTCCAAGGCATCTCTTGTTGTTTCTATGAGCATTTCTTCCTCTTTTTCAACGAGATCTTGTTTCTTATATTTCAAAACAAATGCAGGATCACCCTTTGTTTCAAAGGTGAGATTCCCGCCAAAGGATGTAATGAAAGCAGGAATATTCTGTACGATAACAGGTGCTTTTGAATTCACAGTAAAGCGAATAATCCCACCCTTTCCTTTTACTTCTGTTATGTATAATCTATGAGCCTGACCTCTCAGTACGGCAATTTTCAGAAGATTTTCTGCTGACTTGGGAATACTTCCGAATCTATCAGTCAGCTCCATCCTCATATCCTCCGCCTGCTCATTCGTTGTACTTGCAGCAATTCTCTTATAAATATCTAGCTTTTGCATCTCGTTCACCACATACTCCGGTGGAATAAATGCATCTACATCCAACTCAACAGATGTAGCAAAATCACCTGATACAGTCTCGCCCTTTTCCTCACTTACAGCCTCAGACAGGAGTTTACAATACATATCATATCCAACAGCAGCCATATGCCCATGCTGCTCCTGACCAAGAAGATTTCCTGCACCACGAATCTCCAAATCTCTCATTGCGATTTTATAACCACTTCCTAGCTCAGTGAATTCGCGTATTGCCTGAAGCCTTTTCTCCGCCTCTTCCTTCAATATCTTATCTCGTCTATACATCAGAAATGCGTATGCAGTCCTATTTGATCTTCCCACACGCCCTCTGAGCTGATAGAGCTGCGACAGCCCCAGAGTATCAGCATCATGGATAATCATAGTGTTAACATTGCTGATATCTAATCCTGTTTCAATTATTGTAGTTGAAACCAGAACATCTATGTCACCATTAATAAAATCATACATTATAGCTTCAAGCTCGGTTTCCTTCATCTGCCCATGAGCAAATGTTATATTTGCTTCAGGAACAAGTTCCCTCAGTCGCTCTGTCAAATCAGCAATATTTGCAACACGGTTGAACACATAATAAACCTGTCCATTCCTACTAATCTCTCTTAGTATTGCCTCCCTCACCAATTCTTCGTTATAGTCCATAACATAAGTCTGAATTGGAAGTCTTTCTTCTGGAGCTTCCTCCAAAAGACTCATGTCCCTTATTCCTATAAGACTCATATGAAGAGTTCGTGGTATCGGGGTTGCCGTGAGCGTCAGAACATTTACATTTGTTTTTAGCCTCTTAATCTTCTCCTTATGGCTAACTCCAAATCTCTGTTCCTCATCTATTATCAGCAGGCCGAGGTCCTTGAAAGACACATCAGCTGATAGTACTCTGTGAGTTCCTATTACAATATCCGTCATCCCATCCTTTAAATTCTGAATGGTTTTCTTCTGCTCAGCAGAACTTTTGAATCGCGACAGAAGTTCGACTTTAACTGGAAAATCTTTCATCCTTTGTATAAAGGTATTGTAATGCTGCTGTGCGAGAATTGTAGTGGGAACAAGATATACAACCTGCTTGTTTTCCTGAACAGCCTTAAAAGCCGCTCTTATAGCAATTTCAGTTTTCCCATATCCGACGTCGCCGCATATGAGTCTATCCATAATGCGACCACTTTCCATGTCTTTCTTGGTATCATCTATTGCGCGCAGCTGATCTCTTGTTTCCTCATAAGGGAACATCTCCTCAAACTCACGCTGCCAGACAGTGTCCTCACCATACACATATCCCTTTTGATTCTGTCTTGCGGCGTAAAGGGCAACTAAATCCTTGGCAACAACAGCTACTGCACCTCTGACCTTCTCTTTTGTCTTCTCCCATTCGACAGTACCAGAGCCCAAGCGATTAAGCTTAGGCTTTCTTGCAGTATCGGAAGCAGCATATTTCTGAATCATATCAAGACCGGTTGCAAGTACGTACAAAACACCACCCTGAGCATACTCAATCTTCATATAATCCCTGGCGGTTTTCTCAACCTCTATTTTCTCTATACCCCGGTATATTCCCAATCCATGGTTTTCGTGAACAACATAATCACCAAGTTTTAGTTCACCAAAATCACGCACCTTCTGGCCTTCATATACCTTTGTATAACTAAGCTTTTTTCTCGCCTTGCGATCAGTGAAAATATCTGTTTCTGACAACATTGCAAATCGCAAATCGGGGTAAGTGAAGCCCTTTCTCAGGCTTCCAGCAATTATAGCTATCTCCCCTTCATTAGCCTTCCGGGAAGTATCTGAAATATAGGAAGCGATAAAATCTCTATCGCGAAGATCTTCAGCAAGCCTTTGTGCCCTGACAGCATTTGCTGCAGCAAGGATAATCCTGTATTTCTTTTTACAGAATTTATTCAAATCAGATACCAGCGCCTCAAAGCTATTATTATACGATGCAACGCTCTGAACATTGAACGCATTTCTATAATCCCAATTTAACATTTGAAGATTTGTGTCTAAGACAGACAAGCCTACCACGGGATACTTCTCAACCTTGGCAATACTCGTCTTGTAAGAACTGATTACCTTCATCTGTCCGGATAGAGAATATCCTTTTTCTCCACGCGATATCATACTCTCACGAAATTCCGTCTCTATTGCGAGCGCATGCTCTTCGACCCTTGCAGGCTCATCTAAAGCAATCACAAATTTATCATCGTTCGCACCAGATAGTTCTGCTATTGTTTCCAAAAGCGACACTGCTTCGGGATAAAAATAACACATGTAACTTTCCAGATTGACAAACAGACTGCCCTGCAGTCCCATATACTCTTCTAACTGTTCTTTAAGTTCTTTTACACTTTTTTGAATTCGATACGCTTCTTCTGTTTTAAACTCATTTCTTAAAGCCTTAATTTGCTTTTCAGCATCTTCACTTATGCGTTTTAGTCCTTCTTCAATTCTCTCCTGCGTCAAAACCATCTCAGAAGCCGGATATAATGTTACTTCGCCAATTTCCTCCAGCGATCTCTGACTTTCAATATCTATTTTTCTGATAGAATCAACCTCATCGCCCCATAATTCGATTCTTACAGGATGTTCAGCCGTCATGTCATAGATATCAATTATTCCGCCTCTAATACTAAATTGTCCATGTGATTCAACCTGAAAATTCTTCTCGTATCCCATTTGGACAAGCTTTCGCGTAAGTGACTGTAATGAGATTTCCTCACCCTTCTTTATGAAAATTAATGAATCGAGGAAGTTTTTTGCCGGAATCTGAACGCTCATAAGCGCATCGTAGCAGAGAATTACTGTCACATCTTTCTCTTCTAGCAATTTTCTAAGGCAGGAAAGCCTGTTTCTTACTATCTCGTTTCCATGTATATCTGCCTCATAGAAAATCAGATCCTTTGAGGGAAACAGAAAAACATTCTTTTCGTATAGTCTACAATCCTCATATAGTTCTCTTGCACGCATCTCGCTATAGGTGGCAATTATTTTGACTCCACCTTCAGATAAACCATACAGAAGATTCATTTTCTGAGCATCACAAAGGCCGGAGAGGTGCACTTTACCCCTTCGTTTTAGCACGTTTACGATATTCTCATATTCTCCCATCTCATGAACGGGAGCTAGCAACATCTCATTCAACTATATTTCACCCATTGAATTTATTCATTGCACTTTCTATGCCCTCATTAACAATACACTCAATTGCTTTAGGCATTTTCAAGCCTGCATCATCAAGAATGCTCTGTTCTTCTTTCGTGAAGTGTCCAAGAACATAATCCGCAAGATCATATCCCTTAGGTTTATCTCCAATTCCAACCCTTATCCTGTTGAACTTTTCTGTCCCAAGGTGACTAATTATGCTCTTTATACCATTATGTCCACCTGCGCTACCTTTTCCACGTATTCTAAGCTTTCCGACATCAAGGCTTATATCATCATATATAATAATCAGATCATTCTCTGGATCAACCTTGTAATAATCACATACTTCTCTAATGCTCTCACCTGATAGATTCATGTATGTCTGCGGTTTTACGAGAATCACCTTATCTCCACCAAGCACTCCTTTTCCAATAAGCGCCTTGTGCTTTTTTTCCAATATATCTATATTTAAATGCTTTGCGATTCGATCAAGCATGCTGAAACCAATGTTATGTCTCGTATTTTCATATTCTCTGCCAGGATTTCCCAGCCCTGCCACTATTATCATTTATTCCTCATTTCTGACGGCTTTTTGCGACGGTGCCCTTTTCTTAACTATAATGTTAAAAACGAGGGTGCAAAAATGCACCCCCATTTCTAAATAAAACAGCTCTAAAATAGCCTTTTACTGAAGCGTCTTCTCATATGCTTCAAGTATTAATTTCTGAATCTGCTCTCTGGTTTCGGAATTAATCGGATGTGCGATGTCGCGATATTCCCCTTCTGCAGTCTTTCTGCTAGGCATAGCAACAAACAATCCCTTTTCGCCTTCGATGATTTTTATATCATGGATTGCGAACGAATCTTCAATCGTAATTGATGCAACCGCCTTCATCTTATCATCCTTAGCCAAACCACGAATGCGTATATCTGTAATATTCAACGCGCCTTTCCCCCTCTAGCTAAAACACAGCAAAATCTCAAAAACGCCATATCCGCTTCCAAGTTCTACCATGTTCTGGAATATTTCTAGATCACATATCTCTCATTCTGTTCAACCACTACCTTAATTCCGTCCTCACCCTTGTAATAAGAGTTGGCTCTGATTGTGTCGTGGCTTTCAATGATGCAGTTTTCAATATGTGTGTTATCGCCAATATACACATCGTTTAAGATGATTGAATTCTTTATGTAACAATTATTTCCAATAAAGGCTTTCTTAAATACTACAGAATCCTCTACTGTACCATTGATAATTGTTCCTGATGCAATAAGTGAATTCTTAACATTTACTCCAACATTGAACTTCGCAGGTGGAAGGTCATCAATCTTAGAATAAATATCTGGATACTGTTTGAAGAAGTAATCTCTGATTTCAGGCTTTAAGAAATCCATATTGGTTCCAAAATAGTCCTCAACGCTAGCAATGTTGCGCCAATACTCCTTCATCTTATAACCAATGATTCTCTTAACATCCTTGTAACGCACCAATATATCTTTAACAAAATCGGTACGATCTTCCATTGCAGCCTTCTCGAGAAGTTCGATGAGCTGACGACGGCGGATGATGTAGATACCACAGGAAACAGTATTTGACTTAGCTACAAGTGGCTTCTCGTCAAATTCTTCAATTCTGCATTCCTCATTCATCTTAACAGTTCCATATCTGTCAAGATTGCTCTCATCAACAAGGTCCTTACATACAACTGTAATATCAGCCTTCTTATCAACGTGATACTCCAGTATTTTGTTGTAATCCATCTTATAAACGCAATCGCCATTTGAGATTACAACATATGGCTCATGTGAATCCTTCAGAAACTCGATATTCTGATACAATGCATCAGCTGTGCCTCTGTACCAGTTGCTGTTCTCAGCAGTAACTGCAGGAGTGAAAACTGACAAACCGCCCTGTTTTCTACCGAAATCCCACCATTTAGAAGAACTCAGGTGCTCACACAGGCTTCTTGCATTGTACTGTGTAATAACACCAACTCTCTGAATATGTGAGTTGGTCATGTTGCTAAGAGCAAAATCAATACTTCTGTAGCTTCCTGCAATAGGCATTGCAGAGATTGCTCTCTTCTGAGAAAGCTCTTTCATTCTGTGGCTGTTACCACCAGCTAAAATAATACCAATCGCCTTCATAATTACTGCTCACCTCCCTTAATCAGTGTCTTACCGCTTGGAAGATTCATATCTTTGTAATCAGAAGCCTCAGTAATTCCACCAACTACACTATTCTTACCAATGCTTACTCCATCAGGAATAACACTCTTCTCACCAATTGTAACAAGGCCGTGGTTATAAATGTGAGGTGCAGTATCATTATCTACTTCTTCGCCAACACCAAGTTTAACATTATTGCCAATAACTGCATTTTCAGCAATTATTCCCATATTAATTTCGCAGTTATCACCAATAACTGTATCATTCATAATGATTGAGTCCCGAACTACAGTTCCTTTTCCAATCACTACTCCAGTACCAATAACTGAGTTATAAACCTGTCCGTATATTTCAGAGCCTTCACCAATGATACTTCTGGCAACAACGCTCTCTGATGACATATACTGAGGTGCAATGCTTACTGACTTGGTGTAGATCTTCCAATATTCTTCATAAAGGTTGAACTCAGGAACTATGTCGATGAGCTCCATATTTGCTTCCCAATATGAATGAAGAGTACCTACATCCTTCCAGTATCCATTGAACTCGTAAGCATACATAGGAGCACCCTTCTTGTGAAGGTAAGGAATTACGTGCTTACCGAAATCAAGGTTAGGCTCCTTCGCATTTGCCAAAAGAGATTCTTTCAAAGATTTCCAATTGAAAATATAAATACCCATCGATGCAAGATTGCTTCTTGGATGCTCAGGCTTCTCTTCAAAATCGGTAATCTTATACTTATCATCAGTAATTACAATACCAAATCTCTTTGCTTCTTCCATCGGAACAGGCATAGCTGCGATTGTAACCTCAGCGCCATTATTCTTGTGGAAATCAAGCATTACCTCATAGTCCATCTTGTAGATATGGTCGCCCGAAAGAATAAGCACATACTCAGGATTGAATGTTTCCATGAATTCAATATTCTGATAAATGGCATTAGCTGTTCCAGTGTACCATTCTGTATTTTCGCTCTTTTCATATGGAGGTAATACGGTTACGCCACCGATATTACGGTCCAAATCCCACGGAATACCAATGCCAATATGGGTATTCAGTCTAAGTGGCTGATACTGTGTCAATACACCGACCGTGTCTACGCCTGAATTGATACAGTTACTAAGAGGAAAGTCTATTATTCTATACTTTCCACCAAAAGAAACAGCTGGTTTAGCTACTTTGGAAGTCAATATTCCAAGTCGGCTTCCCTGTCCGCCGGCAAGTAACATGGCTATCATTTCTTTCTTAATCATGTCATCACCTCTTTGAATAATAGTGCAATTCGAAAAAGAATTGTCAGATATGTGAATTATATCACACTTGTTTTTTGAAAAAAACAATATTAACCAAAAAAATAGTGGATTTTTCCTCTTTTATGTGAAGTTTGTACAAATTACCCAAATTCATGCTATTGGTCTTGTGCTTTTTTCCTCTTACACCAAGCATTTCATTCATTCTTCCTTATTTATATGCGTTGTAGTATAATTTATATGCATTTGGGAAAGAAGGAATTGATAATCATGAATACATCAGATTTATTCAGTTTAGACAAGCCATGTAAAGTACATTTTATAGGAATTGGCGGCATTAGCATGAGCGGAATTGCAGAGCTTTTGTTATCACGAGGCTTCCAGGTTTCCGGTTCAGACAATGCAAACAGCCCGCTAACAGAATCATTAACCCAAAAGGGCGCGTCAATTACAATTGGCCAGAGCAGTGACAATATTCATAGCGATATGGACCTTGTCGTATATACTGCTGCCATACGCCAGGACAATCCCGAGCTTGTTGCCGCAAAGGAAGCTGGAATAACGCTCATGACCAGAGCCGAAATTCTCGGGCTTATCATGAAGTCCTACAAAACTCCAATTGCAATAAGCGGTACTCATGGCAAAACTACTACAACCTCTATGATTTCCAGAATGCTCCTTGCAGCTGACACCGACCCAACTCTTTCAATTGGTGGTATTCTCAAAGATATCGGTGGCAACTTCCGTGTCGGCAATTCGGAATTGTTTGTGACAGAAGCCTGTGAATATACAAACAGCTTTCTTTCATTTTTCCCAAAGATTTCCGTCATACTCAATGTTGAAGCAGATCATCTTGATTTCTTTAAGGATTTGGCTGATATTCGTTCATCATTCCATCGTTTTGCAGCGCTTTTGCCTGCTGACGGGCACCTTGTAATCAATGGAGCAATCCCTGATTTATGTGACATAACAGACGGTTTGCCCTGCTCTGTAACGACATTTGGAATGGGCTCTGAAAATGACTATTATCCTACAGATATTCGATACGATGAGAACGCCTATCCAACATATACATTGAACAGACCCGGCCAGGCACCTATAACCATTAAGCTCAGCGTTCCAGGAGAACATAATGTGCTCAATTCGGTTGCGGCCATGGCCGTAATTGATATACTTGGCCTTCCAACTCAGGTTTGCCTAGATGCAATTTCGTCATTTGGCGGAACCGAAAGACGATTCGAATACAAGGGAACAATTAATGGTGTGACCGTAATTGATGACTATTCTCACCATCCAACAGAAATATCTGCTTGCCTCACAGCGGCAGCAAAAAAAGAACACAACAAACTCTGGTGCATCTTCCAGCCGCATACATACTCGCGCACCAAGTCATTTATGAGCGAGTTTGCCTCAGCGCTCTCACTTGCTGATTCGGTTATTTTGGCTGATATCTATGCTGCCAGAGAAAAGGATACCCTTGGTATCAGCTCCGAAACACTGCTCGAGGAACTAAAACATCTCGGCACAGAATGTTATTATTTTCCTTCTTTCAAGGAAATTGAAGATTTTGTGATTAAAAATTGCCAAGAGGGTGATTTGTTGATAACTATGGGAGCCGGAAACGTTGTAAAAATAGGCGAAGAGCTACTGTCTATGAAGTAATCCACATTATCCACATTTTCATGTTGCCTTATGAGGTAACATAAAAGTGTGGATATTTTTTGTCCAGTTGAAAATGTGATTTCCTTATTTTTCAAGGATTTTTGCTACAATGCCATTTTACATTTCCACATATTCACATTTTCCACATGACACCTGTATCGTATTACAGCTTCATATTTTCAGCAATTTGACTTATAGGATTTCAAAAAACGCTATGCTATAATCATGCTTACCGTCAAGGAAATGAAAGGTAAGAATCATTAATGAGTTCCATCTCTGTCTATAAAGAAAGAAATACCAAATCTACAACAATATCCAATTTATTCATAGATGAATATATGACTGGGGCCAACGCTGTTCAGCTCAAGGTATACCTGTATCTTCTTCGTGCCATGGAATGCAATCAGGATGTCTCTGTATCTACGCTTGCAGACAGATTTAACGAGACAGAAGGGGATATTATCAGATCTCTTAAATATTGGGAAAATATCGGGCTTCTTGGACTTGATTTTGATCCATATATGAATCTGACAGGAATCAAATTCATTGACCCAGAAGAGCTGCGCGAATCCAGAAAGCCAGCGACAATTGTCCCCCTTAATTTGTCCAGCTATGATAGTGTACCTTCAAAGCATGTTTATTCAGCAAGCGAAATGAAAGAATTGCGCGGTCGTGAGGACATCCGTGAGCTTGTATTTGTTGCCGAAACATATCTTGGAAGGCCGTTAAAGCCGTCAGACTTGCAAACTCTTCTATATATATCAGAAGATCTGCATTTTCCTAAGGAGCTTGTCGACTTTCTTATTGAATACTGTGTTGACAGAGGAACATTTGAATTCAAGCACATTGAGAATCTTGCTAAAAATTGGTTTTCCCAGAACATTCATACAGTTAAGCAAGCCGAGAAGATTACTTCAAAATACGATAAACTCGTGCTAAATGTCATGGAAGCTCTTGGGCGGACAACATTGCCAACTCCTGCCGAATCCGATTACGTCTATAGATGGAGTGGCGAGTATGGTTTTTCAAAGGACCTTATTCTCGAAGCCTGCAATCGCGCTTCGCTTAACGTCGAATCAGGCAGATTTAAATATGTTGAAGGCATTCTTTCAAACTGGAAGAAAGATGGCATCAGCCGTAAGGATCAGCTATCCGACTATGATAATGAACACAAAAATCAGTCGCAGGGTTCGAAATCCTATACAGCTACAAATGCAGCTCAGCACAAAAACAAATTCAATCAGCATATTCGCACAAGTTACGATTATGAAGCATTGGAGCGCGAAATACTAAGTAATTAGCGTCACTAAAACACTACTGAAGCACTTTTTTACTCGAATTAACATTACAGGAGCGATTCCCGGTATGGGACTTACCAATTCACAATTTGATTCAATCATGCGTTCATATGAATTCCAGCAGATGGAAAATCGCAGAACTCTCGATGAGCACAAAGAGTACATCAGACTACATCTTCCTGAATACTATGAATGCAAGAATAAAGAGTCTTCTCTCAATTTGCAGCGCGCAACTTATCTGATGGATGGCAAGGATGAGCTTGCTCGAAATGCTTCTGAGCAGCTCGCTCTTCTTCGGGCAAAAGAAGACAGTCTGCTTAGGCAGGCTGGTATATCCGCGGACTACCTGACAGAGCACTATGTCTGCAATGACTGTAAAGATACAGGATTCATACGCGGCCAGAAGTGCCATTGCTTCAGGATGAAGGCAATCAAACTTCTATATGAGCAGTCCGGAATACAGGAGCTGTTAAATCATGATAATTTTGACAACCTCAGCTATGAATACTACTCTGGTGAGGATTTGTCACACTTTGAGAATGCAGTAGACACCTGTCATGCCTTCGTTAGAAATTTTAATTCCGACTACCGAAATCTTTTCTTTTATGGTACAGTAGGTACCGGAAAGTCATTTTTATCCGGATGTATAGCAAAAGAGCTAATTGAAAAAGGTAATTTGGTTATATACTTTAGCGCAACCAAGTTATTTGCAGAGCTCTCGCGAGGAGCATTTGATTACAAGAACAAAGACGAGTTAAATTCTCTTCACGATGACCTGTATAACTGCGATTTGCTGATAATCGATGACCTGGGAACTGAGCTGACTAATTCTTTCGTTTCATCAGAATTTTTTGCAATATTGAACGAGCGACATATTCGCAAAAAATCAACGGTTATCTCGACAAATTTATCACTTATGAATCTTCAAGACCGATATTCTGATCGTGTTTTTTCGCGTATAACAAGCAATTTTGAAGTATGCAAATTAACCGGTCAGGACATTCGTATGTATAAAAAAAGACAACTATCCAGAAAGTGAGGCTTACTTACATGTCTACAAAGCGCGAAGAAAAAAGAAATCTCGAGTCAATCCCAGTTGGTTCGCTTGGAATGATTCCCTTGCAGGGCTGTGTTCCACTAGCTCAGAAGGTCGATTACTACCTTGTTAAATGGAGAACAGAGAGAGAGAATGAGCATAAGAATTCCCTCGCTTTCTCTGGATATCAGAGAGATACATATATCTTAAATGCAAAGGTGCCAAGATTCGGTTCCGGAGAAGGAAAAGGTGTCATCAACGAATCAGTACGTGGTGATGATCTCTATCTTCTTGTAGATGTAACTAATTACTCACAGACCTACTCTTTGTGCGGTATTGAGAATCATATGTCTCCTGATGATCATTATCAGGATCTCAAGAGAATAATTGCTGCTGTTGGTGGAAAGGCCAGAAGAATAACTGTAATTATGCCTTTCCTTTATGAAAGCCGTCAGCATAAGAGAAGTTCTAGAGAGTCTCTTGACTGTGCACTTGCTCTTCAGGAATTGGTTAAGATGGGTGTCGACAATATTATTACCTTCGATGCGCATGATCCAAGAGTACAGAATGCGATTCCTCTTAGTGGATTCGAGACTGTTCCTCCTTCATACCAATTTATAAAAGGTCTCTTAAAAAATGTTCCTGACCTTAAGATTGATTCGCAAAACATGATGGTTGTCAGCCCTGATGAAGGCGGAATGAGCCGTGCCGTGTTTATCGCCAATGTTCTTGGTCTTGATATGGGTATGTTCTATAAGAGACGTGATTATACCAGAGTTGTTAATGGCAGAAATCCTATTGTCGCTCATGAGTTTTTAGGCACGGATGTAGAAGGCAAGGATGTAATTGTTATTGATGATATGATTTCGTCTGGCGAAAGCGTTCTTGAAGTTGCAGCTGAGCTTAAACTCAGAAAAGCAAACAGAATATTTATCTTTGCTACTTTTGGTCTTTTTACAAATGGACTTGCAAGCTTTGACGCAGCTTATGAAAAAGGACTTATTTCAAAAATCCTTACAACAAATCTTATTTATCAGACTCCAGAATTGTTGTCTAAGCCTTATTACATCAATTGTGATATGAGTAAGTATATTGCTTATCTAATTGATACATTGAATCATGATTGTTCAATCAGTGATTTACTTAGTCCAAGTGATCGTATTCAGGCCCTTGTTACTAAGTACAAGAACGGTGAAATGGAAGCATAAGCTTTTGACGCAATTTGAATACAATCGAAAAGACGGCGGTAACTAACCGCCGTCTTTTCTCTTTTTGCGTATCTCTAATTCTTATTTATATATGTAAGAAATACAGCACCATGATTCTTAAAGTAATCAGACATGTCAACTGTATTCTTCTTATATAGTCCATCTGAGGTCGGATCCATAAGTACTATCTGATTCTCATTAAAGCCAATAATCAGATATGCTTGCTCGCCAACAACAGCAAGTACAGGAATATCTCTATTTACGTAGTATAGAACTGAGTCAAGAGTACAGCCTGTGAGGTCAAGAACAGTTGCATTCTCCATATTTTTTTCGAGAATCGATTTAGCATTTTCCCCTTCATCCAGAAGATATTGGCTATTTCGTATTATCTGTTCATATCCAAGAACTGTATCCAGGCACACGGCAACACTTCCCTTTTCTTCTGTAGCCTGAACATGCTTGATTGCCATAATTTGATTTCTTGAGCTTCTATTTCCTTTTATCCATACATATTCGCCATCATCATCCATTACGACACCTGAGTTATCATTTGCTACAATAACTGCATCAGATGGATTCTCATATATTCCTATAACACCCTTCTGGCCATACACATAGTATTCATCTTCATTTTCAACTTCCAGAAGGGCAGCTTTTCTACTTCCCTCGAACAAAACGAATTTTGGGGTAAGTTTCTGCAAACTCCTCTTCTCATCTTTTTTGTCGATTATCAGTATCCATTGATTTTTAAACAGTTCATCGCTATAACTTGAGAGTGAATTCACATGATTAGCCTCCACCTCTGAGCTAATAATCTGGTCATCTGATATCTTAACGTATGACACTCCGTCCTTCGCCTTTTTTACTCTAGACAGTATCATCTGATTCCCATGAATCTGTGCATCATCAACGAATATTTCATCCTCGCTATATTCTTTCAGAAGGCTTCCATTGTCATCCTGTATTCTCAACAGACACATTGCGAAGGTTGTCATTCCAGCCATATCTGTGTAGACGTCTTCCTTATTTGCAACGCCGTAAATGAAGTCACTTCCCATAAATCCTATTGGCTTTATATACTGTCCACTTTCACCTCGTATCTCACTTGACGCCTGCGTGTTAAGATTCATTAGTATCAATGACTTCGAATGATTTACATCTGCTTCAACCTGCCATGCAATATTACTCTGATCGCTTGATATTTTAAATCCATCTTTTACAATTCCCGTGGCAAGAACATCAACTCTTCTGTCTGCCAGATGCAGCCCATAGATCGTTCGGTCGAGAACAAAATAATATACTTCAGACTTACTCAAATATGTTAAATCGTTCATTTCCTCTCGAAGAATCACTGCCGATTTCTTATATGGTACAAATGCTCTCTCTTCGGTAGTATTTGTCAACGAATTGTATTGATATACAGCTATTCCAACCTCTCCCTCATGGTCACCCATATTCATATAGCCATATACAGTGAATGTTATCATTCCATTTTCATCGACACTGAGCACATGAATATCATGACCGTTATACAACGTTCTTTCATCCATACTCTTCACTGAATAGAACGAAAATAATTCTGAAATTTTACTCTCTGATACATTCACACAGAAGAGTCTTCCAGCATTCTCAAATGCTAATACGTTTCCGCTGTCTGACTCATATATCTGGGTATCGTTTGCCTGTATTCCAAGCTGAATATTTCCTCCGTCAAGATACAAATTATTATCAGTGTTTAGTATCTTGGACATTTCTCTTCTATAATCCAGAAGATATATTCTATCAACCGTATACCTTAATCTGTAGTACTCTTCTATTCTGTAATACTCGATAACATCATCAACCCTTGTCGATGCAACAAAATCACATTTTATTGACGCTGTCTGCTGCGCGAGTTCTGTTATCGTATATGAAGGTCTAATATATTCTTTTACATTCAATTCTCCGTAGGAAAGCTGATCTAATGAACTATGTATATCAACAATGCCAAAATCACTGTTATCGTTTTTGTTTCCAGTCTCCATATATCTGGCAAGCTGCTTCACTTCTTCTTTATCAAATGTCCTGTCGTGAAACTGCTTGGCGAAATCGATTTTTTCTACAGAATGATATTCTGAGGCATGTATTATTCTTGTGTAATAAAATATCTCTTTACTTCCATCCTCTATGATGGATAACTTCAGCTGGTATTCTTTGTTATCATCTATGAGATCTTTTAATTGAAGGTCAAAATACAACATATCGTCCAGAGTAGACGAAACCGTTACCTCACCATTCTCGATGAGACGCTTTCCCGTTATACTTCTAACTTCCATATTTATCGAATCGATAGTATGTCCAAATCTTTCCATAGCAAAAGACACACCCCTGGAGTCTGACAGCGGTGTTATTGAATCACGCAAATAACTCATATCCTGTTGCACAGTATATCCATGCATCGGGTTTATGAGTTCGCCATCCATATTCACATATATAAGCGGAAGCGTCGCGCTATCCATTTCTTTTGTCATGTCAGTATTGCCCATGCTTCTCAATTGACTAAATATAATTAAAGACAGGACGAATACTGCAATAAAGACAAATACTCTTATGATGATTTTCTTCATAACTGCATTTACCAATAAGAGCCCACATGCGTGGGCTCTTACTGAAAAACTATCTTTCTTTACAACCCAGCAAAGAAAATTCTACCCGGTTGTATTTATATTACTTAATAACTGCAATACGTGTTATAGACCTCTGAAGAGCTGTTTCTGCTCTTGCAATGTCTGTAGATGGATCCTTCTCTGCAAGACGCTTTTGAGCACGTTCCTTTGCGGCTTGTGCTCTCTCAACATCTATTTCCTCAGGCCATTCAACAATTTCTGCAAGAATGGTGATGGAATCCGGAAGCACCTCAACAAAACCTTCATGGAGTGCTGCTGTTTTTACATCATCTCCATCCGTGATTCGAAGAACTCCGGGCTTCAGGATCATCGTCATTGGGATATGGTTTTTATAAATACCAACCTCACCCTCCACAGTATTGAATTCTACCATCTGAGCCTCTCCCTCATAAAAAACCTGGTCTGGCTCAATGATTTTAATCGAAAAACGATTCTCTTCTGCCATGGAATCTCTCCTATTTTACCTTAGCAAGTACATCATCGATAGTTCCAGCATTCAGGAAATATGACTCTGGAATATCATCATGCTTACCTTCAAGAATTTCTTTGAAACCACGTACAGTTTCATTGATTGGAACATACTTTCCTTCAAGTCCAGTAAACTGTCCAGCTACGAAGAATGGCTGTGACAGGAATCTCTGAACCTTTCTTGCACGTCCAACAACAAGCTTGTCGTCTTCTGAAAGTTCATCCATACCAAGAATTGCAATGATATCCTGCAATTCCTTATATTTCTGAAGAATCTCCTGAACTCCTCTGGCAACCTCATAATGCTCCTGACCAACAATTCTAGGGTCAAGGATTCTTGATGTTGACTCAAGAGGATCTACCGCAGGGTAAATACCAAGCTCAACGATTGATCTGGACAATACTGTTGTAGCATCCAAATGCGCGAATGTTGTTGCTGGAGCAGGGTCAGTAAGGTCATCGGCAGGTACATATACAGCCTGTACCGATGTGATTGATCCATTCTTTGTAGATGTAATTCTCTCCTGAAGAGCACCCATTTCTGTCTGCAGTGTAGGCTGATATCCTACGGCTGAAGGCATACGTCCAAGAAGTGCTGAAACCTCAGAACCTGCCTGGGTGAAACGGAAAATATTATCGATGAAAAGAAGCACATCCTTACCACCCTTATCACGGAAATATTCTGCCATGGTAAGTCCGGTAAGACCAACTCTCATTCTCGCACCAGGTGGCTCATTCATCTGACCAAATACCATGGTTGTCTTGTCAATAACTCCTGACTCGCTCATTTCACGGTATAAGTCATTACCCTCTCTGGTTCTCTCTCCAACGCCGGTAAATACAGAGTATCCACCATGCTCAGTAGCAATATTACGAATCAGCTCCTGAATAAGGACTGTTTTTCCTACACCTGCACCGCCGAACAGACCAATCTTACCACCCTTCTGATAAGGGCACAGAAGATCAACGACTTTAATACCTGTCTCAAGCAGTTCCTGCTGTGTTGACTGCTCTGCAAAGGTAGGTGCTTCTCTGTGAATAGGCTCATATGCGACTGCGTCAGGCTCGGGCTTGTTATCAATTGGCTGACCGAGAACGTTGAATATTCTTCCAAGAGTGTTCTCTCCAACAGGTACCCTGATAGGTGCGCCTGTTGCAACTGCATCCATACCACGGATAAGTCCATCAGTAGGTCCCATCGCAATACAACGAACCGTATCATCTCCTAAGTGCTGTGCTACCTCAACAATCAGTTTCTCACCATTTGTTCTGGTAATTTCGATTGCTTCGTTAATCTCAGGAAGCTGTCCGTCAGCAAATTTAATATCCAGTACGGCACCAATGATCTGAGTAATAGAACCCGCATTGCCTGCTTTACTTTCTGCTGCCATATACTTATTCCTTTCCAAAATATTATTTCAATAAATAAACAATTACGAAATTGCCTCAGCACCGGCAATAATCTCTGTAAGCTCCTGAGTAATTGAGCCCTGTCTTGCACGGTTGTACTGAAGTGACAATTTATCAATCATTTCTTCTGCATTGCTGGTTGCAGAATCCATTGCCTGCATTCTTGCTGCATTCTCACTGGCAATTGCCTGTATCAAAGCTCCATATATTAAGCTGGTTACATACTTTGGAACTATGAGGTTTAATGCTTCTTCCTCATTTGGTTCGAAGCTCATAAGCGCTTTAGATGAAGCTTCGCTTTCTTCCTTAACATCATCCTTGTCGATTGAAACAGGAAGAAGCTGAAGAAGTGTTGGTACATGAGAAACAGTATTTTTGTAGAATGTATAGGCTAGATGAATCTCACTAATTTCACCATTTTCGAAGTCCTTAAGAAGCATCTGGCTAATCCTCATTGCATCCGCATATGTAGGATTCTCCATAACCTCATCCAAATCAGATTCAGCCACTTCGTAGCCGTGTCTTGCAAGAGTTTCACGACCTTTCTTACCAATTGCATAAATCCTAAGATCTTCTTTTTTCAGTTCTCCACGCTCAATCATTTTGACAACATTGGAATTGTAGCCGCCAGCAAGTCCTCTGTTAGAAGTAATTACTACGACTGCTTTCTTTCCGCTGCCGCCACCCTGAAGGTATGGATGCTGAACCTCACCAGTTCTGCTGAGCACTGAGCAAACAGTATTATACATGCTGTCAAAATATGGCTTCGCAGACTCAGCATGAGCCTTGGTTCGCTGAAGCTTTACAGTAGATACCAGCTTCATAGCCTTTGTGATCTGCTGGGTGCTCTGTATACTGGTTTTTCTTCTTTTTATATCTCTCATGGAGGCCATAGTATTCTACCTGTACCTTCCTAGAACTGCTTCTTAAACTCGTCAATAGCCTTTACAAGCGAGCTCTCTGTATCCTCTGAAAGAACCTTCTCCTCACGAATTGCCTTTGGAATTTCAGGATACTTAGTATCGAGGAATTCAAAGAATTCTGCTTCAAATCTGGTTACATCTTCTGTAGGAACATCAAGCAGATGCTTCTTAGTTACTACGTAAATAATGATAACCTGATACTCTACAGGAACAGGCTTATATTGAGGCTGCTTAAGAACTTCCTTAATTCTTTCACCCTGTGCAAGCTTCTCCTTGGTATCTGCATCAAGTTCTGAACCAAACTGAGCAAATGAAGCAAGTTCTCTGTACTGAGCAAGCTCCACACGAATAGGAGCAGCAATTTTCTTCATAGCCTTAATCTGTGCAGCACCACCAACTCGCGATACAGAAAGACCTGCATTAACAGCAGGACGGAATCCTGCGTTGAACATTTCTGTCTCAAGGTAAATCTGTCCGTCAGTAATTGAAATTACGTTGGTAGGAATGTATGCTGATACATCACCTGCCTGTGTTTCAATAATAGGAAGAGCTGTAAGTGAACCACCGCCGTATTCTGTACTCATACGAACCGCTCTCTCAAGAAGTCTTGAGTGAAGATAGAATACGTCACCAGGATATGCCTCACGGCCCGGAGGACGACGAAGAAGCAATGAGAGTGTACGATATGCAGTTGCATGCTTACTCAAATCGTCATATACAACTAATACGTCCTCTCCATTCTCCATCCATTCCTCACCAATCGCGCATCCTGCGTATGGTGAAATATACTGAAGTGGAGCAAGGTCAGATGCTGTAGATGCTACAACAGTTGTGTAGCTCATTGCACCAAACTCCTCAAGTGTCTTAACGATAGATGCTACAGTTGATGCCTTCTGTCCGATGGCAACATATACACACTTAACGTTCTGACCCTTCTGATTAATGATTGTATCAAGAGCGATTGCTGTCTTACCGGTCTGTCTATCACCGATAATAAGCTCTCTTTGTCCTCTACCGATTGGAATCATTGAGTCGATAGCCTTGATACCAGTCTGAAGAGGGGTATCAACTGGCTGACGAGTAATAACACCCGCAGCGACTCTTTCAATCTGACGGAACTTCTCCGTCTGAATTGGACCTTTTCCGTCAATGGGCTGTCCAAGCGCATTGACTACACGTCCTAGAAGTGCATCTCCGACAGGAACCTCTACAACTCTGCCGGTAGTCTTAACCTGGTCACCTTCGCTGATGCTACTTGAAGCACCGAGAAGAACCGCACCTACGTTGTCCTCCTCAAGGTTCATGACCATGCCATATACTTCGCCGGGGAACTCAAGAAGTTCTCCCTGCATTGCTTTTTCCAGTCCGTGCACACGAGCAATACCGTCCGCAACCTGGATAACAGTACCAACATTTGATACTTCCATCTCGGACGCATATTTACGTATCTGATCCTTAATTACTGAACTTATTTCTTCTGGCCTTAAATTCATGGATCGTTTGCACCTTTCTATAATCTAATCTCTTCATTCCCACATAATTATAAACGTGATTTCTGAAGACTCCGCTCCAGGTTCTCAAGACCTGAACGGATACTGCTGTCAACAACTCTGTCACCAATTCTGATAATCATTCCACCGATAAGCGACTCATCGACTTCATAATTCATCTCCATTGTCTTATATTCTGTTGTTTCAAGCAGCTTTTCCTGAATCTGCGCTTTTTGAATCTCTCCAAGAGTAACAGCCGTCTTAACGAAGGCTACGCCGATTCCCTTATGTTCCTTCATTTTTGAAATGAAGTAGCTAAGGATTTCATTAATCGCGCCATATCTTTCCTTTTCGATAGTGAGATCGATAAAAGCTAATAGCTCATCACTAATCTTTCCCTTGAAAATGGAATCCATGGTACTCTTTTTTTCTTCTCTGACGATTTTAGGATTCATCATGACTGCTGAAAGCTCAGGATTAGCCTCTAGCACTGTCAGCAGCGCCTGGGCTTCCTCAAGGAACTGATCCTCACGGCCTTCTTCCAGCGCAAGATTGTAAAGCGCTTCTCCGTAAGTTCCTCCTACTAGCTTTGCCATGTACTCTTACCCATCCCTTTTAATGTTTCATCAATAAGTTTGCTCTGTACTTCCGCACTCATAGATGCGGCAACAAATTTCGATGCCATATCGGATGCAACTAAGATGATCTCCTGCTTCATTTCGTCAGCAGCCTTCTGTTTCTCCAGCTCGGCTTCGGTTCTAGCTCTATCAAGGATAGCAGCAGCTTCTTCTTTGGCCTTCTCAACAATTCGGTTCTCGTTTTCAAGAGCCTTCTTCCTAGCCTCAGATAGAATTGCTTCAACTTCCTTATTAACATTCTTTGTCTTTTCTTCGTACTCTGCTTTAAGCTTAGCAGCCTCTTCCTTGTCAAGTCTTGCCTGCTCAATATCAGATGCAACCTTAGTGGTTCTATCCTTCAGCATCTTACGTGCTGGATTAAACAGGAAATGTGACAAAAATAGGAACAGTACGAACACTGCTATCAGTGTAAGAACCGAATCGGTAATCAGCTGAAAATCCAGGTTAAAAAGTCTTGTCATACCGGCTGCTTCAGCATCCAGTAAAACTGCGCCTGTCAATAATGTCTGCAACTGACTTCCTCCTCTCTACATATCTGTTCTTTTCTATATTTACTGAATATCGAGAGGGTGTACAAACAGAAGCAAAAGTGCAACGAGCAGACCATAAAGACCTGTGGTCTCGGCAACTGCCTGTCCAAGCAACATGGTAGACATGATATCTCCCTTTGCTCCTGGGTTACGACCAACTGCTGCAGCACCGTGTCCAGCTGCAATACCCTGGCCTACACCAGGTCCGATACCTGCGATAACCGCAAGGCCTGCACCTATTGCGGAACATGCATGAATAATAGCGTTGTCTGACATAAATTGTTTCCTCCTTGGAATGTATTAATAGTTTTTATTTTTTAATTATTTACGCCTGTGCTGATTTTTTTGCCTTAACTGGCTTGTCTCCATATGCATTTCCAATGTATGTCATGGTCAGCATACAGAATACGTATGTCTGAATTGCACCAGAGAACAAATCGAAGTATACATGAAGTGCACCTGGCCAAGCTGTTGCAATCCAGCTGAGAAGGCCATATACCAAAGCCATCATAATTGTTCCTGAAAGCACGTTCGCAAATAAACGCAGCGACAATGAAATAGGAACCGCAATTTCACTTATGATGTTAATTGGTAACCAGAGTGGGAACCACGCCGGAAGTGGTGAACACATATCCTTCCAGATTGTAAGCGGCTTCGTTGTTCTGAACTGGGTTATATGAACCAGACAGAAGGTAAGAATACCAAGCGGTAAGGTTACACCATAGTCCGCTGTGGGCGGCCGCAGTCCAAAGATACCCGAAAAGTTCGAAATCAGAATGAAAATAAAAATTGTTCCAATGTAGTTAAGCCAACCGCTTGCCTTGTCTCCCATTGAAGAAGACACCATACCGTCCAGCTTCTCAACAATCATTTCCACCACATTCTGAAAGCCCTTTGGAACTTCCTGTGCCTTTTTCATGGCACGGTTTGCAAAAAGTGCAAACACCATCAGAATCAGCATGACGATCAGGATACACACATGCGTCGTAGTAATCCAGACTTCCTGGCCAAACACTGTATACTTGAATATACCTTTGACCATGAAGCTCTCTGTAACATCACCTGAAAGCAGGATGCCTGACGTCATTTTACCACCTCCTCTTCTTCATCCGGTATGCCCGGAGGTGGCTCCGGATCCGGATATTTTCTTATTGTAAATCTATGAATAGAGGGCTGAAGATATGCTCCTATCTTAAGTCCCATAATTCCTGCAAAAGCAGCTAGTGGATTAGCAAACCCACTAATTAATATCAGATACAGTAGTCCGGCGGTGGCAAAATATCTAATAAGCGCCTGTGTAACTATAGCCGCCTTTGCCTTTTTCTCCGGCCTATCTATAAACCTGTTTAGTGTCCATGAAATATGATAAGAACTCATCAGTGCAATCAATAGGCCAAACACGAACCCAACTGTGCATGATAACTTATACTCACCCGGAATAAACCAGATTCCAATCAGATATAGGCACGCATCAGCCAGGAGAATTCCAAGCCATATTTCTGTGAGCGTCCGGTTGAATCCGCCTCTATTCCTCATCCTTCTTATCATTCCCACTAATTTTCATCGCAAACCTGAATACGTTTGTAAACCCTGCAAGTGCTCCGACAAAAAATAAAATAATCACCCAGTAATTAGTTCCTGCGCTCTTATCAATCCATATCCCCAGAAAGGTGCACATGAAAATCGGTACCAGCATATGCAGTCCAAACTGTAGCACCATAGCGAGTGCTTCAAACACCTGTCTGTTCTTTTTCTTCCTATCGTCTTTATCACTCTTCATAGGCCATTCAAATGTATACAAACATACATGGTTCATTATACATTTTTTAGGTAGTTATGTCTATATTTGTTCGCCTTTTAATAAATGCCGTGCATGGTTAATAGAATATATGTCCGGCAATCCTATATCGAGGCGTAATATAATCCACTGGTGTTCTGAAAAACAGACAGTCAGCAACAGTCGTATTTCCTGCCATAGCAGCATCTGCTGCCTGATAGCAGCTGGTTGTCGCATAGTTGTTAGCAAGAGCAAGTGCATATCTTCCTGAGCGAACTGGTGAGAACTGATTCTTCTGATATATAACTCCAGTGATAGTATTGGGAAATACTGAGCTAAGCAATCTGTTAATTACAACCGCACCTACTGCGACCTTACCTTCGTAGGGCTGATTACCCGCCTCGCAGTAAATAAGATTCGCGAGAAGATATCTGTCATTTTCTTCAAAGGTAACTGCGGATATATCTCTCTTCGCAGACTGTGCCGCAAGAGCAGCCAATCGCTTCTCTTCCTCAATCTGCTTCTTCAATTTCTCGATATCATTATTCTGTTTCTCTATCTCAGCCTCATATGCCAGCATCTGCGCCTGGGTGCTCTCAATCTGGCTCGCATATGTAGCAACAGATCCCTGCGTCTTCTTAACCTGCGCGCTGATTCTCTCCTGCTCTTTTGTCTCCTCATCTTTGAGTGACTTCAAATCAGCAAGCTGAATCTCGAAATTACTTTTCTGCTCTTCAACCATTTTGCAGGTATCCTTGTATTCCTCAAGCTTTCTTCTGTCGTAATCCGCAATCTTCTCAATATATTCACCTTTATTAAGAAAATCCGCAAAATCCTTCGCAGAAAACAGTAGCTCAAGCATCGAGGAATCACCATTCTCATACATGAACTGAATTCTGAGAATCATCGCCTCATACTGCTCCTGCTGAATTCTCTGAGCCTCCATGAGGTCGAGTTCAGCCTGCGTAACCTCATCCTCTTTGAGCTTTATTTTTTGCTCAATATCTTCCAGTTTGGCCGATGATTCGTCGAGCATGATGTTCAGATTATTAAGCTCACTCTGAAGTGCATTTCTTGTTCCCTTCAGACTTGAAAGATTGTCCTTCGTATCATTGAGCTGTTCCTGAGTTTCCTGCTGCTCTTTCTTTTTTTTATCAAGTTTTTCCTGCGTCGTTTCAGCCATAGCTGCAACTGACATTGTCAGAACAAGGATGATTGCAATTACTGCTCCCAACCTTCTTCTTGTCTTTTTTTCTGACATATTAATCCTCATTTCTGACAGGCTTGTTGCGAAGAGGCGAAGAGAGAATCGCATGAGCGATTTCTCTTATTTCATCAGGGTTATTTTTCACACTAGTCCCCAATTACAATTCAATCTCAATAGTTCTTCCGCTCGGATTGTACTGTATATAGCTCACTCCGGCGGCATCGAAAAGCATCTTGCTCGCAACATTTGTATCAGTTCCATTATATTTATCGTCAGCATAAATGATTGTACGAATTCCTGCCTGGATAATTGCCTTAGCACATTCGTTACATGGAAACAGCGAAACATATAATTTGGCCCCGCTCAAATCTCCGCCCTTGTAATTCAGGATTGCATTTAGCTCCGCATGTGTTACAAAAGCATACTTGGTATGAAGCACATCACCCTGTCTCTCCCATGGGAATTTTTCATCTGAACAGCCCTTTGGAAATCCATTATATCCGATTGACAGAATCTTATTATCCTCGCTCACAATGCAAGCGCCAACCTGAGTATTTGGATCCTTTGATCGCATTCCTGCAAGATGAGAAACACCCATAAAGTACTCATCCCATGATAAATAATCTTCTCTTTTTCCCATTGCTATTATCTCGCTTTCCTCAGGTTAATTTAAAAACACTATTCCTCGATGAGTCCTACTCTTCTTGCATGTCTCTCCTCTTCTGAGAAAGGTGTCTCGAGGAAAGTATCAACGATAGACATTGCCAGATTCTCGCCAACAATTCCAGCTCCCATCGCAAGCATATTTGCATTATTGTGAAGTCGTGTAAGCTTGGCCGATAATGTATCTGAGCAAAGCGCACAACGAATACCTTTAGTTTTATTTGCAGTTATTGATATACCTATTCCGGTCGTGCATATTACGATTCCCTTTTCACATTCTCCGCTGGCAACGGCCTGAGCTGCAGCTCTTCCGAAAATTGGATAATCGCAACTTTTTTCATCATAGCATCCGCAATCCTTAACCTCATATCCTTTTTCCTTAAGGTGCGCTACTACCTTCTCCTTTAAAGCAAAACCGCCATGATCTGAACCAATTGAAATCATTTTCATTTCTCCTCTGTCTCTATCTCTGTTTCTTTATTATTTTTTAACTTCTATCTCTTCGCTTATATCCCTACGTTTTTCGCTGTCTTCTCAGACCTTGATCACATCATGTCCCGCCGCCTTTAGCAGCCTGTTCATAATAGCCTGACCAAGACCACCTGTCTCAAAAGACTCCGAAAACATTACCGTCATTTCTTCGTCATCAAATTCCCTGAGAATATTATACAGGTTTCCTGCAATTTCTTCCTCATTGTCGCGACTTCCAGCATCCTTGACCACATCAGCCTTATACTTGCCAAAAGAAGCATGTGTTGCTATTACTCCAACCTTTTCCCCTGACTTCATGGCAGCACACGAAAGCTCATTAATTGTACGTATTACATCACTCTCATCGCCTTCAATTATGGTGAGTTTTCCCTTTGGAGCATAGTGCCTGTATTTCATGCCTGGTGCCTTTGGCTTATCTGTGCAGTTGCCGTCCAGAATAGTCTTGTCCACTTCTATACTCGGAAGAATCTCTTTTAGCATTTCGAGCGTAATATATCCTGGTCTTAGAAGCATCGGCACACTTCCCGACAGATCCACTATAGTCGACTCAAGACCAATTCCGACATCACCGCCATCAATAATCATATCGATACGGCCATCCATGTCCTCTATAACGTATTTCGCTTTTGCAGGACTGGGACGACCTGACAGATTCGCTGACGGAGCAGCGACAAATCCACCTGCTGCCTTTATAAATTCTCTCGCAACCGGATGCGATGGGAATCGAATTGCAACTGTATCAAGTCCTCCCGTTGTCTCCTTCGGAACTATATCAGCCTTCGGTAAAATCATCGTAAGAGGTCCCGGCCAAAACCTATCTGCCAGCCTGAGTGCATCGCCACTGACTTTTCTGACAATTTTTCTAAGGTCATTGACATCGCATATATGGACGATCAGTGGGTTATCAGAAGGTCTGCCCTTTGCTGCATATATCTTGCGGGATGACTCTGGATTAAGAGCATCCCCACCTAGTCCATAGACTGTTTCTGTCGGAAATGCAACAAGGCCTCCGTCTCTAATTACCTTCCCTGCTCTCTCAAGAAGTACTCTATTCTGTTTGTCTGACGCACTTGTCACAATTTCTGTTTTCATTTTCTCTTATAATAAATACAAACTACAGGATTGGCTCAAATCTAAGTCTGACATTAGGCAATTTGGTCAGAGTGTAGTAATAATTCTCCTGCCAGTCATCACCCTGTGTTGGATCATTTTCGCCACTTGCCGGTGGTGCAAACAATTTAAGACTAAGCTTCTTCGTCTCTCCCTTTTTAATCTTGAGATGGTTCTCAAAAAAGGCTGGGATAAGATCGACACACTTCACCCCTGGTGCCTTATAAAACCACTTCCCATTTAGTTCCATTACAAGGTTAGCATCAATGAGTTCTTCATCAAAATAAACCTCAGCAAATACGGGGTCTTTTTTGAACTCCAGTTCCATTGATACTCCTTCAGCGTCCTCTGAATTACCCCATCTAAGTGTAATTGGTAACTGAGCCTTCCCCAAATTCTTCACCCCTGGCATGAAGAATTTTCTATTTATAATTTCCTTATATGTTTTGAATAATGGCTGTTCAATTCCAGTGTCAGGATTAGAAGGGTTGGTAATCTCAAGCCCAAGTCTTCCATCGTCTCTGAACTGATACATTGTAAATCCAGAGAACCAGCGCTCTTCATCTTTCTCAACCATTTTTAGAAATTTCTTTACTGTATCACACTGCTTGTACGGTCCCGTAACATCACCATCAGCGTTGAACTCTGATATGAGCATTGGCTTCTTCACTCCGCCACAAATCTTTACAAAACGCTCATATGTTTTTTTCGTCTTCAGATAAATCTGCTCTTCGCTTTCAATTTTATGCTGATTATTATCTGTATCTGCGATTTCAAATGGCCATCCCCAGTTTAACGCAAGATATTTATCAACACTCCAGATGTCAGCCGCCTGAACTGCCTTGGCAAACTCTGCCTCTCTGTCAATTTCCTCTGATTCAAGATCCGGAACACCATCTATACAGATAATCATCTTAACATTCGGTGCATCTTCATGAATGATATTGGTAAATCTAACAAAAAATGCGGCCACCTCATCATAAGATGCTCTTTTATTGAAACTGAACCAATCACCAGTTGCCTCATGGTTAAGTCTCAAAAACAGACGTCCATATGTAGATAGATCTTTTGCTATGGCACGAATCTGTTCATCGCTTACGTGAGGGTCACAGGTCAGTGTAAGAATTACATCCTGACCATGCGCGCGCACATCTCTCATAAATGTGAAGGGTTCACCATCGGTATTTCCCTCCAATCCACCTTTATAAGTAAAGTAATCATCATATGCGTAATCCCAGGCAAATGTTGCCTGCTTCTCTGTATCACATTCAGAAGCTCTCTTTGGCCAGGTTTCGTCCAAAGGATAGTAGCAATACATGAGATTAATGGCTCTGTGTGGACGGTTCAGCTTGTCAAGTATGTAATCCTGATTAACATACAAGCCCCTCTCTGATCCGTCGCCAAGATCAACTGCGCATTTTGCTGGTGTAAGCTGCACCTTCTTGATTTTGATATTATTCTCAAATTTCATCTTCTACCCCTTCTCACTCTCTGTGATTTTTTCCCCAAAAGATACTCTTTTTATTTTCAAAATGTTTTATCATGACTTTTTCTGCGGATCCTGTTTTCCAATCAAAAAAGGAAACGCTTTATCAAAAATTCTGACTGTAATAATCTCACATCCCGCCATAAACGCAAACAGAACAAGAAACAATATTAAATCCTTCCCCTTTACAGTGAACTGGTTTACCCAGTATGAGAAAGTTTTTGCATGAAGCAAAATAAGAAAATCCTGATGCGTCAGCATGATGATAAGCGAATTTTTACCAATCCAGTTTATAGGTGGAATATTAGGTATATTCTTGCAGATCAGAATTATTCCAAATGCACCAAGAAGTGCATAGAGAAGATATAACCACATGTTACCAAAGAACATGGTATTCATATCAATCACACCGTTTGACATGCAGAATAATCCACACAGTGTCAATGCTGCCACTCCGGCAAGAAGCTCCAGAATCGAGAACTTTTCTCTCCCCTTAAGCAGAACACCTGCCCAGTATCCGATTGTCAGGAACATTACACATACAGCCGACCTCATAACCACAGTCACAAGTCTTCCCAAAATGAACAGGAACATGTTCTCATTCCACAGCGAAATCCTGCAAACATCAGAGAAGAACATTGCAAGAAGTCCGACAACAACAAAAGAACACGAGAAAATGATTTTTCTTTTTTGGCTTCCACCCGCACCATACAGAAACAGCATTTCTGATACAAACAATGCCGGCATATACCATAGAACAGATACCCCAGCGAAAGTCACTGTACTTATAAAGCTCTCAAGGTAAAACTGTGGTGAAAAAGCCCCCGGCTGCATGAAGAAATCAATTCCCAGATATATTGCGCTAAAAACAAAATATGGAATGATAAGCGTGCGAAGCTTCTTCTTAAAATTTTCCTTAAGCGGCTTCGTCTCAGCTCTGGTAATCGGCATAAGCATACCGGATACAACAAGAAACATTGCCATTGTAAACACACCGAAGAAGCATATAAAAAAAGCAAAATACGGTTTGTTATCAGATACTACAAAGGACCCGAACGTATGCACCACAATCATAGTGCAGATGCCTATTCCCTTAACCATATCAAGATATGTGATTCTTTTTTTGCTCGTGCTTTTATCCATAATAAACCTGTATCCTTTTCTAGGCAGTGTAAATAACATCATTTCATAGTTTTTACACTATATCCTCATCATCCACATACGGCAATGAGAAAGTAAATTCTGTACCTACGCCCTCTGTAGAAATTACATTTATATTCTCTTCGTGCGCCTTGATTATTTCCTTTGTAATTGACAGACCAAGACCTGTTCCTTTTTTATCTTTTCCTCTTGATAGGTCCGTCTTGTAGAACCTATTCCAAATGTTACCAAGCGCATCCTTCGGAATTCCAATTCCATTATCCTTGACAGATATAAACAGCTTATTATTTCTGAGAGTGGTCTCAACTTTTATGACGGAATTATGATGTGAAAACTTAATCGCATTGTCTAGCAGATTGTATAGTACCTGCTGAATCTTACCCATATCTGCATGAACCGTCATGTGCTCACCTGTAAGAACAAGCTCAATTGCGATTGTTTTCGCTCTGCAAGAGCCTTCACAGGTAGCTGCTGTATCACGTATCACCTGATTAATGTCAAAATCCGTTTTCTCAAGAACCATTCCCTTGATATTCAGATTATTTAATGTAAGAAGATTATTGGTAAGCTTGGTAAGTCTCTCTGTTTCATTCAACACTATGCCAATATATTTTTCGTGAAGCTCCGGTGGAATGGTCCCATCCAGCATAGCCTCCAGATAACCTTTTACTGAAGTGAGCGGCGATCTGAAATCGTGGGATATGTTTGCAACCAGTTTCTTCTGGTTATCTTCCTCCTGCGAAAGTCGGTCTGCCATGTATGAAAGTGATGCGGCCAGATATCCTATTTCATCATCTGAATCAACAGACAATTCATACTTATAATTACCTGTTGCATACTGTGCCGTAGCGCGGGTTATCTTTCTGATTGGCTGATATACCATTATCGTGAAGAATATCAGAATAATCAGAGACAGGAGGAATATTATCAGCAGGAGAATATATGACACATTCAGATAACTTCCTGCAGACTTCTCAACCTGAGATATTTTAAGCATCATAACAACATAACCCCGGACGCTGAAATCCGAAGTAATTGGTGCAAATACACTCAGCACATCCTCGTCATACATGTCAAAAAAGTGATCCACCAGATAATATCCATTACCTGTTATAGTCGGATCAAAATTCTCCACCACAACCGGCCCATCAACCACCAGCTCATAATCGGAACTAACTAGCACCGTTCCTGATGGGTTCATTATCCAGATAGAACAGTTCTGATATGCTGCAAGTGCATCGAGCTGCTTTTTTACCGTTTCCAGCGATGTATTATTGTCATATAAATCTGCTGCATATGAATTAGAGAGAACAACCGCCTCCCTGTATAATTCTTCCGCGCTTTCTTTTCTAAGATAATCCTTGGTAAGTCCCATAATGAGGACAGAAACCACCAGAAATCCAAAGAAAGCAAAAATCAGATATGCAAGTAAAAACTTCCAATACAGCGTTTTACTCATACTGAGCGAACCTCAAATTTGTAACCGATACCCCAGATTGTCGAGATACTCCAGTTCTCGTGATCACCAAGTTTCTCTCTTATCCTTTTAATATGAACATCAACTGTTCTGGTATCACCAACATACTCATATCCCCATATCTGTTCCAGAAGCTGTTCTCTGGTAAATACATGATTTGGGGTAGATGCCAGAAAGTATAGCAGTTCGAGTTCTTTAGGCGGCATCTCCACTCTCTCGCCATGAAAAACGACTGAATAATCTGTCCTGTTTATAACCAGATCAGGATATGTCACCTCATCCACTGGCGCTTTTGTCATCTTCGCAGGAGCATTGGTTATTCTTCTGAGAACGGCTTTTACCCTTGCAACAAGTTCCTTAGAGTCAAAGGGTTTCTCCATATAATCATCTGCACCAAGTTCAAGTCCGAGCACCTTATCGAATACTTCCCCTTTCGCGGAAAGCATTATAATTGGGGTATCTGACTTCGCCCTGATCTCTCGGCACACCTGATATCCGTCCATACCCGGAAGCATCAAATCAAGCAGAATCATATCTGGCTGATAACTTTTATGGGCTACTACAGCGGCTTCTCCATCATTAACAATCATTACATCGTAGCACTCTTTTGTGAGATACAACGATATAAGCTCCGCAATATTATTATCATCATCAACAATCAATATTTTCTGTTTTTCAGCCATTAAAATACCACCTCAAAAACATACGAGTACTTATTTAAAGGTTACAATTGTGACACCAGCGTCACCTTCTCCAAATTCACCAAGTCTAAATGAATCTACAATCCTCATCCCACGCAGATGCGAATGAATTGCACTTCGCAACGCTCCGGTTCCTTTTCCGTGGACAACTCTCACAGACGGAAGATGTGCTAGATACGCATCATCCAGATACTTATCCAGTCTTGCTATTGCCTCGTCAACAGTTGAACCAAGAAGATTTATTTCCTGCGAAACACTAAGCGATTTCGAATAACCAATCGAATTCTTGATACCTCTTCCCGACTTGGATGGTCCAGCATATTTCGCTACAGTATCATCATCCGGCAAAATAAAGAGGTCCCTTATATTTGTTTGCGTTCTCATTATTCCGCAGGTAACAAACAAATTGCCTTTAGCATCAGGGAGCGTCGATACACTTCCCTTGAGCCCCACCGAGACAATCTTAACCATCATACCCACTTTCAATTGCGAAGCCTTTACGCCTGCTTCTGCCTGCTTATTACCTAGCCCGGAAGTCTCGTTCAGCTTACTGTTTTTGCCCTTGATAGCTTCATTCAGCTTCTGCCTTGTCTTCTCAAGATTCTTCACATCCTTAGTGTTACCCTGGACTTCTCTTATGGAAGCATCGGCCATCTCCTTGGCTTCCTGAAGAATCCTCTTTGCCTCTTCATTTGCTTCTCGAAGAATCTTATCGCGACTGCTCTCAAGTTTTTCCTGTTTAGCCTTTAGCTGATCCTTGAGTGACTGTGACTCTCGCTTGTACTGATCCATGGTAAGCCTGTCCTTCTCCATGGTTACCCTGCTTTTTTCAAGAGAAGACAACACATCCTCGAAGCTCTCTGCATCCTTTGTTATATGCGTCTTGGCTTCATCAATAATCTCCTGTGACAGACCAAGCTTCTTACTTATGGCAAATGCATTACTTTTTCCAGGAATTCCAATCAGCAGCTTATAGGTTGGACTCAGCGTTGCAACATCAAATTCACAGCATGCATTTTCAATAAAATCATTGGAAAGTGCATACAGTTTCAACTCACTGTAATGTGTTGTTGCCATCGTACGAATTCCTCTATCATGAAGAAAACTGAGAATAGATATCGCGAGTGCCGCTCCCTCAGTTGGATCCGTTCCTGAGCACAACTCATCAAACAGGCACAGTGAATCTGCATCTGCATTTTTTAGAATGGTTACAATATTCGTCATATGCGCAGAGAAAGTAGACAAGTTCTGTTCAATACTCTGCTCATCTCCTATGTCAGCATATACATCTTTGAATAAGGCTATCCTCGAGCCGTCTGACGCTGGAATATGAAGTCCGGATTGCGCCATAAGTGTCAACAGCCCCACCGTCTTAAGTGAAACCGTTTTTCCACCCGTGTTTGGTCCTGTGACTATCAAAAGGTCAAAATCTTCGCCCAGCTTTACATCAATTGGCACAACTCTATCTTTATTAAGGAGTGGATGCCTTGCCTTTTTTATTTCGATTATGTGGTCGGTATTCATGACAGGCCTTGAGGCCTTCATGCGGATTGCAAGCTCTCCCTTTGCAAAAATAAAATCGAGCTTGGTCAACAACTTCTCATTGTTCGTGAACACACCAGCGTACGGAGCTGCAGCTTCTGACAACGCGCGAAGTATTGCTTCTATTTCTTCTTTTTCCTGTGCCTCAAGAACTCTGACTTTACTATATATTTCAGTCGCCACCGCCGGTTCAATGAACAGCGTTGATCCTGTTGCGGACTGATCGAACACAACTCCCGGAACCTGATTCTTATACTCAGCTTTTACAGGCAGACAAAAATGTCCATCCCTCATCGTAATTACTGGTTCCATCAGATAATTTCTTGCGGCACCATTAAGCAGGGAATTCATTTTCTCCTTAACCTTGTCAGACGCCGCTCTTATCGCACGCCTCACTTCAAGAAGCTTCGGGCTTGCCTCATCAGCAATCTCGTCTGGTCCTGCTATACATCGCCTTATCTCTTTTCTCAATTCCGGAACCGGATCTATTTCATTGAATATTGGAGTAAGTGCATCCTCAACTTCATCATCGCTCCCTATTCCATAGCTCTTCACTCTGTTTGCGCACTCGAGCTGGTCGCCTATCTTCATCAATTCATGAATTGACAGGGTTCCTCCAATTGACAGAATCTGCGAGGTTTCCTTCATGTGAGAATTGCCAGCAAATGATACTCTGTCCGTCTTAATTAATCTCGTATATGAAGCCTGAGTCTGTCCCTGAGAAATCTCGATTTCACGAAGATCTGCACTAGGATGAATCTTGGCCGCAAATGCCTTGCCAGGTTCTGAGTCTGCAAGAAGCGTCAACAGGTCTGCAACCTTATTAAATTCAAGGATTTTGAGCACTTTTTCATTCATAAATTTCATCATAGCATACCCCCCGTTTCTTTACAAGAAAGGGGTTTTCGGGCTATACTGTTATGGAATTTACTATCTCTTTTGTGAGGCATGATACAGAAAGGGCATTTACATTAATATGGCATCAAAAAGCACTAACGAAGACGAGTCTTACGAATTCGTCCGGGAGAAAATTAAAGAGCGTCCTATTAATAAGAAGAAGCTCCTCATGCGTACATTACTCACAGCACTTTTTGCGCTTTTATTCGGAATCATCGCGTGTCTTGCTTTTTTCCTAATGGAACCAATTATCTCCAACTGGGTTTCACCAGATAAGGAAACCGAAGCAGTAAACCTTCCAGAAGATAAAAATGAAAAGCTCCCAGAGGACACTCTTCCTCCGGAAAACGAAGTTGCTGATGAAACATACCTGGCTGACCAGCCCAATCTGAATGATAACAATACTGGTTCGTCCGAATCGCTTGGCAATTCATCTTCGCTAAACGAAAGCGATGCTAGTGCGAATCCCGGCGGCGATGCTACATCGGCAAACGTGGCCGAAGTTCCCGACTCGTCCACCTCAAAACCAGG
This sequence comes from Candidatus Merdinaster equi, assembly GCA_018064935.1. Taxonomy (GTDB): domain Bacteria; phylum Bacillota; class Clostridia; order Lachnospirales; family Lachnospiraceae; genus Merdinaster; species Merdinaster equi. The sequence continues at coordinate 5,113 of JAGHUF010000023.1, read as the reverse complement.
TGCAAGTGAAACACCTTCCGATAGTGACCCCTCGACAGGTACTGATTCTGCCAATACCGCTACGCCTTCTGAAGTTGCATCACCACAGTTATCTGCAAGTGATTATGAGAAGCTGTACACAGAATTATCCGGAATTGCTCACGAGGCCATGAAAAGCATGGTTCAGGTTACATATGTTACTTCGGAATTTGATTTGTTCATGGAGGGGTACGATAAGGACAGCATTGTTTCTGGAATTATTGTTGACATCTCAGATACGGCGATTCACATTTTTACAAAAAGATTGAAAACGCCCTACGACGGGGTCCCATATATAACCTTTGAGGATGGTACAGTAACCTCCTGTGAGGTCATCTCGTCCGATATTCAGACAGGCACCTGTCTTCTGTCAGTGCCCGTTTCTGAGTTATCTGAATCAGCTCTTAACACCATAAATGTAGCAACACTTGGTTCTTCAAACATCGGACTCAATTCCGGTCGTCCTGTGATTGCTATTGGTTCTCCAGCTTCATCGGGTGGTTTCCTGTCTTTTGGATTCATTACAAGCGTAAATGGAATTATCCATATGATGGATGCCAATTATACCCTGATAACAACAGATATATATGGAAGCCGAAGCGCCAGCGGTGTTCTGATAAACTATTCTGGCAATGTAATAGGTTTCATTGATAATTCATCAAATGATGATGATTTACAGAATCAGATTTCTGCTATCGGAATTACTGAGCTCAGGCGAGTAATTGACACACTTCAAAGCGAGAAAGAAAAATCTAGATTTGGAATCTACGGAACAGATATCACATACTCGCTGTCCCAATCGCTTTCGCTTCCTCGCGGAATATATGTGAATAGATTTGAGATAGGATCACCCGCAATGAAAAGCGGAATAAAAGCAAATGATATTATTACTCAGATTGATGACACTCAGATACATTCAATGATGGAATTAACTAATTATCTGATGACTAAGAAACCCGGGGATGAAATTGTCATTCATCTAGAGCGCCAGGTAAAAGAAGAATTCAAGAGCATGGAACTGAATGTTGTTCTTGATACGCAGTAATTTTTATTTATAGATTATAGAAAGGAAACGGATACTCATATGAAATATATCAAAGATTATCACGATGGAGACCGCGTAAGCGGAGTATACTTATGCAAGCAAAAAACCAGTGCTGTAACCAAAAATGGAAAGCCCTATGACAATGTAATTATTCAGGACAAAACCGGAACAATGGATTGCAAAATTTGGGACGTTGGCTCGCAGGGAATCGATGACTTTGATGCATTAGATTACATTGATGTTGTCGGCGATGTTACTTCTTTCAATGGACAGCTTCAGATATCAATCAAGCGAGTTCGAGTTGCTGGCGAGGGGGAATATGACCCTTCTGACTATCTCCCCATGACAAAGAAAAACATAGATGAGATGTGGCAGCAGCTCCTGTCACTTATTGATTCAGTTGAAAATCCATATCTCAATAAACTCCTCTGCTCTTTCTTCAAGGATGACGCAGATTTTATAAAGAGATTCCGTTTCTCATCCGCTGCAAAAAGTGTTCATCATGCTTTCGTTGGCGGACTGGTAGAGCACACTCTATCTGTTGCTTCACTTTGTAATTTCTACTGCACAAGATACCCTATGCTCAAGCGCGATCTTCTTATTACCGCTGCAATTTGCCATGATATGGGTAAAATTTGCGAATATTCTGCATTTCCAATGAACGACTACACCGACGAAGGCCAACTGCTTGGTCACATTGTCATGGGCGTTGAAATGATAGGTGACCGCATCCGGGAGATTCCTTCTTTTCCCAAGACATTGGAGCGCGAGCTAAAGCATTGCATCGTTGCTCACCACGGCGAACTCGAGTATGGCTCTCCTAAAAAGCCGGCATTAATTGAGGCGACAGCTCTGTATTTCGCAGACAACACAGATGCAAAAATGGAGACCTTCACCGAGGCATTTGAAGCATCAAACAGCTTGGATTGGCTGGGATATAACAAGTTTCTCGAAAGCAATATACGAATGACAAGAATGGACTAGCATATCGTTTTCTGGATAGTTTTTTCCGCAAAATGATTTTGTAAAACCAACCGAAAACAACATTCATAAGGATATAAGAATGGGTGACTTCATATATAAAAAGAATGATTTGACTACAGTTTCAATCACAGATTTGGGAAATGATGGAGAGGGTATTGGCCGAGTTGACGGCTATACCCTTTTTGTTAAAGATGCCCTTATCGGCGATACCGTAGAGGCGCGAATTCTCAAGCCTAAAAAGAGCTATGCCTACGCTAAAACTGAGCGTATTATATCTCCATCTGAACACAGAGTTGTTCCTCCTTGTCCCGTCAGCAGGCAATGTGGTGGTTGCCAGCTTCAATCACTTTCATATGAAAGAGAATTGCGTTTTAAGGAAGATAAGGTAAGGAACAACCTAATTAGAATTGGTGGTTTTTCTCCAGAGGAACTTGAGCCCATCTTTGAACCTATCGTAGGCTCAGATCCTAATTATCGCTATAGAAATAAGGCACTTTATCCCATTGGTAAAGATAAAGAAGGCAATCCTGTTGCCGGCTTCTATGCCGGAAGGACACACAGCATTATCCCTTGTGAAGACTGTCTTCTTGGTGACGAGCGTAACAAGAATATCCTCAATGCCATTCTTGCCACAATGCAGGAAAAGAATATTCCTCCATATGATGAAGAGACACAGACTGGAATCATACGACATGTACTGATTCGTTCTTCACGCGAAAGTTCCGAGATGCTTGTATGTATCATCATTAACTCTGACACACTCCCGAGTGAAGCTTCATTTATCGACAACATCCGACGAGCAGTAGAAAATGTATCAAGCATTTCCATAAATATAAATAAAAAGAATACTAATGTAGTTATGGGCGACACCACCAAGACAATTTGGGGTAACGACACCATAAGCGATTCAATTCGCATATATAATTCTGAGTTAAGCGAGTTTACTGGAAAATCCATCTCGTATCACATTTCTCCGAGATCATTTTATCAGGTTAACCCATATCAGACAGAGAAATTGTACTCTCTCGCTCTCTCGTATGCCGGATTGACCGGAAAAGAAGCTGTCTGGGATTTGTATTGCGGAATTGGAACTATCTCCCTTTTTCTTGCGGGAAATGCTGGCAAAGTATACGGTGTTGAAATCGTGCCTGAAGCGATTGCAGATGCGAAAGAAAATGCGAAAAGAAATGGAATTGATAACGCGGAATTTTTCACAGGCAAAGCAGAAGAAATACTGCCAGAATTCTATGACGCTGAGACGCATTCTGACCCGAGCTTATCTTCAGCTAGCAATTCTGGGAGTCCCCATAATTCCCCGAACTACGATATGAAATCTCCAGATGTAATTGTTGTTGATCCTCCTAGGAAGGGCTGCGATGAGGCATGCCTTGAAACAATGCTTCGCATGAGCCCGAATAGAATCGTATACGTAAGCTGCGACAGTGCTTCTCTTGCACGAGACCTTCGAATTCTATGCGACGGCGGCTACTCGCTCCAAAAAGTACGCCCTGTGGATCAGTTCAGTCATACAGTGCATGTTGAGACTGTTTGCTTGTTATCGCGTAAAGCCCCAGTATAAGCAGGTTTCAGGGATTTTTCCGCGAATATGTACCTGTGTTTTTATAGATTATTAATGTGAATATAGCAAGTTTAAGTCCAAGAGGGTAAGGAACTATTCGCGGACGTTCGGATGAATTTAGAGACTCAGACGTGCGCGAATAATATATAGATTATGATTTGTAAAAAGAGTTGATAAAGAAATTTATCAACTTTTTTATTGACAACATATATCGCAGTGTGATATAAAATATAACGAAGTGCGATATATCGTAGTGGAATACAGGGGGGAGTAACATAATGGATGCTCACATTAAGAAAGTATATGTTCCTATGACAGAAACGGGATTTTATATTCTTTTTTGTCTACAGGAAGAAATGCACGGATATAACATAGGACTTAAGGTTAAGGACATGACAAATGGAGATTTAACGATTAGCCCAGGAACAATGTATGGGACATTATCCAAGATGGAAAATGATAACTTAATATCTTTTGTAAAGGAAGAAGATAAGAGAAAATCTTACATCATTACAGAACTAGGAAAAGAAGTGCTTGAGATTGAATTAAAAAGGATTGAGAGACTATATAGAAATAGCAAAGGAGAATAATAAGATGGCAGATAAAAAAGAATTACGTTTTTTCTTTTTACCTGAATATGAAGAAGAGGAAGAATATTTATGTGACATGGCAAAGAAGGGATATCTTTTTGAAAAGGTAACCTTGCCAGGGATTTATCATTTTAGAAAAAGTGAACCAACAAATATGATTTATCGTATTGATTTTAATCCACAGAAGAAAGAAGATCGAGAAAGCTATCTTCAGATGTTTAAGGACTATGGTTGGGAGTATATACAGGATTTAAATGAATTCAGTTATTTTTGTAAGCTGGATGATGGAACCGACGATGAGATTTTCAATGATAATGAATCAAGAATCGAAATGATGGAACGAATTAATAAACGTAAGATGATTCCGCTAGTAGCTATATTTTTATGCATTATTATTCCTCAAGTAATGCGTATGATTATAGGTGGAAATTATACAGATCCTGTTTCAATTGGATTTTATATCATGTGGATTGTATTGATGTTTATGTATATTGTATTAATCACAAGATGCACTGCAGGGTTTAATAGATTAAGAAAGAAATATGATGTCAAATAGCTGCTGATTGGTTTTATTTTGTTAATGCTCGCATTGCGTGAAAATTGCGAATGGGCTATACTTAAAATTATAGAACGCATTGCGAGGTAAAAATATGGATACAGCAAAAAACATAAAAGAATTAAGAGAAAGCGTAGGGATGTCCCGCAAAGAATTTTCTGAGCATACGGGCATCCCTGTTCGTACATTGGAGGACTGGGAAGCTGCAAGAAGAACTCCACCAGAATGTATACCAAGGTTGATAGCTTATCAGCTTAAGTATGAGGAACTTGTGAAAGACAGAGGTGAGAAATAATGCCAAATTCAAACATATTAATGTATACAACTGAGGATGGACTTAC
>JAGHUF010000034.1 GCA_018064935.1 Candidatus Merdinaster equi | reverse complement strand
CCAAAATGAATATTGAAACCATGAGCAAACATAAGCATATTTCCAGCTACAAGGTTTGGCTCGATATCTTTCTTGTACAAATCAGCCTGCTTCTCATCATTGATAAGAATCATAATGATATCAGCCTTCTTTGCAGCTTCAGCTGCAGTATAAACATCAAATCCCTGAGCAACTGCCTTGTCCCAACTCTTAGAACCTTCATAAAGACCAATGATAACATTGCATCCAGATTCCTTTAAGTTAAGAGCATGTGCATGTCCCTGAGAGCCATAACCAATAATTGCGATTGTCTTTCCCTCTAAAAGGCTTAAATTACAATCCTCCTGGTAGAAAATCTTAGCCATTTTACATTTCCTCCTGTAAAAGCAAATAAAATTATTATTTATAATAAAGGAATTCAATTCCTTTCATTACCACAAACCAATAAACAGCAACTAGATGTAAACCACACCTTCTGTACCTCTAACAAGACCCGCGATTCCTGTTCTTGCGAGCTCAAGAATCTCAAAATCAGTAAGAAGTGCAAGGAAAGCATCAACCTTAGCCTGATCCCCTGTAATCTCAATTGTAAGAGAATCAGGCGATACATCTACTATCTTAGCACGGAAAACATCAGCAACCGCAATTACTTCATGTCTTCTATCAGATGCAACCTTAACCTTAACAAGTGCAAGTTCTCTATAAACACTCTCCTCAGGCTTAAGTTCCTTAATATCTCTAACATCAACCAGCTTGGAAACCTGCTTCTCTATCTGAGTTAAAATCTCCTCATCTCCACTTGTTACAATAGTTATTCTTGATATCTCAGGCTGTGCAGTAACACCAGCTGTAATACTATCAATATTATATCCTCGTCTAGTAAAAAGACCTGATATACGACTCAAAACTCCTGCTGTATTATCACATAGTATCTGGAATACTCTCTTTTGCATATAAAACCTCTAAAAATCGATATCTTTCGCATAAAAGCGCTAACAAATATTGTAATATTGCCGCAAAGCTTTGTCAACGAATTGAGTCCTAAAAACAATTTCTTACGAATCCGCGCATTTAGACAACGCAAGGGTACCTGTTCTAGCTACTTCAACTATTGATGTAACCTTAAGGCTCTCTAATAATAGTTGTACCTTCTCTGGCTCATCACAAATCAATATGGTAAGTACCGTCTTACTCATATCTACTATAGTAGCTTTCTGAATATCGCATATCTCCATTATCTCTTTGCGATTATTCTTGTTGTATTTCACCTTAACTAGCATCATTTCGCGGCTGACAGACTTATCCTGTGTGAAGGTCTTAACTTTGATAACATCAAGCTTCTTATTAAGCTGCTTCTCGATCTGTTCCAGAGTTCTGGCGTCACCAGAAGAAACAATTGTCATGCATGACACATCTCGTGAATCAGTTTCACCAACAGCAAGTGAATCAATATTAAAACATCTTCGTGCGAACAGTCCTGCAACCTTAGAAAGAACACCTGATCTGTTCTCAACCAGAACTGAATATATCTTCTTCATACTCATACCTGATACCTCACTATATCCATTGGATCAACGCAGCATTCCATAAGAATTGGCTCATTCGCAGACAAGAATCTGTCGATAGCCTCTTCAGCTTTGTTCATATCCTTGAGAACAATGCATTCCATATCATATGCAGAGGCCAGCTTGCTCAAATCAGGACTGCCATCCAAATTAACAACACTATAATTATCCTTATAAGTGAAATGCTGATACTCTCTAACCATACCAAGATAATTGTTTTTCATTACAATTATCTTAAGATTTACACCGTGCTGTCTCATTGTAGCCAGTTCACACATTGACATCTGAAAAGAACCATCACCGCAAACAGCAATTACCTGCTTGTCCGGATTCTGAAGCTTAGCACCAATTCCTGCAGGAATAGAATATCCCATAGTACCCATTCCACCTGATGTAAGGAAGCTTCCTTCCTTCACCTTAACATAGGCACAGCTCCAAATCTGGTTCTGACCGACATCCGCAATATAAATCGAATCTGAATCCATCTTGTCAGACAACATATTTAGGAAGATTTCAGGGTCAACAAAACCTGGGTGCTCTTCTCTCTTAGGTGTTAACTGCTCTCTATAATAAGACAGAGAATTAAGCCATGCATCATCAGAAACAGTAACTTCTGCCGCAAGCATTTCATCAAAAATATTAGCCGCCTCACCTACAATAGGAATTGTAGGTCCGGCATTTTTACCTATTTCAGCCGGATCTACATCAATATGAACCAGAACCTTGTTCTTAGTTATCAAATCAGGCTGATTAACAGCTCTGTCAGCAACTCTGGCACCAACCATGATTAGTAGATCTGATTCGTTCATTGCCTTGTTCGCATATGGTTTACCATTATTTCCAACCATGCCAAAATATAGCGGATCTTCTGTCTCCATCACTCCAATACCCATCATCGTGGATACAACAGGTATATTGTGCTTATGAGCAAATTCTTTAATTTGCTTTTTTGCTCCTCCTAAGAGCACTCCACCACCTACACACATAAGTGGCTTCTGAGCTTTTTCAAGAGCTTTTAAAACCTTTTTAATCTGAAGCGCATTACCATTAACAGTTGGCTTATACGTTCTGAGCTGAACAGAATCCGGATAGTTAAAGTTCTTAATCTGCGCATTCTGAACATCCATTGGAACGTCAATCAAAACAGGTCCCTTACGTCCTGTTGTCGCAATATGTACAGCCTCTTTAAATATTCTTGGAATATCATCTGCATTTTTAACTAGATAGCTGTATTTTACAAATGATTCAGCTGCTCCGGTAATGTCTGCCTCCTGAAAGACATCAGACCCAAGAAGTGCACTATTAACCTGCCCAGTAATACATATAAGTGGAATTGAATCAGCAAATGCAGTTGCAATACCAGTGATAAGATTTGTCGCTCCAGGACCACTCGTAACTGCACATACACCAATTCCACCTGTTCTAGCCATGCCACTTGCGGCATGCGCTGCACTCTGTTCAGTCCTTACCAAAATAGATCTGATATTAGATTCCAGAAGCGAATTATAAAATGGACATATAGCCACTCCTGGGTATCCATATACTGTTGTTACGCCTTCAAGTTCCAGGCATTTTATCATTGCATCAGCACCGATCATATCGTCACCTCATAAAAAATACGATTATACTACACTTCAATATTAAGCAGTTTAACAACTAGCTTCACACAGTCAGCTGCAGAATCCGAATATCCGTCAGCTCCTATCAAATCTGAATAATCCTGTGTTACAACGGCGCCTCCGACGACAACCTTAATATCAAGTTTTCGCTCTTTTACAATTCTCACAACTTCCTTCATCTGGGTCATTGTCGTAGTCATAAGTGCAGATAATGCTATAACAGCTGCATTTTCTTTTACTGCGGTATCAACAACGAGCTCATTGTCTACATCTTTACCAAGATCAATTACGTTGAATCCATAATTACTCAGCATAAGAGAAACCAGATTCTTACCAATATCGTGTATATCTCCCTTTACTGTCGCAATAACAATCGTTGGTAATTTTCTGCCAGAATTACCCTTTTGAAGTTCCGGGGTGAGCACTGCAATTGCGTTTTTCATTGTCTCAGCAGAGCTAATTAATTGAGGCAGGAAATACTTCCCCTTTTCAAACAAAGCTCCAACATCATTTATTGCAGGCATTAGCGCATCATTCAATATATGCGTTGCATCTATGCCCTTAGAAATAGCATCCTTCATCTGGGATTCGGCTTCATTTTTTCTTCCCTTTAATACCAGCTCATAGTATGGATAAACATCCTCAGGAACATTCGCTCCTGATTTGCCATCTTTGTCAGAACCTACCGCTGATGAAGGCTTATCTGTTTTAGCAGCTCCCGCTCCTGCTTCTATCGCAGCAGCCTTGGCTGCATTCTCTTCCTCAATACGCTGTGTAAATTCAATAAACCTCTCAGACGCTCCTTCCTTATTGAGGAGAATATCAGCAGACAAAGCCGAAGCAAGTAGCATTGTCTGAGAAGGATTAGCAATTGCCATTGTGAGTCCGTTTGCAACAGCCATTGAAACAAACGCGCTATTCACATAGCTTCTCTGTGGAAGTCCAAATGATATATTCGATAGTCCACAAACTGTGGCAATACCTTGTTCTTTACAATATGCAATGGTCTTGATAATTTCTGAACCTGCCTCAGGGTTCGACCCAACTGTCATAACAAGAGGATCAACAAATACATCCTTTTTACCAAGGCCATATTCTGCAGCTATTTCAAGAAGCTTTTCTATATTAGCTTTTCTCTGTTCAAAAGTAGTTGGAACTCCTTCCTCTGACAAAGGAAGAAGAATTGCCATCGCACCATATCTTCTTGCAAGTTCAAATAGAGGACGACATTTAACCTCTTCAAGAGAAATTGAATTAATAAGGGCTCTACCTGGATACTCACGAAGAGCCGCCTCAATAACATCAACATTAGAGGAATCAATCGAAACAGGTAAATTAGATACCGTAGTCACCTCTCGAAGAGCCCTGAGCATCATATCTTTCTCATCAATTCCGCCAAGACCTAGATTAACATCAAGAACGGATGCTCCCATCTTCTCCTGCTCTTCAGCAAAATTGACAATCATTGACAGTGACCCTTGGAGAAGTTCAGCCTGCAATTTTTTCTTACCGGTTGGATTGATTCGTTCACCAACAATTCTAAATGGACTATTAGTATCAAATAGCAAGTTACTTCTCTCACTGCTTAAATACGATTTATTTAATCTATTATGATCTCTTTGCGCCTTTGCATATAGCTCTACTCCAGCATCAGAATTGACATATTCATATATTGCCTGAATATAAGTCGCATCTGTACCACAACAGCCTCCAATAAGCGTTGCACCATTCTGCACTATGACAGGTAGAGCTTCCTTAAACTGTTCGGCATTCATTGAATAGCCTGTTCTCCCATCCTCCAGAAGGACAGGTAATCCGGCATTTGGTTTGGCGATTACAGGAATATCAACTACTTCTCTCATCCTGCCAATCATTTCTGCCATTTCAACAGGTCCACAACTGCAGTTTGCACCAACAGCAGCTGCACCTAAGCTCTGCATTGTAAGTGCACAGGTAACAGGATCTGATCCAAAAAGAGTTCGTCCGTCTCTTTCAAATGAAAAACTACACAAGACTGCAATATCCGAAACCTCTTTAGCAGCAATTAATGCTGCTCTTGTTTCCTGTAGACTCATCATGGTTTCAACAAAGATTACATCCACTCCAGCTAAAACCATATACTGAATCTGTTCTTTATATATGCTGACAAGCTCTTCGAATTTCATTGGGCCTATAGGCTCAACCTGAATTCCTGTCATTGAAACATCGCCTGCAACAAGAGCCTTTCCATTTGCAGCTTTTTTTGCAGTATCAACAAGTTTCTCGATAATATCTTTTTGCCTGTCATACAGACCATATTCTGAGAACTTAATCTTATTAGCAGAAAACGTTGGTGCAAGAATAATATTGCTCCCTGCTTCAACATATTTCTGTAGTATACCTATAGCAACTTCACTATTCTCACATATCCATTGTTCAGGGCATACTCCAGCAGGCATTCCTGCCTTGACAAGGTTAGACCCCATTGCACCGTCAAGAAGAAGTATTCTGTTTTGCGAGAATTCAAGAAATTCCTTTTTTGTCATTTTAATTACACCATCATTATTTTTTAGCCAACAGCCTATAATATTTTATCAGTTATAAACCAAAGATACAATAAAAAGCATTGAAAGCAGACACAATATATGGTACTTTTAATTATGATATACAGCAGAATAAAGTCTGCACAATTATTTAAGGACTTAGGAATTATCATGAAAAAAAATATAATCATAAAATCCCTCTTACGTGGTGCGGTTACACTATTGCTTGCCGGATGTATGTTCACAATGACAGCTTGTGGCAACGGAAAAAGCAAAGAAGTTGAAGCTTATGAAAACAGTCTTCTGAGTTTCAAGGAGTCAATCGATGATATTGGTGCTAAGATTGATGCTATCGACGCAAATAATTCTGATGCTTCTAACGAGCTTCTCTACTACGTAGATTACATCAACAAGAATTTCCAGGCGCTGTTATCTCTTCAGGTTCCTTCAGGTTATGAATCGATAACAAGACTAAATGAAAAAGCTGCTGATTACATGGCATCTGCTTCTACATATTTTCATACAGCATATGAAGCTGAGGTATTTGATGAGGAAGCATATAATACAGCAAACACTTATTATTTGAAGGCATTTGAAATGGTTAATTACACCGGACAGGTTTTACAGGGTGTTGATATTACATTTGCTTCAGATGAGAACTAAACTGATTTATAAATCTCAATTAAAATAACCGCGAGAGCGGTTATTTTTTTGCCCGAACAACTCATTTTGTCCTATAAGTCTATAAGTCTCATTTTATATGTGAAAGCCAGTTCAATGGCATAGTATATAAAACAGGCAGGAGTCAAACTCCTGCCTGCTAATTAATTCATATCAAATTTTTGTTCAATAACTTAGAACTTACCAGCCTTAGCTGCTTCTTCGATAGAAACGGCTGTAGAAACAGTCATACCTACCATAGGGTTGTTACCAGCACCGATAAGACCCATCATCTCAACGTGTGCAGGAACTGAAGAAGAACCAGCGAACTGTGCATCTGAGTGCATACGACCCATAGTATCTGTCATACCATAAGAAGCAGGACCAGCTGCCATGTTATCTGGGTGAAGTGTACGTCCAGTACCACCACCAGAAGCTACTGAGAAGTACTTCTTGCCATTCTCAAGTCTTTCCTTCTTGTAGGTACCAGCTACAGGATGCTGGAATCTTGTAGGGTTAGTAGAGTTACCTGTAATAGAAACATCTACATTCTCCTTCCACATGATTGCAACACCTTCGCATACATCATTAGCACCGTAGCAGTTAACCTTAGCACGAGGGCTGTTAGCATCTTTGCTGTAGCACTTACGAGCTACTTCTTTTACAGTGTTTGTATATGGATCATACTCTGTCTCAACGAAAGTAAATCCATTGATACGAGAAATAATCTGAGCAGCGTCTTTTCCAAGACCATTAAGAATAACACGAAGAGGCTTCTGACGAACCTTGTTAGCCTTCTCTGCAATACCAATTGCACCTTCAGCAGCTGCGAATGACTCATGACCAGCAAGGAATGCGAAACACTCAGTATCCTCTTCAAGAAGCATCTTACCAAGGTTACCATGTCCAAGACCTACCTTACGAGTATCAGCAACTGATCCAGGGATACAGAAAGCCTGAAGTCCTTCACCGATTGCAGCTGCAGCATCAGCAGCCTTACGGCAGTTCTTCTTGATTGCGATTGCAGCACCTACAGTGTAAGCCCACTTTGCATTCTCGAAGCAGATAGGCTGAATGCCTTCAATAAGATGATATACATCAATACCTGCAGCATCGCAGATTTCTTTACATTCTTCAATAGATGAGATACCGTACTCCTTAATCTTAGCAAGGATCTGAGGCTCTCTTCTCTCATATGATTCAAATAATGCCATTGTTCTATTCCTCCTGTTCCTTACTCTTTTCTAGGGTCAATAACACGTACAGCATCTGCTACACGTCCATACTGACCTGAAGCCTTCTCAAGAGCGGTATTTGCATCATCACCCTTCTTGATGAAGTCCATCATCTTACCGAAGTTAACATACTTGTATCCGATGATCTCATCATCCTCATCAAGTGCAACACCAGTAATATATCCATCAGTAAGTTCAAGGTATCTAGGGCCCTTCTTAAGTGTTCCATAAGTTGTACCAACCATTGAACGGCTTCCCTTACCAAGATCCTCAAGACCAGCACCGATCTGAAGACCACCCTCAGAGAATGCAGACTGTGTACGTCCGTAAACGATCTGAAGGAACAGTTCTCTCATTGCTGTATTAATAGCATCACAAACAAGGTCTGTATTGAGTGCTTCCATAACAGTAAGTCCAGGAAGAATCTCAGCTGCCATAGCTGCTGAATGAGTCATACCAGAACAACCGATTGTCTCAACAAGAGCCTCCTGAATAATACCATCCTTAACATTTAAAGACAGCTTGCAGGCACCCTGCTGAGGTGCACACCAACCAATACCGTGTGTGTAACCAGAGATGTCCTCTACCTTCTTTGCCTTCACCCACTTAGCTTCTTCAGGAATGGGTGCAGCACCATGATGTACGCCCTGATGTACAGGACACATCTCTTCAACTTCTTTTGAGTAAATCATGTGAAAACTCCTTTCGAGTATTAATTTATACGAAAGTGACACGCATAAGCCACTTTGTACTTCAACCACCTTTTCTATATTCTCACAAATGAGAAGAAAAATCCATTACAAATTTACGTCTTCTAGCTATTTTTCAATATACTTTTTTTACTATGTTATCCATAGATTTGAAGATTGAATCACCTGGCACATATCCTCTTACCCTTGAAACAGGATAAACATTTGAATTTCTGCCAATTACGGTGCCGGGATTAAGTACGCTATTACAACCTACTTCAACATTGTCTCCCAACATTGCACCAACTTTTTTCCTTCCGGTTTCAAGGCATTCATCATTAGCCCAGTCATGAATTACAACAAGCTGCTTATCACTCTTAACATTTGATGTAATTGAACCAGCTCCCATATGAGCTTTAAATCCAAGAACAGAATCGCCAACGTAATTATAGTGTGGAACCTGAACCTTATTGAAAAGAATTACATTTTTAAGCTCAGTTGAATTACCAACAACAGCTCCTTTACCAACAATTGCACTACCTCTTATGAAAGCACAATGTCGAACCTCAGCATCCTCATCAATAATGCATGGCGCACCAAGATATGCTGAGGGAAATACTTTTGCTGATTTTGCTACCCAAACATGTTCACTAATCTCGTCATAGCGATCCTTAGACAGCTTCTTACCCAATTCAATAATAAAATTTTCGATCTCAGGAAGAACTTCCCATGGATATGTTTTTCCGGCAAAAATATCAACTGCAATTGTTTCATTCAAATCATATAAATCTGAAATCTTTACACCTTCCATTTTAATTTCCTCTTGTATGAATTATTTTGATTTTGTTTTATAGAATTGTGCAGCGCTCTGAAATTTTGAATTTAGTAATCCTTGATTATCAAGAGTCTTCACAACATTGGTACGTCTTTCAACAAACCCTTTAAGTTTATCCATATATTCCGACTCAGATATGGTACCTTCTGCAACACCGGTAAGTCCTTTTTCCCAGCTTGCCGTAAGTGCCGGATCAAGTAGGGCCTTCATCGAGCATTCAACAACATCGTATATCATCTCACCCAAAAGAGTTGGAGTGATTATCTGTGTCTTTTTATTATTATTCAGATACTTAATAGTAAATAGCTTCTTAAGTATCTCGCCACGAGTCGCAGAAGTGCCAATACCACTTCCCTTTATCTGTGCTCTAAGATCCTCGTCCTCAATCAATTGTCCTGCATTTTCCATCGCAAGAATCATTGATCCTGAATTGTACCTCTTAGGAGGGCTTGTCTCGCCTTCTTTAATTGACATTCCAGAGACAGAAACAGCGTCACCCTTTTTGAGTCTTGCGATTTCTTCCAGAAAGTTCTCATCACATTTAATATCTTCCTGGGACTCTTCGCTTTTATTATCATTTTGGTCTTTATTATTATCTTTTTTGTCAGTCACAGCCTCAGCATTTTTCTTAGCAAAAGAAAAAGCTGCACACTTCAAAAATCCTTCTTCCTTAAGAACCTTAAAATTACTATAGAAAGATTCTGTACCCTTCATTTCAAGTACTAAAGATACCTTCTCATATTGAGCTGGAGGGCAAAAAATACTAAGAAACCGCCTCACAACAATTTCAAAAATCTTTGTTTCAGTCGCATCAAGCGACGATAAGGCACTGAATCCCTGACCAGTAGGAATTATTGCATAGTGGTCTGTAATCTGTTTATCATTTACATACCTTGTTTTCTCAAGTCCTTTATAGGCACCCTTTTCAAGAATCCATTTACAGAATGAACTCGTCATGGGATATCCATTCATGAGTCCCTGAACATTCTTGTTTATCTCCTTCGCAACAGCGCTTGATAGCACTCTCGCATCAGTTCTCGGATATGTCAGAAGCTTCTTCTCATACATGTCCTGAATATAATTAAGCGTCTGATCAGGGCTTATCTTGAAATATTTACTACAATCATTTTGAAGCTCCGCAAGATTATACAGAAGTGGCGCATTTTTAACCTCTTTCTTGCGTTCAATCTTCTGAACCGTTGCTGTATTATCAGATGCCAGATAATCAATTAATTCCCTGGCGCTCTCCTCTTTTTTAAACCCATTTTCCTTATACAGAAGGGGAGAATCATGATACTTCGACTTCTCATTCTCCTTCCACTCTCCATCGAATGTACTTCCACTTAATTCAAAGGAACCAATCACTCTGAAAAAAGGCGTTTTAACAAAAGAACGAATCTCCCTCTCTCTGGAAACCACCATGCCAAGCACGCATGTCATGACTCGTCCAACAGTTACAACCGCTTTGTCTGCCTTAAGAAAATTTTTCACCTGCGGTCCGTACTTGAGCGTTAATGCCCTAGTGAAATTAATACCCATCAGATAATCCTCTTTTGCACGGAGATACGCTGCAGAGGATAAACAATCATACTCAGAAAGGTCCTTCGCTTCCTTTACACCACGGATGATTTCTTCCTTAGTCTGCGAATTAATCCACACGCGCTTGCGTATCTTATTCTTCTCAAGGACTCCGCTCATCTGTTCAACGAGTCTGTATATGTATTCTCCCTCACGTCCAGAGTCAGTACAGACATAAATTGTTGAAACATCCTCACGCAAAAGAAGGCCACTGACAATGCCAAACTGTTTCTTAACATCATCAATCACCTGGTATTTGTAAGTGTCTGGAACAAATGGCAATGTATCCATGCTCCATCTTTTTAATTTTTCATCATAAGCATCCGGGTAACACATCGTAACCAAGTGTCCAACGCACCATGTTACGATTGCTTCCTCAGACTCGATATAACCGTCTGCTGACTTACCTTTAATCCCAAGATTCTCGGCAAAAGATCGTGCAACAGAAGGTTTCTCTGCTATATATAAACTCTTGCTCATATACTAATTAAGAATTCCTGTGACCAAAACATTACTGTGTGTAATCTTAATTTCCACACCCTCTTCAACACCTGCTTCAGAGAAGATAATTACTGTTCTTGGTTTAAGGCTTGCCTTTTTCAGTATCAGCGCACAATTCTCAATATAGTCCGCATCAATCTTCTTAGCTCTTGACATAAAGGCACAAACTGTCTCACTTCCTTTTCTGCCACCACCATCTGCAGGAATACCAATCACAGGAATATCGCCTGTTTTTCCGACCCACTCAGAGCATTTTCTTATATCCGCTGCAGCTGAAACCTTACCAGCAGTCATAAGCTGTGACGCAACTAATCCGTAATAGAACTCAAGGTATTCTGACAAATCATTCATAATATATTTATCAAAAAAAGTTTCCTCATCCATTACGTCCAGCCTGCTTCTATTCTCGTACAGGAATCTGAACCAGAAATTCACCATAGGATTACTGATTCTATATACTCCCTTAAGCGAATCATCCCTTGGTGATGCCCCAAAAGAATATACTTTTTCAACGAGATCAAGCTCAATCAAATTCTTAAGATAAACACTAATCTTTGCCCTTGAAAAACCAGACAGAGCATATAAATCATTAAGCTTTGTATTCCCATTTGCTATGAGATACAGTATCGTTGCATAGACACCAGGTTCGCGAAGCTGCTCCGAAATATATTTAATACCATAATCATAGAACAAACCGTCTCTTCTTAAAAACATACCGATTATGATATCTCTCATTGATTCATATTTCATTGATACCTGGAACGGAAATGGTCTTCCTCCCATAAGTGCATATCTGTAGAACACTTCTGTCTTGCTTAATTTATCAGACATATTAACCATGTCCTCAAAACCAAACTCTTTCATCTTAAGCAATCCCTGAATCATAAGAGCTGCTCTTCCCATTTTCTTACTCATGGTACCAGCTACAAAACCCAAAGAAGATGTACACAGAATTACCAGATACTCGCGTTGACCATAAGTACCCGACAACAGCCCAATCAACGAATTCATAAAAGTATCATCTGCTTTTAACAGATAATCAAATTCATCAAAAATAAGCACCTGTCTTCCATCCATGTGGTGGTCTTTAGACAGCTTCTCAAAAATCGCATCATAGGTTGTATATTCAGACCTCTTCAATCCCTTACTTCCAATAAGTGCCTCACGCATAAAAAGGGCCTGCTGTACTGAAGATGCCGGCACTGCCTGATAATACTTAGCATAGGGATATTTGTTTAAAAGTGATAACAGAAGTGATGTTTTGCCAAGTCCCTGTTCACCATAGAATACGAGTATTCCACTACCACTTTTTTCTTTTGCGGTCTCAATTGTTTTAAGAATTCGAAGCATTCCTGGAAATTCCATATGCTCTATTTCCTCCAGTAAAAGCTATTACAGCTCACGAATCAGAATGTTCTCAATATCCTGCGCACTTTGTGGTCTTCCCAAGTAAAAGCCCTGAATATTATCACATTCAATTTTCTTAAGGTATTCAAACTGTTCCGCGGTTTCAACTCCCTCAGCAACAGTTTCATATCCAAGTTTCTTAACCATAGTTACAATCGATTCAATAATAATTCTCGTTGAATCATCAGTTATAACTGTATCAATAAAGCTCTTATCAATCTTAAGTGTATCAATAGGAAGGTCCTTAAGATAAGAAAGCGAAGAATAACCTGTACCAAAGTCGTCAAGCGATACCTTCAGTCCATAATCCCGAAGTGCTCTCATCTTATCAACGACTCCTCTGAAATCATCAATGAGTACACTCTCTGTTATCTCTAGTTCAACATACTTAGGATCAATCTTATACTTCTCAAGTTCTGCAATCATTTTCTGTACAAAATCATCTTTCTTATATTGAATTGCAGAAATATTAATAGACATAATAAGATTTGTTTTGTATTTACTTCTCCAATCAGAATAAACTGAAAGAGCTTCTTCAATTACCCAATCACCTATCTCTACAATACTTCCGTTTTGCTCGGCAATTGCAATGAACTCTCCTGGGCCTACAATTCGTCCTGTGTTATCGCGCATTCTGATAAGAGCCTCGACACCACGAATCTTATTAGTATTCAGATAATACTGTGGTTGGAAATTCAGAACAAAGTGATGCGACTTCATTGCATCATTCAGCTTATTCTCCATGTAAATAGAATGCTGGAACTCATTTATGATGCTGGAATCAAAATACATAACACCATTTTTGCCTGCACTCTTTGCCTTAAACATTACAATCTCTGCATTACCAATTAGTTCAAGAGCCGACTTAGCCGATTCAGGATACTCAGCAACACCCATACATACACTGAAGCTTATCTCATTGCCTCCCGTCAATTTGAATGGTTTTGCAAGTCTGTCCTTTATTGACTGTATTATTTTTTCAACTGATCTAGAACCACATGGATCATAAATGGAAATGCAATAGATATCCGAATTAAAATGTGATACGTTAACGTTTTCACTCGAAAAATCACCAAGGTATTGCCCAAATACCTGAACGAGTTCGTCGCCGACTATGATTCCTTTTCCATCATTGATTCTCTTAAAATCATCAATATCAATGAAAATTACAGAAACAGTTACATTCTGCTCTTCAGCTCTAACAAGCATCTCACTAAGTTCTGAAACAAAATGATTTCTGTTATACAGACCTGTTAAAGTATCATAGAAAGCAAGATATGACAGTTCTTCTCTCTGAATATGGAATCTTGTAACGTCAGTGAATTTGATAATCTTCTCTTTAATTCTGTTATCATCGTCACGTATAGTTGTCACACTACACTCTATATATTTCTTGGATTCACGGAAATTACATTCGCATCTTCTGTTAAAATCAGGCATATCATCGTCGAGAATTACCCGACGAATTCTTTCTTCATCCAGATGATCAAATGCTTCAAACACTTGCGATAAGTCAGAAACTTTTTTTACCGAAAAGTCAAAAAAAGCAGACCAGTTTCCGAGCATTTCGACCTGGTCCGCATCTGCCAATATGTACAAAAATGCCCCACCCTGTACATCGCATACAAGGTGGTACATTCTCTCACTTTTATTCAGTTTCTGGTTCATCGCTGTCAAGAGATCTACTTGATAACGAAGTTCTTCCATAACCTAACCCCTATCACACAATTATTAATCTGCAAGAATAAACCCCATTATTATTTTGCAGTGATATATCCCTTAGCCTTAAGAAGCTCTGCACACAGAACTGCACCACCTGCAGCACCTCTAACGGTATTATGTGAAAGACCTACAAACTTGAAATCATAGATTGAGTCTTCACGAATTCTACCAATTGATACTCCCATTCCTCTTTCATAGTTAACATCCTGTGTAACCTGAGGTCTATTGTCCTCTTCCATATACTGGATGAACTGCTTTGGAGCAGAAGGAAGTCCGAGCTTCTGTGGTTCACCAGAGAAATTTACAAGCTTCTCAATAAGCTGTTCTTTAGTAGGCTTTTTCTTAAACTTAACGAACACAGTAGCAGTATGTCCATTAAGTACTGGTATTCTGATACACTGGCATGAAATCTTAGGAGAAGTTGCAGGCTCAATAACGCCATCCTTAACTTTACCAAGAATACGAAGAGGCTCTTTCTCACTCTTCTCTTCCTCACCACCAATATAAGGAATAACATTACCAACCATCTCTGGCCAATCCTTAAATGTTTTTCCTGCTCCTGAGATCGCCTGATAAGTAGAAGCGATAACTTCATATGGTTCAAATTCCTGCCAAGCTACAAGACATGGAGCATAGCTCTGAATTGAGCAGTTAGGTTTTACTGCGATGAATCCTCTTGTTGTACCAAGTCTCTTCTTCTGAGACTCAATTACTTCTACATGCTCTGGATTGAGTTCAGGTACGATCATAGGAACATCTGGAGTCCAACGATGAGCTGAGTTATTTGAAACAACAGGAGTCTCTGTCTTAGCATAAGCCTCCTCAATTGCCTTAATCTCTTCCTTAGTCATATCAACTGCAGAGAAAACAAAATCAACCTTAGAAGCAACTTCTTCAACTTCATTAACATTCATAACTACAATTTTCTTAACTGCTTCAGGCATTGGAGTATCCATCTTCCATCTATCGCCAACAGCATCCTCATATGTCTTTCCAGCAGAACGAGGTGAAGCTGCTATTGTAGTTACTTCAAACCATGGATGATTCTCAAGAAGAGATATAAATCTCTGTCCAACCATTCCTGTTCCACCAAGAATACCAACCTTTAACTTGTCACTCATTTTTCATAATCTCCTTTTATTTCACTTTTCTTATGTTTTATTATTTCCTTGCCTATTTCAATATCTACATCAGCATTGATTACTATTTCATTCCAGCGTCTGTATTAAGATAATCTTCATAGACTCTGATAACATCCCTCATAACCTTAGGGCTAGGTGCACCTGTTGTCAACCTGTTTTCAACACAGGTCTTAAGAGATACTGCCTCGTAAATATCATCTTCGAACTTATCACAGATACTCTTTAATTCATCTAATGATAAATCCTCAATGCTTTTATCTCTTTCAATACAGTACAGAACAAGTCTGCCAATAATACCATGCGCATCTCTAAAAGGAACTCCCTTATTAACCAGGTAATCAGCCGCATCAGTAGCATTGGTAAATCCCTTCATCGCAGAACGCGCCATACGTTCCTTATTGAAGTTCATTGAACTAACCATTCCGGTAAATAACCTAATACATCCTCTTACTGTGTCCATGGCATCAAAAGCCATTTCCTTATCCTCCTGCATGTCTTTATTATATGCAAGTGGAATCCCCTTCATGGTGGTCAGAAGACTCATCAGCGCTCCATAAACTCTTCCCGTTTTACCGCGAACAAGTTCAGCAATATCAGGGTTTTTCTTCTGTGGCATAATTGATGAACCAGTAGAATATGTATCATCAAGTTCTACAAAGCCATATTCATTGCTGTTCCAGATAATAATCTCCTCAGAAAATCTGGACAAATGCATCATAATAGTCGCAGCTGCTGACAAATATTCGATAAGATAGTCTCTATCAGAAACTGAATCCATACTATTACGAGTTGGTCCATAGAAATCCAGCAGCTTAGCTGTATAATCGCGATCAAGAGGATATGTTGTGCCAGCAAGTGCACCAGCACCCAAAGGACAATAATTCATTCTCTCATATATATCCTTCATACGCCCTCTATCGCGTACGAACATCTCAAAATATGCACTCAGATGATGTGCCAGTGTGACAGGCTGTGCTTTCTGAAGATGTGTAAAACCAGGCATATATGTCTCTGTATTTTCACTAATTATCTTGAGAAGAGCACTTAACAATTCCTTTAATTCAGAATCCGTATCCTTAACAATACTTCTCGTATAAAGTCTCATATCAAGAGCAACCTGATCATTGCGGCTTCTTCCTGTGTGAAGCTTCTTGCCTGCATCACCAATTCTGTCAATGAGATTAGCTTCTACAAATGAATGCACATCCTCATATTCTTCAGTAATTTCAAGTCTGCCCTCAACTGTATCTTTATATATTTCCTCAAGACCTTTTACTATCTGTTCTCTCTCAGGCTGTGTAATAATCCCCTGCTTAGCAAGCATCTGAACATGAGCCTTAGAGCCCTCTATATCTTCTTTTAGAAATCTTTGATCAAATGAAATGGAAGCATTAAACCGATATACCAAATCATCGGTTTTCTTAGTAAATCTTCCTCCCCATAGCTGTGCCATATTTATCCTCCAAAAGAGTCTATACTTAAATTAAATCTAAATTGTATCTTAACACAATATATGCAAAAAAACAAACCTGCTACAACTTGTCAAAAGCATAAAATACTTATATAATAGCACTGTTGCTTCCGTGGCTCAGCTGGTAGAGCAACGCATTCGTAATGCGTGGGTCGCCGGTTCGAATCCGGCCGGGAGCTTGAGAATGTATTGTATTCCAAAAAATACTCATTCGTAAAAAACCGTAGCATATACTGCTACGGTTTTTTATTACCAGAAAAACTAAAAATATTGCAAAGAAGCTAATATTGCCGACTTCTTCTTGCATATTATACTTACATAATTTACGACATATGCACATCCATCTGCGGATATGGAATTGATATTCCATTCTCATCCAATGCAAGTTTTATACTTTCTAGAACTCTCCATTTTGCTGACCAATAATTAGCATTATTCACAAAAAAATGAATACCTATATTTACACTGCTATCTGAAAGGTCATCTACAAAAATATCTAGTGCTTTATCGCTCAAGTATGCTTCATCAGCTGTTATCACATCGCCAATGACTTTTTTGGCTTTTTTCAGATCACTGTTATATGAAATACCAACCACCAAATCTACTCTTCTTGTTGGATTCTTAGACAAATTCAGTGTACTGTTATTAGTAATCTGACCGTTAGGTATTATCACTGAATTACCATCTGCCATCATGAGTGTCGTGTAGAACAGTGAAATATCTTCTACTGTTCCCTCGCAATCCTTACCAATCACCTTGATATAATCACCCACTCGAAACGGTCTTGTCAGCAGAATAATCACACCTGCCGCTATATTCGACAGATTATCCTTAAGAGAAAGTCCAATTGCAACACCTGCAGTTCCTAGCAGTGCCACAAAACTTGCAACGCCAACTCCAAAATATGCTGCAATTCCTACGATAACAAGAATGTATAGAATAATCCTAATTGTTTTATTGAGGAATTTGACCAAACCAACATCTGCATTAATCTTGGTCAAAGACTTATCCATCACCTTAACAATTCCTTTGATGACAAATTTTGCCACTATGAGAATTAATATAGCAATTAGTACTTTTATCCCAAAATTTAGTAGCGTTGCGGGCAAATCCATCAGCCATTTTTGAAATGCATTAACATCGACAGGGATTATATTTTCAAGTACATCCTGATTAATATCAATACCTGCTGGTGCAGCCTGCTGAGCTGACGCATCCAAAACAATGCTCATATATCTCATGATCTATAAATCTCTTCCTCTGCCTTTGCTATTTCTCTGGCAAGCTTTTCTTTCATTGTCTTTTTAATCTTGTCTTTTTTCTTTTTGAGAAGCTCTTTCTTTTTTCTAGCCTCTTCTTCTTTTAGTCTCTTTTCTTCCTCTTTTGCCCTAATTGCCTCAAGTTCCTCAGGAGTATATGGCACAAAAGAATAAACAGAAACAGACAGAGCCGGAATCTTAATGCGGATTGAATAATCTCTCATATCGCACTCATCCTTCTTACATTTGACAAGTGTCTGTTTCATATTTACGAGTCCTCCGAATTTAGCATTCTCAGACACGTATACCGTCTTATATTTTCCATCCATCGGAACGCCAATTTTATAATTTTCCCAACCGCATCCTGCCATATTTACAACAACAAGCAGTGTCTCTTCTGGATTGACGCTCTTTCTTGTATAAGTTAGGACACATTCATTTGCAGATATCTCATTAATCCACTCAAATCCTTCGGGCTGTGAGTCAAGCTGATTAAGCGCAGCGCATTCCAAATACATAGAATTAGTTGCTTTTACAAAATTACTGTCAAGCGATGAAACAAAGCTGTTCTTAAATGCCTTTTTCCCTGGGTGGAACATAGTATACGCATAGATAAGCTTATTAGTATCAGCATATTCTGAATTAAACAACTGGTCTTCACCAGTAGAACATTTGGTAAGTGCATCCTGCGTTATCGCAAGAACAAATTTCTCAATCTGCTGATATAAATAAGACATCGTAAGTTCATGATGATGAGCACTTCTGTTAATTGGATTGAGTGATAAATATTTATACAACTCGCTTGTATAAGCATGATTCCACTTTAAGTCAAATCCAAATCCGTCATCATCCTGACTCTTAGTCATATTCTGCCATCCACTGAATTCATCAGTCATTAGCAGAAGTCCAGGATACTCTTTTTTGAGCATCCTATTAAGCTCTTTAATAAAGGCAATTGCACTAAGGTTCTCATTGCCACCATAGATGTTAGGAATCCACATTCCAGCATCCTTAGCGTAATCTAAATACAACATAAATGATGTATCTGCTAGTCTTATACCATCAAGTTCAAAACAATTTACATATCTGAGTGCAGCAGATAAAAGGAATGACTTAACCTCACCTCTGTCATAGTTGAATAATCCTGCGAGATATTTATAATGCTTGCCCTGTCTCTCATCCAAATGCTCGTATATACAGCTTCCGTCAAATGCTGTGAGAGACTCTGAATCCAGATCAAAACAAGACAGCGCCAGAACGCCAATAACCTTAAGCCCTACCTTATGAAGTGCATCAATGAATTTCTTAACTTTTGTAGATGCTGGATTATCAAAAAATGTCTTGGCAACATGCACATCATGGGACATTCTTTCAGAAAGAAGATTTCCTACACTGACATGTGTAAATCCAAGTTCCTTAATATCCTTTGCTTTCTGTTCGTAATCATCTGGTATCTCAGATACAGAGTCAAAGGTATACAGAAGGAATGGTTCTGCTTCAACTGTTTTAACTGGCGCATATTTCTTAACATTTTTAAGAAGCGCAGACTCATGAAGGCCATCCTTTCTAACATGGGTCGCTGCATAAGGATCAAGTTTTCTAACAACTTTTCCTTTCGATGTACGAATTTCGTACATATACTCTGCTTTTTCTTTCTCCTTGAGAGTTGGAATAAACAGGCTGAATACTCCCGTTTCATCATTTTTAATCATCGGAAGGCTTCTGCTATCATATCTGTCAAAATCACCGATAAGAGAAACACAATCAGCCATCGGTGCATACACTCTGAAAAGAATTCCACTTGTTCCGTCGACAACTGTCTTGTGAGCGCCAAAATAATCCTGCGCATTATACAACGAACCAGCCAGGAATTTCTTCATTACTTCTTCAGATTCAGGTGCCTTGAAAGCATATGGATCCAAGAATTCATATTCATTCTTATCATTCTCATATGTCACTTTATATGAGTAGTCCTTACCAATCTTACCGGGAACTAATGCTGCAAAAAAGCCCTCCTCATCAGCGAGCTGCATGGCTACTGTTTTAGTGTTTTTTCCATCTTTATAACACAATGTAATCTTACTTGCCCTAGGAAAAAAGCATTGTACCAAGGACTGGTTCCCCTTGATTTCATGGCATCCGAGAATCGCATCAGCATGTGGATCATCTGCATATACAATTCCTTCAATTGCTGCCCAATCCATAAGTTTATATAATTTTTTATCCATATTTGCCTTGCCCCCATTAAATAAGTTTATCTGCTCAAATGGTGAATATACAATCCACTTCTTAGCTTAGGTTCAAACCATGTTGACTTAGGTGGCATTAATAGTCCAGCATCAGCCACATCGAACAGCTCTGTAATTGAAGTCGGATACATAGAAAATGCTACTGCGCATCCTTCCTTAACTCTTCTATCAAGCTCTGATAATCCACGAATTCCACCAACAAAATCTATTCTCTTGTCAGTCTTGGGATCTCCTATACCAAGAATTGGTCCTAGTAGATTGTCCTGCAAAATAGAAACATCCAAATCCTTTACAGGATCTCCTGTCTTATCTCCAAGATACTCCAGTTTATACCACTTACCCTGAAGATTCATTCCGAATTCATTCTGCTTTGCTGGTTTAACCTGACATGCCTCTTCTTTTACTGAAAACTTCTCCGAAATCTTCTTAAGATACTCATCTGAAGAAAGACCATTTAGATCCTTAACAACCCTGTTGTAATCCATAATCTTAAGCTGGTTTTCTGGGAACAGAACGCACAGAAAATGATTATATTCTTCATTTCCTGTATGATTAGGGTTCTCCTGCGCTCTCTTTAATCCAACCTTGCAGGCTGACGCACATCTGTGATGACCATCAGCAATATAGATTTCATTCATTTCAGAAAATGACTTGGAAATCTTAGTTATATCCTCGTCATCACTGATAATCCAGCCGGTATGTCCTATCCCGTCTTCAGATACGAAATCATAATCCGGTTTGATATTAGTCAGATATTTATTCATAATTCCAGACAATACGTCCTCATCTCTGTACGCAAGAAAAATAGGGCCTGTCTGAGCATCACATGTATCCACATGACGAATGCGATCTTCTTCTTTGTCAGCTCTGGTATTTTCATGCTTCTTGATTATACCGTTCTTATAATCCCAGATAGATGCAGCTGCAACAAATCCAGTCTGTTTTCTTCCATCCATTGTAAGGCTGTACAAATAATAGTATGGCTTTTCATCCTGTACAAATCGGCCGTCTGCAATCATTGAATCAAGGGTTTTCTTGGCATGAGCATACACCTCAGGTGCATACATATCCTGCTCAACAGGAAATGCTGTCTCAGGTCTGTCAATATTCAGAAATGAATCTGGTTTACCCTTAACAACCTCTCTCGCTTCAGCTGATGAATAAACATCATATGGAAGTGCTGCAATTCTGTCCTCATATCCCTTAGCAGGGCGAATTGCTCTAAATGGTCTAATGTCTGACATATAATTCTCCTTATAGTTAATACATTATTTCAGATATGATATTATTCAATATCACCGTACTTATTCATGTTTCCAACTGTATTTTGGAATTTACGCTCTACTTCAACAGAAGCTTCACTTGCTAAATCCATGTACTTAATAAAAACATCTGTAACGTCCATACCTTTTTCCATTGCAATCTCCTGCATAACTGGACGTAGTTTTTCAAGTTGTGCCCCCACTTTAGTCTTTTGAGGGTCAATATCATGTAATACGCTATTTGCATATGTATTAATCCTATCAAGGAATTCAAAATCCTCTTTGTTCATAACCAAAGCCTCCAAACATATATATAGTATTAATTTTACTATTTTTAAGCAAAAACCACAATCTATATTTTAATGTACATAAAGTAGCCAGAAACAATGTTTTATGAGTCAAAATATAATTCATATGACAAATCAGATAAAAAAACCCCTGTTCAATCAGAACAGGGGCCTAAACAACCAATTATTTTGTTAATTAATTACTTTACTACTCTCACACGGAATACACCGTCAATTGCATTAAGCTTAGCAACAATATCATCAGTTGCCTTAGACTCAATATCAAGAACAGTATATGCAACCTCACCACGAGATTTATTCATCATATCTGAGATATTGATTCCAGCCTCACCGATGCAAGCAGTGAACTGTGTAATCATATTGGCAATATTCTTATGGAAAATACCAATACGTCCTTCCTTGGTGCATACTCCCATATCAAGAGCTGGATAGTTAACAGAATTCTTGATGTTACCATTCTCAAGGTAATCCATCATTTCCTTAACTGCCATCTTAGCACAGTTATCTTCAGACTCCTCTGTAGAAGCGCCAATATGAGGAGTAACAATACATCCTGCACGACCAACAACTGTAGGGTTAGGGAAATCTGATACATACTTGCGAATCTTACCAGTCTCAATTCCCTTAAGAACAGCCTCTTCATCTACAAGCAGGTCACGAGCAAAGTTAAGGAGAACAACTCCATCCTTCATCTTAGAAATTGCCTCTTCATTAATCATCTTGCGTGTAGAGTCAAGAAGTGGCACATGAATAGTAATGAAATCACATGTAGCATAGATGTCTTCAACATTCTTAATGTGCTTAACATCTCTTGAAAGATTCCAAGCTGCATCTACTGACAGATATGGATCATATCCATATACTTCCATTCCAAGATGTTTAGCTGCATTGGCAACCTTAACACCGATAGCTCCAAGTCCGATGATACCAAGCTTCTTACCCTCAAGCTCGGTTCCAGCAAAACGCTTCTTCTCTTTTTCTGCTGTCTTAGCAATATCAGCATCTTCTTTAGCTGACTGTACCCACTCAATACCACCAACTACATCTCTTGATGCGAGGAACATACCAGCAAGTACAAGCTCTTTAACTCCGTTAGCATTAGCTCCAGGAGTATTAAATACAACAATTCCTTTTTCAGCACACTTATCAAGAGGAATATTATTAACTCCAGCACCAGCTCTTGCTACGCAAAGAAGCTTATCTGAAAGTTCCATATCATGCATAACTGCAGAACGAACAAGGATACCCTCTGCCTCAGCTACATTCTCTGTTTTCTCATACTGATTAGTAAAATTTACAAGACCGACCTGTGCAATCGGATTAAGGCAATGATACTTATACATTTATGCATTCTCCTCTTCGAACTTCTTCATGAATTCAACAAGCTTCTCAACACCTTCAATTGGCATAGCATTATAGATAGATGCTCTCATACCACCAACTGATCTGTGTCCCTTAAGATTAACAAATCCGGCAGCTGTTGCTTCCTTAACAAACTTAGCATCAAGTTCTTCGTTTCCTGTAACAAAAGGAACGTTCATAAGTGATCTGTCTTCCTTAACTACAGTTCCCTTGAACATCTTAGAAGAATCAAGGAAATCATATAATACCTTAGCCTTCTTCTCATTCAACTCTTTCATCTTCTCAAGTCCGCCCATCTTCTTAAGCCACTTGAATACCTTGCCACAGATATAAATTGTATAGCATGGAGGTGTATTGTAGAGTGAATCATTATCAGCCTGAGTCTTCCACTTAAGCATGGTTGGAGTACCAGGAAGACACTCTTCAGGAATAAGATCCTCACGGATAATAGCAATTACACAACCAGCAGGTCCAACATTCTTCTGAACGCCACCATAGATTACACCATACTTGGTAACATCTACTGGCTCAGATAAGAAGCAAGATGAAACGTCTGATACAAGAACCTTACCCTTTGTATTTGGAAGGGTCTTATACTTTGTTCCATAAATTGTATTATTCTCACAGATGTATACATAATCCATATCATCAGTGATAGGAAGATCTGAACAATCAGGAATATAAGAGAATGTCTTATCTGCTGATGAAGCAAGCTCTACAGCCTCACCATAAATCTTTGCTTCCTGGTAAGCCTTCTTTGCCCACTGACCGGTAACGATATAACCAGCCTTCTTATTCTTCATCATATTCATAGGAACTTCTGCGAAGAACTGTGAAGCACCGCCCTGAAGGAATAATACTTTATAATTATCAGGAATGTTCATGAGTTCACGAAGATCTGCTTCAGCATCCTTAATAATCTTGTCATATACCTTGGATCTGTGGCTCATTTCCATTACAGACTGACCACTACCCTGGTAATCAAACATCTCTTCTGCAGCTTCTTTTAATACTTCTTCAGGCAAAACTGCGGGGCCTGCTGAAAAGTTATAAACTCTGGACACTTCTTTCTCCTCCTTAGGAAAATAGATTTTCATAAATCAACAATTAGTTATTGTACGCTTTTGTATATTACTCGTCAAGAAATTGAAGGGACGTTAATCCTAAGCCTGCTCTTCTTTTTTCTTGAGGTCATCAGCATCAAATGCTTCTGCAATGGCACCACCAGGACTAACCATAGGGAATACCTTGTCATCCTCTTCGATAATACAGTCAAGTACACATGGAACTCCTGCCTTGATTGCTTCCTCAATTGCTGGTGCAACTTCTTCCTTAGTTGTAACGCGAATAGCCTTACATCCAAGACCTTCAGCCACTTTAACAAAGTCAACCTTATCTGCAAGAACAGTCTGTGAATAACGCTTGCCATAGAATAATGTCTGCCACTGGCGAACCATACCCAGAACATGATTATTGATAATAACCTGAATGATTGGAATATTATATCGGCTTGCAGTTGCAAGTTCATTCATGTTCATTCTGAAGCATCCATCTCCACCGATATTTACCACAACCTTCTCAGGTTTTCCCATCTTGGCACCAATACATGCTCCAAGTCCATAACCCATAGTTCCAAGTCCACCACTTGAAAGGAATGTTCTTGGCTCCTTATAAGTATAGAACTGAGAAGCCCACATCTGATGCTGTCCAACATCTGTTGTAATAATCGCATCGCCATTAGTTACCTGGTAGAGCTGTTCAATAATATATGGACAGGTAAGCTTATTCTGATCATATGTAAGTGGATATTTTTCCTTAAGGCCCAAAACCTTATCAACCCACTCTGTGTGCGACTGCTGTCCAACCATCTTAGAGAGTTTAGGAAGTATATCCTTAAGATCACCTACTACTGAAGCTGTAGTTTTAACATTCTTATCAATCTCGGCTGCGTCAATATCAATATGAAGAATTTTAGCATTCTCACAGAATCTCTTAACATTACCAGTAACACGATCAGAGAAACGAACGCCAAGTCCAATTAACAGATCACATTCAGAAGCCGCAAGATTACTTGCCTTGGTTCCATGCATTCCAATCATACCTGTGTACAACTTATCAGTACCATTGAATGCACCTTTGCCCATTAAGGTATCGCAGACAGGAGCATCAACAATATGAACGAATTCATTCAGTTCAGCTGAAGCACCTGATAATGTAACACCACCGCCGACATAGAAAAATGGCTTCTTAGCTTCCTTGATAAGTTTTGCAGCAGTTTCAAGATCGCAGTCATTATACTTAGCTGTTTTTACTGCTTCCTGTGGTTTCTTAGGCTCGAATTCACAGGTATTAGCAGTAACGTCCTTGGTAATATCAACAAGAACTGGTCCTGGTCTTCCATCTCTCGCAATGGCAAAGGCCTTTCTAAGTGTATCTGCGAGCTTTGTAACGTCCTTTACAATATAGGAATGTTTTGTAATTGGCATCACAACGCCAGCAATATCAACCTCCTGGAAAGTGTCTTTTCCAAGTGCAGGAAGATTAACATTAGCAGTGATTGCAACAACTGGAATCGAATCCATATAAGCTGTCGCAATTCCAGTGACAAGGTTAGTTGCTCCAGGTCCAGATGTCGCAAAACACACTCCGACTTTACCAGTTGCTCTTGCATATCCATCAGCTGCATGGGCTGCCCCCTGCTCATGGCTTGTAAGAACATGGAATATCTCATCCTGATGCTTATAGAGTGCATCGTAAACATTTAAAATAGTACCGCCTGGGTAACCAAATACAGTATCAACTCCCTGTTCCTTCAAACATTCAACTACAATTTCAGAACCGGTTAATAACATTTATTTTTCCTCCTTACCAGGAACCTGTAATACAGCTCCTCTGTTACCACTTGTAACGAGTTTTTCATATCTTGAAAGATAACCTGTTGTAACCTTAGGCTCTCTTGGTGTCCAGTTAGCCTTTCTCTTTGCAAGTTCCTCATCAGATACATGAAGAGTAATTGCATATCCAGGAATATCAACTGTGATAGTATCGCCTTCCTCAACAAGTGCAATTGGACCGCCAACAGCTGCTTCTGGCGAAACATGACCAATTGAAGCACCACGGCTCGCACCCGAAAAACGACCATCTGTAATAAGAGCTACAGATGCACCAAGTCCCATTCCTGCAATTGCAGATGTTGGATTGAGCATCTCTCTCATACCCGGTCCGCCCTTAGGGCCTTCATATCTGATGACAACAACATCACCTGCAACAATCTTTCCACCCTTAATTGCAGCGATTGCATCTTCTTCACAGTCAAACACTCTCGCTGGACCAGTATGTACCATCATCTCAGGAACGACTGCGCTTCTCTTAACAACAGATCCATCTGGTGCAAGATTACCCTTTAATACAGCGAGGCCACCTGTTGTTGAATATGGATTACTCAAAGGTCTAATTACAGTCTCATCAAGATTCTTGCAATTCTTGACGTTCTCTCCAACTGTTTTACCTGTAACCGTCATACAGTCTGTATTAAGAAGTCCAGCCTCCATAAGCTGATTCATAACAGCATATACGCCACCAGCTTCATTCAGATCTTCCATATATGTAGGACCTGCTGGTGCAAGATGACACATATTAGGTGTCTTCTCTGAAATCTCATTAGCGTATGCGATATCAAAATCCCAACCAATTTCATGAGCAATTGCTGGAAGATGAAGCATTGAGTTTGTTGAGCATCCAAGAGCCATGTCAACAGTAAGGGCATTCATTATTGCCTCTTTTGTAATAATGTCTCTTGCTCTAATATTCTTCTCAAGCATTTCCATTACTTTCATTCCGGCATGTTTAGCAAGCTTAATTCTTTCAGAATATACAGCTGGAATTGTTCCGTTTCCTGGAAGTCCCATTCCAAGAGCTTCAGTCAGGCAGTTCATTGAATTAGCTGTATACATTCCTGAACAGCTTCCACATGTTGGACATACCTTTGCTTCATATTCGCATACTTCTTCCTCTGTCATATTTCCAGCAGAGTATGCACCTACTGCTTCAAACATAGCAGACAATGACTTCTTCTGACCTTTAATTCGTCCTGCAAGCATCGGACCACCTGAGACAAACACTGTTGGTAAATTGAGTCTTGCAGCTGCCATAAGAAGACCAGGCACGTTTTTGTCACAGTTTGGCACCATTACGAGCGCATCAAACTGGTGTGCCATTGCCATACACTCTGTCGAGTCAGCAATAAGATCTCTTGTAACTAATGAATACTTCATTCCTACATGTCCCATTGCAATTCCATCGCAAACAGCAATTGCCGGAAAAACAACAGGAACTCCGCCCGCTTCTGCAACACCGAGCTTTACAGCATTAACAATTTTATCAAGATTCATATGTCCAGGCACAATCTCATTGTATGAGCTTACAATACCAATCATTGGCTTTTTCATTTCTTCCTGTGTAAAGCCAAGGGCATTAAACAAAGACCTATGAGGTGCCTGCTGCATTCCTTCTTTAACATTATCACTTCTCATATTACTTATATCTCCTTACTATAAATGAATAAGAATAAAAGAGGCATCAGGTTGCCCCGCGCCTCTTTCCAATCACTTCTTATTGAGCAGTGTCGGGCTTTTCAACCTGTACGATTGCTGCCTTCTGCATAGGGATTCGGCAGTTCTTATTGTTTCCGAATTCAACGATGACCGAATCATCTGTCACGTCAATTACTGTTCCATAAAAACCGCTGCTTGTAAGTACGCTATCACCAGCCTCAAGAGTAGACATCATTGCTGCCATCTTCTTCTTTTCCTTACTCTGAGGTCTAATCATTACAAAATAGAAGAAACCAACTATTACAACAAGGTAAATCAGAATACCACCCCAGCCCTGAAGAAAACCTGCAAAGCCTGTTGCCTGCTGCTGTCCGCCTGAAGCGCCTGTTGCTACCTGATTAGCCGCTGCTGCTGCATCTAATAAAATGTTACTCATTATATAATTCCTCCAAAAAACAAATCTATTGTGTATTCTACACTTTGGTGCTCATTTCAGCAAGCTATTTTTCATCGCTGCCAGCACTCATAGCTTCCAGTTTAGCCTTCTTGTATTCAGCAAACTGATTGTTATCCAATGCATCTCTAATTTCTTCCATGAGATGATTGTAGAATCTAAGATTATGCGTTACTGCCAGTCTCATACCAAGCATTTCTTTTGCCTTCAGCAAATGTCTGATATAACCTCTGCTATATCTCTTACATGCAGGGCAGTCACACTCTTCATCAATTGGTCTGTCATCTAACTCATATTTAGCATTGAACAGATTCAACTTGCCGTGTGAGGTATATACATGACCATGTCTTCCATTTCTAGCCGGATATACACAGTCAAAGAAATCAACACCTCGCTCAACACCCTCAAGTATATTTGCAGGCGTACCAACTCCCATTAAATATACCGGCTTATTCTGTGGAAGGTATGGCACAACGGCATCCAGAATCTCATACATCTGTTCATGTGTCTCGCCAACCGCAAGACCACCTATTGCATAACCAGGAAGATCAAACTCTGCAATTCTCTTTGCATGTTCGATTCTAATATCCGGGAAAATTGCCCCTTGATTGATTCCAAACAATAATTGCTCTTTATTTATTGTATCTGGCAGCGAATTGAGTCTTGCCATCTCTTTTTTACATCTCTCAAGCCACCTCGTAGTTCTCTCAACTGATTGAACAACGTACTTTCTCTCAGCAAGTGCAGGTGGGCATTCATCAAATGCCATAGCAATAGTAGAAGCCAGATTACTCTGAATCTGCATGCTTTCTTCTGGACCCATAAAAATGCGATGACCATCAATATGAGACTGGAATGTAACTCCTTCCTCCTTGATTTTGCGAAGCCCAGCAAGTGAAAACACCTGAAATCCACCTGAATCTGTAAGTATTGGTTTGTTCCATGACATGAATTTATGAAGGCCACCCATTTTCTTTACTACTTCATCTCCTGGACGAACATGAAGATGATAGGTATTAGACAATTCAATTTGGGTTCCAATTTTCTCTAAATCCTCTGTCGATACAGCTCCCTTGATTGCAGCCACGGTACCAACATTCATAAATACAGGCGTCTGAACCGTCCCATGAACAGTTTTGAATTCTGCTCTTTTTGCTTTTCCTTCGGTTTTTAATACTTTATATTCCATATAATCCTCATCTCAATCAACATACATTTCCCAGAACTCTTCCAAAGTAAGATTCTGAGAATATATAATTGCTGCAGCTTCTTTGCCAACATAGCGGAAATGCCATGGTTCATACTCAATGCTGGTAATATACTCCTTGTCCTTGGGATATCTCAAAATATAACCGTATTCCCAGCTATGATGTGCAAGCCATTTTCCCGACATTGTATCGCCAAAGGCCTCATTCAATGATTTATGATCAGCGGAATATATATCCATCGCAAGTCCAAGCTGATGCTCTGATGCACCCGGAACAGTGACAGCCTGTGAAGCCATTTTATATGCATCCATGTAATTGAGACCACGCCTCATATATGCATTAATCTTACGTTCAAAAAGTGAAATCTGCTTAGTCATATCTCTGTATGGAGAACATACAATCAGCGGAACCCCATCAGATTTTGCTTTTTTTAACATATTAAGCAGATCTGGCAATGCTCTCTCATCACATTTCATAGAACCTGATATGCTGGCAAGTGTCATTGAGTAATCGTCTGGAATTGGGTGCTGCTTATTTACCAGAATTATTGACCACTCATCAGACGAAAAACGCCTTATTTCATCTGACTGATTGTATACATATGTCTCTTCGTTCTTCAGCTCATACTCCATTTTCTCGAGCAGATCAGCATTGATTAACAACAAATCATCTACAGTTACTGCACCTTCGAGTTCCGGATCGTAATCTTCATTACCTGAATCATCTGTAAAAGAATCGAACCCTTCAATATCACTGTCATCATCCACGCCTATCAACTCTCCATTATTAATCATCTCATCAAGAGAGGATGTGAAGGTAAGACTATCTTCACCCACAGAATTGATATCCAAAATAACAGGAAGAGCATAGCTTGAGCCAAGTACAGAGACAAGAAGAATTGCAGCAATTAACGCAAACTTCTCCCAAGACCTGAATAAATAAGCAAAAAAGTGAGTAATTGCAAGAAACACAAAAATCACAACCAGCATGACAGGTCTAAGCAGTTTGTTTTTGCGCGATATTCGCGATAATTTGTTTAATATTCTCTGCTTAAGTGGCATTACGACAGTACCTTTAAAAAACTAATAATTATTTGAGTTTAAAGAAAGCAATACAATTAGGGCTAGAAACCTTAAGAGGCTTAGCTGATAACGCAATAAGTCCATTCTCTTCATTAAAGTTGAAGAATGTAATTGTATTAGATTCATTATTTAGGGCAAGAAGATGCTTATTATCCGGGAATAATGCTGCATCCTTAGGATAATCACCACTTATTGGCAAACACTTCATCTTCTCAAGTAAACCAGTCTTTTGGTCAACCTTGAAAACAATTGCAGAATTATCCCCTGCATTTGAAGACACAAGATAACTGTAATCATATGAAAAACGGATTGTACATGCAGCAGAATTACTTGCGTGATAATCATTCAATGTGGACACAGTCTGTATCTTCTCGAACTCTGGATCGCCATCGTTATCAACGTATGAATATACATCAATATAATTCTTAATCTCATGAACGATATATGCAAAATTGCCATCCTTACTAAAACAGATGTGTCTTGGTGCAGACTCGATTTCTGACCTAATAATATCTACTAAACTAAGCTTTCCTGTAGCACGATCGAGTTTATACACATTAACATGATCCATTCCAGGATCTGCTGCAAGAAGATACTTATTATCCCTGGTCATCTTTACGCAGTTGACATGAGGGCGGAAATTCCTATCAGCAACAGAGCCCAAACCTTTCAGATACAGCTCATCACTAATCGCACCAACGGATCCATCCTCATTAACTCTGAGAACTGTAATCTTTCCATCATGATATCCAGCTACAAACAGAAACTCATCCTTAAAATCTGTCGACAGATAACAGCCTCTCATACCGTTAATTGAAGCTATATTTATTTGAGTCAAAAAACCATCCGGTTCAATCTTAAAGCTCTCCACACCGAAATCAGTGATAGCATACAAATACTTCTTACTGTGCGAAACTGTTATATATGAAGAGTTTGTTATCTCCACTTCACCCTTCAAATTAAACAATCCATTCTTCATATCGACATCATATATTTTGATGCCCTTATTATCTTTCATTGTGTAGGTAGACACA
The DNA here is from genome assembly GCA_018064935.1 of Candidatus Merdinaster equi. GTDB lineage: Bacteria > Bacillota > Clostridia > Lachnospirales > Lachnospiraceae > Merdinaster > Merdinaster equi. The sequence continues at coordinate 12,108 of JAGHUF010000034.1, read as the reverse complement.
TATGCTACAAATCTTTCATCCTGCTTCATATTCGTTGTCCTTTTCCCTTTATACTAATCTGCTAATCAATCTGGTAAAGAAATTATCATTATGTAGAACTTGCTTACGTATATATGCATTGGTCTTTTCTTCGCCTTTAGTTGCAAGCATATTCAGCAAAATTCTTAACTGCCTTCTTGTTTTTTCATGCATCAAATCTTTGTCAATTGCTTTATCAAAATACTTAAGAGCACTGCTTTCAGTATATTGGTCCTTCTCATATACTTTACAAGCTGCAACTCTGTCAGCATACATTTCTGCCACGTATTTTGTCGGCATTGGTGCCGGAATCATCGTCCTCGATTTTCTGTCAAAATCAGACCAGTATTCGTAGTGATGTTTATTCCGCCCTTTATGGTGCATCCAGGCCGTTGAAAAGCCATTCTCTTCTCGCTCCATAGCATTGGGGCTCCGCGTCCCTTGATAGTACTTGACTCCAGCACTGAATTCATCCGGCATATATTTGGACAAATCATGCAGAAGCCCTTGCCTGAATAGCCCTATTCTAAAGCACCCCTTCATGACTTCATGTCTATGCTTTGTAATTGTTTTAAAATGTTGTATGAGTTTCACTTTTTGCGCCTTACGTACATCTGAACTGTCCTTCCAGGCATAGTCTGAATTAGTTCTTCTATTTTCTTTTCCTCAAAAGCCTGCTCATCTGATGTATCAAGAACCTTTACCCATTCATAATTCTTACCAGGCGCAGGTAAAGCCATCTTCTGATCAAGCCAATGCATATTGAATGCAACAAATACATCCTCGTCAAGATTGCCTTTTCTATCACCATACAAACCGCCATACATAATTCCAATATGACGATTATAAGCAGCCGTGTTAAGCGAAAAGGCTTCATCTGAATGGAATGATATTTCCGGGAACTCTGAACTTCCAGAAATAGTAGGAATCTGCAAATGTCCCTTTCTCAAAGTTGGGTGCTTTGCCCTTAATTTAAGCAGCCCCTGCACAAATTCAAATTGAGCTATAGACGCCTTCGTATGATTCCAGTCTTTATATCCGATTTCGTTGTCCTGGCAATATGGATTATTATTTCCGTCCTGAGAATTCAGGTCCTCATCACCCGCCATAAGAAATGGGGTTCCCTGTGAAAGAATTGCGATTGCCATTGCATTTCTAAGCTGCTTCTTTCTGGTCTTTTTTACAAGACTCTTCTTGCTATCGCCTTCCTCTCCACAGTTCCAGCTATAATTCAAGTCTGCTCCATCCCTATTGTCTTCGCCATTGTCTGCATTATGTTTCCTGTCATATGAAACAAGATCAGTCAAAGTGAAGCCATAATAATTAGTGATATTCCTGAAATTGGCACACCTTGTCTGAAGTGATGTCATTTTCTGCATCATTTCTGACAGCATATTCTCATCACCCTTCAGGAATTTTCTAGCAGCAATTTGGAAATCTTCAGTAAACACACCCAGATTCAAAAACTTCGGAAGCTCTGACGGTTTATATATCTCTTCAACAGGAAATCCATAGTAAATAAGCTTGGTATTTGAAAACATCGGTTCTGTTCCCAAAAGTGTAAGTGGGATTCTATTACCCATTAGATGAAAGCCATCGACATGATATTCCATAACCCAGAATCTAAGCACCTCCAGAATATAACCTGGCTTAATTGAATCCGGGAAATACATTTGAAGAATTATCTCAATTCCATTCTCATGTGCACTGCGAACCATACTCTTGAACTCATCCGCAGAATTATTCTGGCTACTATATGATCTCTTGGGTGCAAAAAAAGCAGCCTCTTTATATCCCCAATAGTTCATCTTATATTGCACAATATCCTTGGGCACTTCAGAGTTGGCATCAACTGTAACAAAGCTGTCCCACTCGTCATATTCATACACAGGCATTAGTTCAAGATTCTTAACGCCCAACTCCTTAAAGTATGGTATTTTATCAATTATTCCTGCGAAAGTTCCTTTGTGCCCAGTCTTCACTCCGCTTCTCTTACCATTCGAGAAGCCTCTGACATGAAGACAATAGAACACAGATTCCTCATAAGGAATACATAGTGGAGAATCATCCTCCCAGTCAAAAGATGAAGTTGGAATTGCACACATGCTCTGACTTCTAGCTGTTGGATCCGCACCATATTTCTCTCTGCCCACAATTCCTCTTGCGTGAGGATCAAGATAAACCTTCTCTCCCTCATAGAAATTGTAATATGTGTTTTCCGGGTCAATTCCATCAACAATAACGCATCCAATATTCCCTACAAAATATTCAGGCTTCATTTGGATACGTTCAGTTGTAATCTTATCTCCGCTTTTCTGATATAGTATTATCCCTGCATCAAATGGGTCCTCAAAAGCAGTGGCAAAATGTACGCCATCCGCCATGAGACGTGCGCCAAATGGATATGGAATTCCTTTTTTAATAGTCATCATCAACTTATGTCCATTCAATTTTAGTCATATAGATTTAATTATATATGATTTCTTTTTGTATTTCATCCGTTTTTTGATAGTAAATATCTTTTGACCGCAATCTATTTTATCTGTATTATTTAATTAGTATTCCACAAGAAAGGACATGTATTATTATGGCAAAGCAATTTCCTGAAGAAGACAAAAGCTACGAAGATGAGAAAATGACCGTTACTATGACATTGGATGACGGCGAAGAGGTTACATGCGGAATTGTAACTATTCTCTCAATGGACGAGCGTGATTATATCGTTCTGCTTCCCCTTGATGAAAATGGTGATAACGAAGACGGCGAAGTATGGATTTACAGATACAGCGAAAATGAAAATGATCCAAACGAAGAACCAACAATCGAATTCATTGACGACGAAGATGAATATGAGCGAATCTCAGATGTATTTGATGAATATCTTGACACAGTTGAATTCGATGAGATTATTTCATCTGAGGAAGATCCTGAATAAATCTAGATAATTCTTTCCCCTGTTCGCCCTTTTTGTGTATTCCAGTTAGAAGAAGGTTCTGCTTCGCTCTAGTTATTGCGACATAAAGTATTCGCCTCTCCTCTTCTATCTGACTCGGCAGAATTGCATGCCTGCCAGGTATGGTATGATCATTCAGATCAGGAAGAATTACGTTTTCATATTCCAAACCTTTGCTTCCGTGCATTGTAACAAGCGCAACACCCTCTTTAGTTTTCTTTAGGGGGTGTTCTTTTTGATTATTTTTATCTTCACCCAGTTGTTCCATTCTGTTTATAAAATCAACAGTATCCCTGGTATTCTTTGACATATCCTGCAGCAGATTAACAATATGTACTGCCTCCTCATATCCTTCTTCATCATTGCTGCCCTGATACTTTTTCCTCAGATAATCCATATAACCTGTGCCCATTTTAATGTAGTTAATTGCTGCAAAAGGGCTGAAACCGCGCATATTTTGCAATTGTTTTCTAAACATCATCATATTTGAATATACAGTTGCATCGCTTGCATAATTAGCGAATATGTAATCAATTGCCTCGTTGCCTAGAACAACATCCGGAATCATCTTCCTAACTACACCGCGATATGGCTTGTTGATAATTCTTATAAGATCATTCAATTTGCCACATCCAACAGACATTTTTAGATACGAAATCACATCCTGCACGACAGGGTGACTATATGGGCTGCTTATCTTCTGACTAGTTACAAATGGTATTCCCCTTGCTGACAATGCGTGCGCATATTTAGTAACGCCAAGATTATTACGTGTGATAATAGCTGTATTGGAATAGTCCTTCCACTTGAGGATTTGATTAACAACAGTTTCTATCTGCTTCTCATCAGTTGGCAGACAGGCAAAGCTGGCATAACCCAAATCACTGGTGTTACACTCAATTTCTTTTTTAAATCTGTCAACATTATGCGATATTAATTCTGTCCCCATATTCAATATGCTATTTGTGCTTCTATAGTTTTTCTTTAGATAGATTTTCCTGATATCCGGATAATCATTGGCTATGTCAAGCATGGTTTTGGGATTAGCACCGCGAAAAGAATAAATTGACTGATCATCGTCCCCCACAAAAAAGACATTATTCTGTGGCATGGCAAGCATCTTAACAATATCAAACTGTGGTTTATTTATATCCTGGAATTCATCTACAAGAATGTATTCAAATCTCTTCTGCCAATATTTCAGGGTTTCCGGATGAGTCTGCAATTCATCCCTGCATTTTATTATCAAATCGTCATAATCAAATTTGTTTTTATTTGCCATAGCAGACTGATATCTGTCATAAACTTTGGCGAAAGTTTCTGTATCCATTGTCTGCGGTCTATATTCCGAACTGGGTACGCCCATATTCTTCATTCTGGAAATTTCCGCCGCCACCTGAAATACCTCTGGTTTCTCTATATCCTCCAGAAAAAGAGAACGAATGAGGCTGTCAAGCAGTTCTACTTTATCATTATCCGATATAATTGCCTGACCCCTTGTTCCAAACGAGGTCCTCAACATCATATAGAACACTGAATGAAAGGTTCCAAAGGTTACCGTTGTATCTTCCTCATTGACCTCTTTTAAGAAACGTGTTTTCATCTCTAAAGCTGCTGCTCTTGTAAAGGTAATCACAAGAACAGACGAGGGGTTAATTCCTCGTTCGTTAACTAAATATGATATGCGTTTTGTTAATACGAAAGTTTTGCCTGATCCAGGCGGTGCAATTACTATACAAGGTCCAGCCAGATGCCTGATTGCATCTGACTGTTCCTTACTGATTTGATTCATAGATTTTCTTATCTTAGTGGCTCTGCTCTCCAAGCATATTCCATCAGATAAGAACAAGAATAATATTAAACACTTAAAAGTTCAATACCCTTTTTAATTCTGGCAATGGACTCATCCTTACCAAGCACTTCCATTATTTCCGTAGCGCCTGCAGGAGTCATCTGCTTACCAGAAACAGCTGTTCTGATAGGCCATAGTACATAACCATTCTTATATCCTTTTTCCTCAACGTATGAAGAAAGCATAGCATATAGAGAATCATTATCGTATGCGTCAAAGCTCTCTAATCTTGGAAGAATATCCTCCAACACCTCAAGTGACGACTCCTTAGTTGTCTTCATCTTCTTATGAACATACATTTCAGTATCATACTCAGGAAGCTCTTCAAAGAAATCAATATGTCCGGCAATATCTGGGAATACTTCAATCCTTGTCTTTACCATTGATGCAATTTTCTTAAGATTGAGGTCCTTTTTAATTGTCTCTTTGATGTACGGAAGCGCAAGCTCATAGAACTTATCATCATCCATAGCCTTAAAGTATTCACCATTCATCCACTTGAGTTTCTGGATATCAAAAACTGCCGGACTCTTAGAGATTCTTCTATAATCGAACAGCTCTATCAGTTCTTTCAAAGAAAAAATCTCTCTATTGTCTTCAGGACTCCAACCCAGAAGTGCGATGTAATTCACAACTGCCTCTGATAAAAATCCCTGTTCCAGAAGATCCTCGAATGAGCTGTGTCCGCTTCTCTTTGACAGCTTCTTATGATTCTCATCTGTAATGAGTGGAAGGTGAATATATACAGGAATATCCCAGCCAAAGGCTTCATATAATCTGTTGTACTTTGGAGCTGATGACAGATACTCATTACCACGAACAACATGTGTAATTCCCATGGTATGATCATCTACAACGTTAGCGAAATTGTAGGTTGGGAAACCGTCTGACTTGATTAAAACCATATCATCAAGTTCAGCATTAGCTACAGAAATATCTCCATATAACTCATCATGAAAAGTCGTCATTCCCTCTCTTGGATTGTTCTGACGAATAACATATGGCTTTCCAGCGTCAAGATTAGCCTTCACCTCTTCTTCAGACAAAGAAAGACAATGCTTATCATATATCATTATATCCTTCTCTTCACCAGTCTCAGGATCTTTCATAACCTGGTGTAAAGAGTCTAATCTCTCCTTATCACAAAAGCAGTAATATGCCTCTTTTCTTGAAATTAATTCTTTGGCATATTTCAAATAAATACCACTTTTATTTCTTTCAGACTGAACATAAGGACCGAAACCACCATCCTTATCTGGTCCCTCATCATGAACAAGACCTGTCTTCTCGAGCGTTCTGTAAATTATATCTACCGCTCCTTCTACATATCTCTCCTGATCTGTATCCTCAATTCTAAGCATAAATACACCATCTTCATGCTTAGCAATAAGAAATTCATAGAGTGCAGATCTTAAATTACCTACATGCATCCTTCCTGTAGGACTTGGTGCATAACGTGTACGTATTTTCTGATTCATTTATATTTACTCTCTTTCAATTAATTCTTTCCTGTCGAACCGAATCCCCCACGATCCGTATCGCCAAGATGCTCAACTTCATCAAATTCAATTGCGGGCTGATTCTCAACAATTCTAAACTGACAGATTCTGTCATTCACATGAATCTGAGTATCGCGAACCGCATATACAGGCATATACCACTGATCATTATCGCCATTATAGCTATAATCAATCACACCCATATGATTTGTCTGGATTACTCCAAAATTCTTAAATGTTGAACTTCTAGGAACCACGTGTGCCTCGTACCCTTTTGGCAGTTGCATAGCTACTCCCAATGGAACAAGAGCAAAATCTCCCTTTTTTAATTCCATTTCCTTCGCACAACGAAGATCTATCCAATCTGATTTGCCATCAATATAGCAAAGTTTTTCAATTTCATCCGAAAAATACTTAATCTTAATTACCACAGCAAGCCACCTTCTGTCCCTCTCTTGCTTCCTTTGAATGTGCACTGTAATTCTCACAATGAAGAATTGGAACAGCTGGATTATCACTCGCAAGAGTTGATTTAATGTTAATTACTCTCTGATTGGAACTTCCCTTCCACATAAGCTTATTATCAAGAAGCTCCTTGACAAACTCTCCATCGACCATTACATCAAATAGAGCCATCGAGGGATCCTGATACACCTCTTCCCAGGTACTACCGCTGTATATCCAGATTGTTTTGTCAGGATATTTCTGTCTAATCTCAGCGGCGAATTCCTTGACCTCTTTGGCGTTTGCAGGATGAAGTGGATCTCCACCCGAAAAAGTAATTCCGCTAATATATTTTTTATCTAACTGCTGATATATTTCCTGTTTGGCATCGTCATCAAATAACAGACCCGCATTAGGATCCCACGTTATCGGATTCTGACAATCCTTACAGCAATGCTCGCATCCTGATACCCACAGAACAACGCGAAGTCCATCACCGTTCAACATATCATCCTTGGTTATATTATGATATCTCATTACATCGACTTTCTTTCTGATATTTCTACCATCTTATGATCTGATAAACGGCTATCTCCATGTACTCTCGAATAAGCAAGATAACCATTCATTCTGTCAATCTTTGTGAGATTTTTGCTGCCACAAACAGGACAAACATCCATCTCAAGTTCTTCATGACCACAATCATCACAATAAGCAAGCGATAAGTTAACACCTTCATAGAAGCCCATGTCCATCGCTCTGTGGATTAATGTTTTTACTGCATCAAGATTGTAATCAATAGGATATTTCACATACTGAATCTTGCCACCATTGCTGAGTTCCCAGAATCTGTATTCCAGATCCTGCTTCTCAATAGGAGTAATATCCTCTGAAACATGACAATGGAAAGAATTACTTACATAGTCCTTATCAGATACTCCCTCAATGATTCCGTACTTGCTTCTAAACTGCTTAACCTGCAAGCCACAAAGATTTTCTGCAGGAGTGCCGTAAATAGCATACAGATTGCCGTCCTCTTCCTTGAACTGATTAACCTTCTTGTTAATATATTCAAGAACCTCCAACGCAAACTGACCATCTTCTACAAGACTCTTACCATTGTAGAGAACCTGAAGCTCATTAAATGCAGTGATTCCAAATGAAGCTGTAGCAGCCTTAAGAACTGGCTTAATCTTATCACGCAGGCCCAGATGTCCGCCCAAAAAACCACCCTCACAGTAAGCCAGAGGATTGGTTGAAGCTCTCATCTCCCCAAGATAAGCATATGTTCTAATATGAAGCTGACGAATCAGATTCAAATAATAATCAAGCACCTCATAAAAATCACGGCTCTCATGTCTCGCCTTTGCAAGAATCATTGGCAGATGAAGCGATACTGCACCAATATTAAATCGACCAACAAATACAGGCGTATCCTCATCATCGGCCGGATGCATTCCGCCCCTCTCATACCATGGAGACAAAAATGCTCTGCAGCCCATTGGTGAGATTACCTTGCCATACTGCTTGTACATGCTCGCAATATAACCTTTTCCTGTGAGCGAAAGCCAATCTGGATACATCGTCTTGCATGAGCATTCAACACCAGCCTCAAAAACATCTTCAAGTTCACATCCAGGTCCATGAAGGTTCTCATCATATAAGAAAACCAGCTTAGGGAATAATACAGGCTTCCTACATTCCTTCTTTCCCTGACCCTTCTCTCTAACCTTGAGCATGAGCTTAGATGCCATCTTTTCAAATGGCTTTTTTCCAATGCCCATTGTCATTGTAATGAACGGATAATCTCCACGGCTTGATGCAACTGTATTGAACTTATACTCCCAGCCCTGGAAGCCCTGTTCAAAGTCACGCTCAATATCAGCTATTGCAACCTCTTTTGCCTTCTCTTCATCAATACCAAGCTCAGTATATTTACGAATATATTTCTCATAAGACTTCTGTGCATATGGCTCAAGAATCTTATCAACTTCAGGAACAGTAAATCCACCGTACTGCTGAGATGCAGCAGACAGTACTATATCTCCTATTACATCAAATGCAACATCCAGTGTTTTAGGCTCGTTATACCAGATGTTACCCATCTCAAAACCGCCTTTGAGTACGGTTGCTACATCAAACAGACAACAGTTCATGGTATCTCTTCTCGCACTCATATCATGAACATATATGTATCCGTCACGACATGCCTGAATCTCTTCGGTAGTCATGAAAAACTTCTGATATAATTCCTTGTTAAACTGGTTGAAAATCAGAGAACGCTTAGTTGAAACAAGTGCAGAATCTGTATTGGCATTCTCTTTATCGCCAACATACATAATGGACTGACTTTTCTTATAAACATCATCCATCATACGCACAAAATCCTGCTTATAGTTACGGTAATCTCTATAGCTCTTAGCTACAATCGGCTTAACCTGTTCAAGCGCAGATTCAACAATATTGTGCATAATCGGAATTGGTATCTCCAAAGACTCCAATTCGTCAACTTTATCACATACATACTGGCAGATTCTCTTCTTCTCATCCATCGAGAAGCTTGTAAGTGCTCTGTATGCAGACTTTCTAATGGCAACGATAACCTTATTTATGTGAAAAGCCTCATATGTTCCGTCTTTTTTAATTACACGAACATCATTTTTCGGCTTATATATAGCTTCATAATCAAAGGTGTCATTTGACTGTTCTTCCAGCATTTTCTGTGTTTCCATGTTGGTTCTCCTTCTTAATATGGCACATGATTTTGTGAATAGTTTACATAAATTCACTACATATTGTGCCATCCTAATTTAGTATAAATATCACCATAAATGGTGTCAATAAATAGATAGAAAAAAAATCAACAAAAATAATTAATTATTTTGTATCAGGTAAATAACTCGCACTTACCGAAAATGAATGCCATCTGAATCCAGATGGCATTGTTAACTCGGAAAATACTATAATTTTATGGATTATAGAAACTATCATATAATTCATTTCTGGATGACACCCCAGTTTTACTGTAAATAGCTGTCAAATGTCGCTGGACTGACCTCTCCGATATCCCTAGTTTATCTGCAATCTCCTTGGTTATAAGATTATCCTGCAAAATGTAGCGACACACTTCTTTTTCTTTAGGTGTAAATTCATAGTTGGAAATAAATTTATCTACTGATCTAACTCTCGAATTCTTCTCAGTATTTTTAACTACTTCAGCAATTTCCTGAGATTGCTTAATGTTTACTATATAAAAATATGCTGCCACCATAATCATTAGTGAAAGCGCGCTGCCTATGATAAGTGCATTTACTCCAAAGTTCTCATACAGAAGCTGTGCCGGCAGAATAACAACAGCTGCCACAATACTTCTTATCATTCGTCCCATACCAGCCTGCATTTGTGACTGCCTTGGGTCATTGCTACTAACAGATATTTGTATAAATTTAACCTCCATATACATAACATAGAAACCGCTCATCAAAAAAATCAGTCCCATAGCAATAATGCACAGCACACTATGTCCAATAAATAATGTCCCTATTATCGCAAAAAAAGTACATACAATCGTGCATATGTCGAGTAATGCTTTATTCTTTTTATCAGCAATGATACCTGCCAATAGAGCACCAACAACATAGCACAATCTTACATGTCCGAAAACATTTAGTTCTCCTATTGCTTCAAGTCTGGTTATTTCACCATCCTGTAATGAAATAATCACCGTAATAGATGTGACAATTATTATTGGGAGTCCAATTTTATGCTTACAGGCAGCTTCAACCTTCTCTCCATTAAGGCAAGTTACATAGCTGTCTTTTTTTGAACATAATAATATAATTTCTATAAATCCCAATGCAATCATTATTGAGCCAGCAATAATGTAAGTATTATTGATTAGATTATAGACTAGAATTTGAAAAACTAATGCTACCGCAAGACTACAGCCTAGAGTTCGCCCCAATAACTTACTTATTCCTATATGCCTAGAAATGTAATAGTGTATATATCCGCCAATATAGCCGTAAACTGATGCCGAAATCATCGCCAGTAACAACACTACATACTTATTCGTTATAATCATTATTAACGCAAGTAATATAACAAAAAAGGCGCTAAAAATAAGCAAATCATCCTTATATTTCTTCAGTCCGAATATAAAATACCCTAAGGCAGTTCCCAGTAAGCTTAATACATATCCAGCAATCGAGTATTCACCATCAGAGTTTCTAGAAACAAATACCAGAATCACCTGCTCCAGGAACAAAAAACCATACATGTAAAGAGTAAACAACAGTCCACTTTTCTGCACAAGTTTATGGTTAGAATTTTCAACACTCATTGCATTCTTTTCCTCTTAATCCAAGTTTTTCATATATAACCAAAATCTTCAATTATTATTTTACTACAACAAAACAAGAACCACCTACAGATTCATACAAATCTATAAGGGGTTCCTGAGTTTTCCAACTATAGCAAGGAATTAATCTTCAATAGTTCCTCCATAAATTGAATAAAGGAAAGCCGGGCCATACCATTCAACACCCATATCCTTAAATCCATTCGCAGGAATAATTATTGTATATTTCTTACCCTTGTAATTGTATTTGAGGGTAACATCTACTTTGCTATCCTGTATTTTTTTCATAAATTTATTTTGAAGAGAATTCCAGTCACCAAGTTCCAGTGTAACAGTTCCACCCTGTTGAGCTGACTTGAGCTGGGTTTCAAACGAATTATTAAGTTTCTCCAAAACCTTATTTGCTACAGGTAGAGTTACTCTTTCTGAAACATATCCACATTCTGAACATTTATTTACTTTCACACCTGGATATATCTCTGTTGCTTCTCTCTCCACAACCCAGCCAAAGCTATGCTTATGCTCCGGTTCAGCTTTGCTCCCAGTTCCTATAAAGGTTACTGTTGTACCTGATACCTCAAATCTGACATCCGAAGTAAATCTATAACATGGCTCAGAGCCCTCAAAAACATCCTCAGCATAGGATAATCCCCCACTAAAAGATGCAGTTAATCCAGCTCCTACACAAATCCACTTGTTTGCAGCAAAATCACCTGAACTGATTCCATATTCAGTAGATTCAGCACTCATATCCATAATATCCACTCCAGTATCACCCTCTCTAACAGCTGGACTTATGTAATAATTCGGATATACAGCAGCCCTTGCACTAATTCCACCTGATAACAACACAGTCAGCGTAGTTACAACTGCCAACAGTGCTTGCGCCATTTTCATTTTCATTACTTTCTTCTTCATCGTATTTCTCTTCCTCCTATAATCAACTTCCCTGCATAAATTTCATATAAAGATATAAAGCTTT
>JAGHUF010000008.1 GCA_018064935.1 Candidatus Merdinaster equi | reverse complement strand
TTATGGAGGAATGCAGTGGGTAATCTTTTATCAAAAGGCATTGAAGCTGAGGAACAGCGAACAGGAAGAAATAAAGAAACATCTATTAATCATACCTACATTGAAGGTGGTGAGTTTAGAAAAAAGTTTGATAGTATTTCTGATGATAAGGAGTTAAATAAACTAATTTATACTCTTGCAAAGCAAATGCTTATCCATAGAAGCGGAACTCTTTATGAGGATATGTATTGGATAGATTATGATGAGTGCGAGGTTGTAGCTAAGGAGATAGATTCTAGAATTGAGAGAAAAATTATTTACTCAGATGCTACAAAGAAAGTTATAGAAGCATATAAGAAATTTCCAGACAAGACATTAATAACAATCCATTCTCATCCTAGTAGTTTTCCACCAAGTATTGATGACTTTATGGCTAATTATGATAATGACTATACTCTTGGAGTGGTGGTTTGTCATAATGGGTCAATATTTATGTATGCTGCAAGCGAGGCTATTAACAGTGATTACTATAATTTGGTTGTTGCGGATTACATTAAGGATGGATATAATGACTATGAAGCTCAAATAAAAGCTATTAATGAACTTCAGAAGAATTTCGATATAATATTTAAGGAGGTAGTTGCATTATGATGATGGAAAATGATGTATATGAAATTCCTGAAAAATATAAAAAAATGTCAGCCTCCGAAATAGCGGCTGAAAAACAAAGATTATTTCAGGAAATCAAAAGCAAGCCAACAGAGAAGCGAGTTAAAAAGACTGGCTGTAAAAAAAGTATAGTATTTAATTTTGGCTAAAGAGGTGATCCTTCGGGGTCACCTTTATTTATTGGATAATCAAACTTTTTGGGGGTTTGCCAAAGTTTATGAGGGGCAGTCGTGAGGGGCTGCCGAGTCGAGCAGGGCGTCAAAAATATGAGGAATGCAAAAAAAGTGGCTTTTTGCGATTAGTTCGGGGCGAAGATTCTGAGATTGACAAGCAGGATTCATTCTTGGGCAATTCACTTGTTTGAATTTGTTGCCATATGCTATATTTAGAAAAAGCTTATAGATAAGAGTTAGAACGCTGTTGGAATAAAGCGAAATTTGAAAGCGCTTGTCAGTGAAGAGCAAATGATAATAAAGGAGATTAGATATGTTTGGAAAAGATAATAAAGAAAAGAGAGATTATGAATAATCGGGAATCAATTAGGAACAAATGCAAACGGGGGCATGGTTCATGAAAGATGCAAAAAGTCGAATAAATAAAAAGGTAATACTTTTTATAATGGCTGCTGTTGTTATAGTGGCCGCTATTATTATTGCAATCATTATTGTAAATAATAATTCTGGTAATAAGAATCAGGCAGATGCTGCAGTAACCCAACCTGTTAATCAGAATGTTAAAGTGGTTACAAAAGAGGTAAGTGATGCTACAGCGGATAGTGAAGTAGATGCTGAGAGTTTTACTCTGATGGTATATATGTGTGGGTCTGATTTGGAGAGTAAGAGAGCATACGCAACCAATAGCATCAACCAGATACTTGCTTCTCATGCAGGTCAGAAGCTGCAGATTGTCATCGAAACCGGAGGATCAAAATTCTGGAAAAATGAAATTGTAAAAAACGATGCATTATACAGATATGAAGTAAGCAATAACAAACTTCAGCTGATAGGTGAAGCCGGCAATCATCCGATTACTGATGTAACGCAGCTGAGCGATTTTATTCAATTTGCTGCGAAAGAAAAACCTGCCGATCGATATGGCTTTGTATTTTGGGATCATGGCGGTGGAACAATTGGCGGCTATGGGCAGGATAAATTATTCGATTCTCAAAGCATGGATATTCGTTCAATCCAGAAAGGCTTTGCGGATGCCGGTATTCATTTCGATTTTGTTGGATTCGACTGCTGTCTGATGTCTACCGTTGAGATTGCAAACGCCTTAAAAGACAATGCGGACTACCTGATTGCTTCTGAAGAGACAGAGCCTGGAAGTAGCTGGTATTATACGGATGCACTTAATATAGTAGAGGATAATCCGGGAGCCTCGATTAAAACAATTGCAAAGCAGTTTATCAGTGATTTCAACTCACCACAATATACCGAAACAGCAGGAGATACGACGCTTGCCCTGATTGACTTAAGCCGGATGGATGAAGTGACAAATGCACTTAGTCAATTTATGGACAGCATGGATCAAATGCTGATTGATGGCAGATATGATGAGATTGCCAAAGCGAGAATTGAAGCAAGAAGTTTCGGAAAAGATAAATTTGAACAGATTGATATCATTGACTATGTGAATAGAATTGAAGGTGCTGCGTATAAGGATGAGTTGATATCGGCAATAGAAAATGCAGTTCTATACAGAGAATCACGAAGTAATGATGCAAATGGACTCGCAATGTATTTTCCGTACTATATGCTGGACCAGTATACAGCATGCAGAGATATGACCTATGCAGCCGGTTTTGTGGATGAGAACTATACTCGTTTCTATGATGATTTTGTCTCTATAGAAGTCGGTGGACGGGGTGAAGGAAACAATCCGTATATTAAGGATGAGGATGAAATAACCGATTATTCAGATTTAAAAGAACAAAGCTGGTATAATGAAAGACTTGTCAACCAATATGGGAATCTCTATACGAGCATCAGTGAGGATTCTCTTAAGGTAATCGAGGATGAGAATTCATATTTAGTTCGGCTTAAGGATAGTGATTGGGATATCATATCAAGTTTGGAATCACAGGTCTATCTCCTGTATGATGATGGTTATTTAATGCTAGGAAGCGACGATTATGTTGAGACTACAGACGATGGCGATTTAGTGATTGCTTACGACTGTAATTGGTTACATATGAACGGCTGTATAGCATCCTATTATGCAGTGGAAAAGGAGAATAGCTCTGATTACAGTGTAGGATATATGCCGGCATTGCTTAATCAGAACGAGTATATTGATATCTGGGTGATGTGGACCGAAGATAGTTGTGAGCTTCTGGGCTATACGCCGACATATGATGATGTCTCAGCCAAAGGATATTTCCAGTTTGAAGACGGCGATTCAATCGACTTTTTATTTGATTTTTATACATATGATGGCATTTTTGAGGATTCATATCTTCTCAAAGGCAATGGATTCGTGTATAATGGCAAGGATGACGTGTTTGTGTATTACGATGAGGTAGGTAATAGTGATGCACAGGTCAATATCTATATAAAAGATATTTATCAGAATGAATACTGGACAGAATCAGTATTATTTGAAGGAGGGAATTAAGATGAAGAAAATAGTTAGTCTGTTATTGGCAAGTGCCATGATACTTAGCCTGTGCGCCTGTGGGGATAATAAGACCGATGGTAAATCTGTGTTAATTGATAATGATGCAAAGGGATATGTTATTTCTGAAAATGCTACTTCATATGAATCAGCCATTATTGACAAGAAAGAAGGAGATTATATGGAGGATGTATCTGGCGCTGAGTTAGCTGAAATGGACAAAGGTGCAGGATGCATGGTACAGGATATCGCGCATGCAGGAATAGCCTTTGAGATGCCTGTGACCATCTACAATCTGACTGATTACAACTTGATGAAAGTATATATAGCTGCAGAAGATGATCCAAGTTGGGGAAAAGATTTGCTTGGAGAATTTGGTATCATCAATTATTCATATGGAACAATTAATATGTTTATTTATGGATGTGCGGTCAACTATAATATGTACTTTGTATTTGATAACGGATATTCAATTATGTATCCAGCTGTATATGTAGGTGACAGAATGACATCTGGATTCGATATAACTATTTCACAGGAAATGGGAATGAAGTTATTCATTGAAGATTAAAGCAAATAACACTGAAGAACAGAAAGGATATCCAAATTGGATATCCTTTTTTTCTTATAAATTACGAGCCTCTGATTTTATGTGTAAAATAATATGTGGATGTTAATATGAAGAAAATAGCTAGAAAAACATATTATATGTCAATTATATGTTTTTTGTTGTGTTTATGCCTATGTGGCTGTGATATAAAAGATAAGCCAGATGATAATTATATTTATGAGGAATATGCAGTGCCTTATGGGGAGGTTAACCTCCATTTGGACAGCACCTGTAAATCAGCCTTTGGAGAAGATAACATTATTCTTGTGCATGGACTGACATACTCTTCTCATGAGTTTGATATTAATTATAAAGACTACAGTCTTGTTCGTTTTCTGGCGGATAAGGGATATACAGTATGGAGACTCGATATTGCTGGATACGGACAGTCTGATAGACCGGATGATGGTTTTGTCGTTGATTCAGATTATGCGGCGGACAATATTTATTGTGCTGTGAAGAAAATATGTGAATTAACAGGAAAAAACAGAATTGATGTTATGGGATGGAGCTGGGGAACAGTAACTACATCAAGATTTGTATCAAATCATTCGGAAATGGTTGATAAGCTCATTTTATATGCCCCGATAGTAAGTGGCTTAGGGGAGAGTAATGTTGATACAGGTTATCATAAAAACTCATGGGAAAATGCAGTAGGTGATTTTCAGTTAAATGGCGATGGAGCGATTGATGAATCAATAGTTGAACCAGCCGTAGTGGAGTATTTTGCGTCAAGCTGCTGGAGATACGATGGAGAGAGCAGCCCTAATGGACCAAGAAGAGATATATGTGTTGACGAGTCTGTTACGCTTATTGATATGTCCAAAATAGATGTACCGACCATGCTTATTTATGGAGATGCGGATCCATATTTGAATTATGAGTTGATTGATAAGATGTATCAGGAACTTCCCAATGAATCCATGAGAAAAATAATAGGAGGAGCAGCACACTGTGCGTACATTGAAAAGCCTTATTATCATGAATTCCAGAATACCGTGATTGAATTTCTTAAATAGAAAAAAGACAAGATTTGAAAAGCAGGAAAGGTTGAGAACACTATGAAGAAGAAAATCGTTGCTATGATGCTGGCTATGGCGCTTGTACTGTCTATGGCAGGCTGCAGTGCTACAACAGATGGACAGAGTACAGACACCGGCAGTGTGCAAAATGACACCTCAGCAGATGGTTCACAGTCTGATTCTTCAGACGATGGAGATGGGGCAGAGCAGAGCGATGCAGATGAATGGCTTTATTGTGACGCTGTGACTGTGGATGATGCATTGCAGGTTGTTGCCAACCTAAATTCCTGCACTGTAGAAGATTTGAACTATAGCCTTGATGACAAGGGATATGTCAATTTCCTGGGAGCTAATTTCACTGACAAGAAGGTCTTTTCGGCTGAAGATGCGCTTGCTTGCATTGATGATCTGGTAATATTAGCAGGAGCTGAGGGCTGTGAGTATGTATATTTCCGTGATGATGTGAGTCCGGTGAGTGGATATACCTATTATGTATTTAACCAGGTTGTGTCATCTGATATCGATGATATGGTAATCAGTTATTCCAATGCACAGATTCGTGTTATAGCGAATGATAAAGGGGATGTTATGGGCTTTTCGGCTGATGTTTCCCCAGTGGACGATGTGGAAAAAATAGATGAATCCAATTTCGTGGATCAGATCGAAGCGGAGGAGCTTGTAAAAAGTGAACTATCGGACGGGGCACAAATTTTCTCAGACATGACGGAACTGAGTTACTGGGATGACCTGAATTCAGTGGGGAATATTATATCCGTACGAGTTGCTCCGGTATGGGTGATATATACGAATGAAGTAAAAGAGGGTAAACCGTATACAATATATCTTGTTTATGCCAGCAGGGTGAATGATGAAGCGGTTATCGTGGACCGTGTAGCGACATCCACACTTAAGGTTATGAGTGATGAATATACCTCCGAGATCTTTTTTGAAGGCATGGAGGATGGTGGATATGTCGAATACACAATCGACATGGAGTGGGCAAAACAGGTGGAAAACGGTGGTTACGTAGCCGGCGACACTATGCAGGTAAAAGTTCCTATTATGTACAGCCCATCTCAGGAGTTGTACTATCTTGCTGATTATAATGATCGTATTGCTGTTGCCAACTGTTATGATTTCAATGATGGGCAGGAAGTTAATGCACTGGTAACAGAGGATCCTTCTGATTTGTACAGCTGGAGATTTGCTTCCATGGAAGGACCGGATGGGCAGAAATATTTCTGTAATCCAGAGTATGTGATAACTGCATATGCTACGATGGAAAAGGCATTCCACATATATAAAGAAAGATATGGTTACACCTCAATTGATACCTCAGGAATGCCAATTTTGCTTCTGACCTACCTTTGCTGGGGGGATTATCCGGAAGAGGTTGAAGATATGGTGATGAATGCAAACAGTATGGGGCAATGGCATGATTGGGCGGTATTCGGTACCAGTCCCACCTTTGTAGGCTGCGTAGAGGTTGGTACTATGACTCATGAGTTTGCACATGGAATAAACGGAGCACTGACCAATTTTCAGTATTCGAATGAAGAGGGCGCAGTGATGGAGGGCTATGCAGATTCTATCGGTGAGTTTCTTGCATATATGTATGGCTACAAAGATGAGGCATATAAGGATGTAGTTGGCAGTGAATTTTCGAGTCCAATTCGATCTTTTGCGAATCCATATGATTTTAAGTTTGCCAAGTATATCGGTGGACCTTACTATGCCTGGCCAGTGGATTCTTCGCTTGCTGCTGAATTTGATAATGGTGGTGTACATTCGAATAGCAGTGTAGTGAATTATCTGGCATATTCTCTGTTTAATAATGAGAATCCGGATGCAGCCACGCTCTCCATGGGGCAGATGGTGGATTTGTTCTTAGAGACATTGTACTGTGCCAACTATAATACAGGATACACAGAACTGGGAGCATATCTTCTTTTTGCTGCTGATAGTGTCGGGCTGGATGATGCTACTAATGCGTATGTTCATGATACAATCGTGACACTTGGTTTTACAGGAGATTATTCTGCTTTGGAGAAGCTGATTGAAGAAGAGGGTGCAGTTGGGTATCAGATCAGCCTGACTCCTGCTGATGATGACACTGCGGCTGAATTAGATGATGTCACCTTCGGTGTGTGGCTTATTAACTATGAAGAAGATGAATATTATCTTGCGGGAATGCTCGATGAAAATCTGTCGATTACGTACTATCTACCGGAGGAAGCAAGCTGTGATGCATATATCTATATTTCAATAAAGGGGGAAAGGAAATCGTTTGGATTTTTCTTTGCGGAGGATATGCAGGCGGATGAGAACAATGTGATTCCGATTGCATACGATACGCTGAAGCCGGGAGAGGTCATTGAGTTTGAGGAAAAGCTGTCATGCATCAGCTACTGCGATTTGGAAGATGAAGATCCAGAGACGATTAGTTTGGTTTTCGAAGAAAGTGATACCTCATATTGCTTCGAGAATGCAGGCTTATACTGTGTTTCTTTATTGAATGAGGAAGATAATTACGAGCTTCTGTTTTTATATGTAGAATAAAAACAATTGAATGTATAAATCGACAGGTGAGAGGGGAAGCGTGAGTATGAAGAAGATTATTCAGCATCCTGCGTTTGATGTTGTTCTGACATTAGTTATTGGATGGCTATTAATTCATGAGAGTTGGTATGTGAGTTATTTCCTGTTAATTACACTTCCTAATTTTTGGGGAATTGATTTATTTACTTTGATGGGAGAGGACTTAGCTGTTACTTGGGCTGCTTATTTTGAGTTTATTGATATATGGATTGTAGGATTGATTATTTTTGCACTTTTTAAGAAATATAGGCCCATGTTTAAGGTGTTTTCACCGAAAATGAAGGGGAATAATATAAAGGCGACTCTTTTAGGAGGGCTCTCGTTGGGAGTAGGCTTGAATCTGATACTTGTATTGTCAGCTATTGGTAGCGGAGCAATTCAGATACATTATGTTGGCTTAGGCATCTGGGAGTTTATATTACTATTTACAGCAGTATTAGTTCAATCCGGTGCTGAGGAATTAGTAACCAGGGTTTTTGTATATCAGAGACTTAGAAAGAATTTCCCCAAGTGGCCCGCGATTGCCATATTTGGAAATGGGTTATTCTTTGTGATAATTCATATCGGTGTTCCGGGAATGTCGCTTGTTTTAATATTAGTTCTTATAGCGATATCTATTATGTATTCGCTTGTTGTATATTATTTTGACAGTATTTGGATTACTATTGTTGCGCATGCAACCTGGAATTTTACGCAAAACATAATTTTCGGACTTCCAAACACTGGTATGGTAGTTCCATTAAGCATGTTTAAACTTGATGCGGGAACAAACAATTTTGCCTATGATGTAAATTTGGGAGTTGAAGGAACAGTTTTTGCCCTGATTTTATGCAGTATAGTATGTGTGGGTATATACTTTTTGGGAAAAAAGAAGTGTGTAAAAGAGACGAACATTTGGAAAGATGATACAATGTTGTAAAAGATTAGAAATGGGGATAAGTATGAGTATTTTAGGACATCGATTATTAACGGGTAGATTATTAGCAGGTAGCCTAGCAGGGGTTATGATATCCGGAATGTTATTTGGATATTCTCTGAATGCAAAGGCGGAAGGTTATGGAAGTGAAAAGGAAAGTTATGGTTTGACATCGACTCAGGCAGGGGAAGAGCTTGAAGAGGTGGACTATTCGCTTGAAGATATCGCGGCTCTCAACAATGTTGCGGTGGAAAATCTAATCACACGTTTTGATGCAAATGGACGACTAACTTTTCTTGGAAATACATATTGTAATGATAAGATTACAAATGGAGAGGAGGCTCTTGCAAGTCTGGATCACCTTAACAGCCTTCTCATGCTGGATGATGTTGAATTGTCATTGCGAAGAGTTGATGTGAGTCCTATTTCTGGATATACCTATTATCTGTTTGATCAGGTGCTTACGCTCGAAAAGGACGGCAAGGAAGAACCGGCAATATTCTTTCCTACTCAGGTAAAGGTGATTGTGGATGCAAGTGGGATCAGCCGCGGAGTATCTGCCTATTTGATGCCGCTAAATAATGATTTGCGGGCTATGGGCTATGATTTTCTTACAAAAGACGAAGCACATGAAATTGTAAAGAGCTGTGCTGCAGATGGGGTTCATATATATGAGGATATGACCGTCTTTAAGTATTGGGACGATATTGGGACTGCAGTACATTATTCTTATGGAAATCAGATTCCAACATATCAAATAATTACGGATGCGACGCAAGAGGACCAAGAGCTTCCATGGACAAGAAAATATAAGGTATATGTAGTATATGCCCTGGCCGCAGGTCTTGAGAATGACGAAGATTATATAGTTTCAACCTATCTGACAGATCATATGGCATTCTCTGATAATGCGATGAATTCGTATCCTACACAGGATAGTGTTTTTGATGGAATGGAATGCGGCGGAGAGTATACCTATGTTCTATCGACAGAGTGGGCACAGAAGCTGTCGCCGGACTATCCGATGGAAGCGTCATACGAGGTGACAGTTCCTGTCATGTATGACCCTCAGACGCAGCTCTATTACCTGGCGGATGTAAACAGAGAGATTGCAGTTACCAATTTCTATGATTATGGATATAATTTCGTGGTTTCAGATAATCCGGCGGATTTAGATAGCTGGCATTTTGTTATACCGACAAAGGAAGAATCGGACGGAGAAGAAAGCTATACAATAGAATACTTCATGGATCCGAACTATGTGATTGGGTCATATAACACTTTGATTCAGGTATATGATATGTTCGCAGACTGCTATGGTTTTAATTCTGTCGGCTCAGATGGTCTGCCAATCCTTTTGCAGGTGTACTGGTGCGATGGGGCATATCCTGAGAGCGAGATGGATTTTGTACGTAATGCCGCGAACGACGGAAAACTAAATGGCTGGAATGTTATTACCACGAGTCCTTCGAGCGGTTGTGCTATTGAAACAGAGGTAATGGCGCATGAATACACGCATGGTATTAATTTTCAGCTGACTACATTTGACTACTCGAATGAACCTGGAGCAATGGTGGAGGGCTTTGCAGATATCATTGCTATTTTGCTTGTAAATCAATACGAAGACCACGGTTGGACGTTTGGAGGCAGAGCTGAGCAGCCAATTAGAATTTTGAATGATCCTACGCTTCTGAATAAGCCAATGTATAAATACGGTCCAAATTACGCGCAGACTTTTGAAAATGATAACACGGTATTAATGCCATATCTTGATAATGGTGGTGTGCATTATAACAGCGGAATTCCATCCTATGCGGCATATATTATGAATAAGATGCCGGAAAGCGAACTCCGCGAAGGGGAAGAAAGATTGTCCTTCGCTAAGGATCTGGATTTGTGGTTTGAAACGATGTATATGACCACTCTGGGAACAGATTTTGTGGATATGGGGCATTATCTTGCGCTTGCCAGTGCTGCAGTAGGTTTGAACGAAGGTCAGAGAAAACTGGCTATGAGAGTTGTTGATGAATATGGCTTTTTAGGTCATTATGAGACTTTGCAGAATAAAATAGATGCCTCTGAACAGGTCAATTATTATTATACCTTTGACTGCGGAGATTCGAACTTCCTTGATAGCCATAGAATCGGAATTAGAAATGCCATTTCTGAAGGTGAAACCTCTGTAAACAGTGTGGCACCTTTTGAGGTGAATAGGAATGGCGTGAATAAACTGACGCTGACACAGCATATGCCAATTATTCCAAAACTGTTTATCGCTGATAGAGAAGAGAATCAGATGCAGAGCGTCATATACCTGAGTGACGATTTTGATAATATACAGATGACTACGAACTTTGTGATACATGTAAGAGAGGAACATGTTCAGGTTGGGCAGACATTCTATCCTCATGCAAATGAGACGGTTGTTGGAATAGAGGAATACGTTAGAAGCGCGCATCCTGAAGTATGCGAGAAGGGAATAATATCATTTGATATGGAGGGTGTTTTCTATATCTCGACAAAGACACCTTCTATGAAAGCAGGTGAGTATAATCTTATCTGTGTTGTTGTGTCTAACGACTGAAAACAATGATTGCTGTTATAAGGGCTACATATGATAGGAAGAAGTAAAGAAACTGGTGAAGTAACAGTTAACCAGGATGAATTGGTAAAAAACATTGTAAAGACATGTATCAAGAGTACATGTGTTGTTTTGGTGTGCATAATTCTGTTTGAGTTATTTTTCTATATCAACTGCTGGAATCATGCGCAGAGATTCGGGTGGATAGGCCCCTGGTACAGAGCGTGCTACCTGTCACTGCTTATTGCGAGTGTAATAGCACTGGTTATGGTTATATATTGCAATAGGGATTATGATAAGCGCTATGTCATTATGAAGTGGTTAAGCCCTATATACAGTACACTTATTACTGCATGGGCGCTGTCGATAACATACCTTGACTGTCTGAAATCTCAGAAGTGCAGCCCGATAATAATAATGACAATTCTTCTGTGTGTACCAGCGTGCATGTATGTCAATGCCAGATTCTATTTTGTACTCAATACAATTGCGAATCTTACGATGCTAAGTATGCTCATCTGGGCACCGGGAGGTGGTGATTCAGCTGATTTGTATAATTACCTTGTATTTGCAATTATTCAGACAATCGTTAGCAGATTCCTTCTTGCGACCAGGTACAATTATCACAAATCGGCTCAGGAAGTAATACGCCATGAGAAGGAAGTAGTTGAGCTGCGTGTAAAAGAGGAGAAGATGGAACAGCAGAAGAAGCAGGCTGAGGAGATGACGCTGCTTCTGATTAAGACACTCTCAGACACGATTGAAGCAAAGGACGAATACACAAGAGGTCATTCTAATCGAGTGAGTGAGTATTCTGCACTAATTGCCCGTAAGATGGGTCTTCCCGAGGAAGAGGTGTCGAATATTAAGTATGCAGCCACCCTTCATGACATTGGTAAAATAGGTGTTCCAGATACAATTCTGAATAAGCCACTTAGGCTCACAGATGAGGAATATGAGATTATCAAAAAACACAGCAGTATTGGTGCGGACATTCTCAAGAATATTGATGTCATCTCATACACGGCTGACATTGCAAGGCATCATCACGAGCGATATGACGGAAAAGGCTATCCCGAGGGACTTAAGGGAGATGAGAATTCTATTGGAGCACGAATCGTAGCGGTTGCTGATTCTTTTGACGCAATGAATTCTGAAAGAATCTATAGAAAGCCTCTCTCGAGAGAGATAATAATAAATGAGATTACCAAGAACAGAGGCATTCAGTTTGATCCGGATGTGGCAGATGCATTCCTGGAATTGTTAGAAGCTGGAGAAATTGATAAGGTCGAATCCAAGAAGGAAGTGGAAGAGGTTGTTGATAGCGGTAGCATAATAAATGAAGAGGCTGAAAGGCTTCTGTCAGCTGTCGTTAATACTATGAGATCAAGCAATTCTGGTACATCTACAGATTATCTTACAGGACTCATGTTAAGAGGTAGCGGTGAGGAAAAAATCGTTGAACTTATGAAAAATAAGCCAGGAGCGCTGGTGTTCTGCGATATGGATAATCTCAAGACCATTAATGACCGCTATGGACATAAATGTGGAGATAAAGCGCTCAAATATCTGGGCGAGGTTATTGGAAAATATGCGGAGAAAGGTGTTGCCTGCAGAGTGGGTGGAGACGAGTTCCTTCTGTATCTCGATGATGTAAATGAGGAAACTGTAGTTAAGACACTTGAAACAATCAAGGCTGATTTCAAGGCAGCGATAGAGAATGATTCTTCAATAAGCATCGCTACACTCTCTTCAGGAGTATGTCTCACTACGCCTAATGATTTGTATTCGACTGTGCTTAGTAAGGCGGATAAAGCGCTCTATCACGTAAAACAGGCTGGCAAAGCAGGATTCTATATTTATCATGAGGAATTAGATTCTGATAATGTGAATAATCATGTTGACATCAATCAGGTAACCAAAATCATAGAGGGTGTGGGAGAGTATGATGGAGCACTTGATGTCGAACACAGACAGTTCGCCAAGATGTATGATTATCTTCTTAAAGTCTGCGAGAGATACAATCATTCCTGCAGCGTTGTTCTAGTCACGCTTGATTCAAGGCAGAATAAGACAATGTATATTGATGACATTGAGAAGAGCATGCAGTATATGGGAATGGCAATTAAGAATACAATTCGAAATGTAGATATCTGTACACGCTATTCTTCAATGCAGTACCTTATTGTTCTGCTCGAGGCTGGTAACTCGAATGTGGATGATATTATGAACCGAATTTTTGCTTCTTTCTACAAGATGAATTCTGATTCGGACCTGATTCCAAGATATGAGGTGAGTCCTCTTCTTGTCAGGGATAAGAAGGATGAGAAGTAGTTGCCTAACGAATAGTCAGTTTGCAGAGGGCGTTTGGAGATTATAAAGAATGAATCCAAACGCCTTTCCATTGGACAAAAAACAAGCTGTATAGTATAATTTTCTAGGCTGTACGCTTACGTAGGAAACGAAAAAAAGGATATTATGAAATGAAAAAATTAATGCTCGCAATATTTAGTGCAATGCTTCTTGTTATGGCACTAAATATTACTAAAACTGATAGTTTTGCTAAAGGTGATTATAATTACACAATTAATGTCAATAGATCTCAGCAGATAATGACTATCACAAGAATTAATTCTGCAGGTAAGACTGTCACGGTGAAAACCTTCGCATGTTCTACAGGAGTATATGGTGGAACACCTGTTGGAACCTATAAGATATCATCTAAGTTTGAGTGGAAGAAGATGATTCATGATGTGTGGGCAAGATATGCATGCCTCTTCTCTTCGCAGGGACAGGGCCTGCTGATTCATTCTGTTCCATACTACATTCAGGATAAATCAAGAATCGAATACAAAGAGTACAATAAGCTTGGACGCGCTGCTTCAGCTGGATGTATCAGATTGTCTGTCGCAGATGCAAAGTGGGTATATGAGAATTGTAAGTCAGGAACTGCTGTAAGAGTTTATGATGATCCCAAAGAGAAGCTGGGAATTCCGATTAAGTTCACGATTCCTACAGATCATCCAAATAGAGGCTGGGATCCATCAGCGACCTTTGATGCAGACAATCCATGGCTTGTTACAATGTACACAACCCAGGAGTGTTCAGTATGGTCTGAGCCATTTACTCATGACAAGTACAGAGAGAAGAAGCTTCCAGCAGGATATCCTGTTCGCGTGAGCGCTATAACCTGTAATAGTACAAGGGGAGACGGCAAGGTATTCTACAAGACTGTCAAGGGCAAGTATATTCTGGCTACCTGCCTGTCAACGAAGCCAATAAAGAACTGATAGGATAGCATAAAAGGACGGGAGTAATTCCGTTCCTTTTGTGATTTTAGAGATTAGAGAAGACTATGGAAAAATTTGAGATGAAAAATGATGTAAAAATACTGATTGTCGACGATGACCCAATCAACATCAGAAATGCGTCGAGAATACTTAAGGATGACTATAAGATAATGTTCGCATTGTCAGGTCAGGCAGCGCTTAATCTGATGCGTGCTGAGGTGCCGGATCTGGTTCTTCTTGATCTTCACATGCCTGAGATGAATGGCTTTGATGTTATTGATGTTATGAAAAAGACACCAGAGTGGGCAGAGATACCGATTGTCCTTCTTACAGCCGACAATGACCGGGGAACAGAGGCAGAAGGCTTAAAGAGGGGGGCGTTGGATTTTATTACAAAACCTTTCCTGGATGAGATTGTTAAGCAGAGAGTAAAAAGACTGGTTGAGCTTAATCATCTTCAGAAACAGCTCCAGACTGAGGTTGAAAAACAGACAAGAAAGGCAGAAGAGAGAAGGATGCAGGTGGAAGAATTGTCCTTCCAGACTGTTCATGCCCTTGCAGATGCTATTGATGCCAAGGATAAATACACCAATGGACATTCAGGACGTGTTTCAGCATATGCCACTATTCTGGCTGAGGCATTGGGTTGGGAGAGTGACCAGGTAAATGAACTTCGATATGCTGCACTTCTTCATGATGTTGGAAAAATAGGCGTTCCGGATGTAGTACTTAACAAACCCGGGAAGCTTACAGATATTGAGTTCGATGTAATCAAGGCGCATACAACAATTGGTGCGGATATTCTGAAGAATATCACGACTGTCGAGGAGGCACATATTGTTGCGGCATATCATCATGAGAGGTATGACGGAAAGGGATACCCTAATGGCCTCAAGGGGGATGAAATACCTGAAATTGCCAGAATTGTCTGCATAGCAGATGCATATGATGCAATGAGCTCAAAGAGAGTTTACAGAAATGCTCTCAAAGCACAGGTTATACGTGAGGAGCTGGTGAACGGAAGTGGCAGCCAGTTTGATCCATCATATCTTGAAGTATTCTTAAAGCTGTTTGATGATGGGAAACTCAATCTCGAGGGTGATACCAGAGATGAAGAAGGAAACAGAACAAATGGTAGCTCGCTTGTTTCCAAGTATCTTGGAACAGATGATAAAGAGACCTCTGATACAGATCCAATGACAGGACTTCTAATGCGTAATGCGGGCGAGAGAATGGTCGGAGATGAGATGTTAAGAGGAAGCGGCTTCCTGGCAGTCATGGACGTAGATAATCTCAAAAAGGTGAATGATCTTCATGGATACAAATATGGAGATGATCTCCTAATGAAGTTGGGAGATGCGATAAGAGGTCTTGGCGAAGGAATTTATGGTTGTAGAAGCGGCGGAGATGAGATGTTCATCTTTGGACATGTAAATAAAGCATCCGACGCTGCGGTTATTCTCGATAAGTTATATGCAGATTTTGATGCGTCAATAAAGGATGAACCTGCATTTGAAGAGAATTCGATATCAGCAGGCGTTGTGTTATGTCAACCAACCGACATGCCAAGTGATATTTTCACGCATGCAGATAATGCGCTATATTATGCGAAGCAGACGGGTAAGAGACATTATCATTTCTATCAGAGACATGGCAATTATACTGGAAGAAATGAGAATATCGACTTAAAGGCCCTTGTAGAGAACTTCAGAGTATATGGAGAATACAAGGGAGCAATGAGTGTAGATTACCATGAGTTTGCTCAGATATTTGAATATATCCGCAATATGGAAAAGAGATATGAGCATGAAGTTCAGCTTGTTATGATTACCTTGAACACAGAGGATGTCGGCTCGATCTATATTGAGAGAATTGAAGAAGCAGTAACTGCTATGGAGCGTTCAATCAGAAATACAATCAGAACTGTTGATGTATGTACCAGATACAGTAACCTTCAGTTCCTGGTAATCCTCATGGGAACCAACGCAGAAGAAGTTCCAATCATAACAGAGAGAATCTTTAATGGATTCTACAAGTCATACGCAGATTGGAATATCAGAGTATCCTATGCGAGTGAGGGTATTGATTCTGGTTACAAGAAAAATCAAGAATAATTCAATAGCAGAAAGAACTTAGGAATATGTATATTAATATTGTTTTGATTATTATATCGGTTCTTGTGAGCCTTATGTGTGTGCGCTTTTTCCAGACAGAAGGCTTGAAAAATACTTATGCCCGTTACACTTTGCTGATTGGTCTTGGCGCTTTTTTGTGGACCTGCGGATATGGTGTGATGGGTTTTTCTGCAAATGTCGGGTTTGCTCACGCTGCCAGAATAGTTGCCAATTTGGGTATTGAAACATTTGTCACGGCAACTATTTTTTATCTGGCGGAGCAGGTGTCCAAGTCAAAGGGTAGAAAGATTTTCCTGCACATAATAATGCTCGCACTGGACGTTGTCGATTTCAGAATGATTACTAATCTGTCCACAGGAGATTATGTTCATTTTGGTGGAAGAACAACTTATCACATCACGAATAATCCCCTGACAGTTGTCCATTTCCTTTTTATCATCCTGGTCATCATTATTGTTTCCATATACAGCCTGATATGGTATAAACGCACAAGTTATGTCAGAGAGCGTAATTATGTACGTTTTATTGGTCTGTCTGCATTTCTTATAATTCTGGGCTACATCCCGGATATAGTTATGGCATTGTTTGGTATGCCTTCTGTGTCATCTTCGGCTGTTGGAGCTGGAGCGGCATTCCTGATTATCATTTACATTACAAAAAGATATAATGCTTCGCGATTGACGGGAGCGAACATCTCGCACTATGTGTACAATTTCTCACAGTCTGGAATAATTGCATTTAATCTCGAACTCAAGGTAAAAGAGGCCAATCCATATGCGAGAACTTTGATTGGTCTTTCAGCTGTTGAGAGAGATAAAGGAATTGAAGAAATCTTCGAGGTGTCCATGGAAGATAGGGATAAGCTCATTGAGAGGCTTAAATCTGGTGAGGAAGTTTCTTTTAAGGCCAAAGCAAGCAGAACGGGGATTGCGACAATGATTACCTTAAAAGAGGCATATGATGAGAAGCATTACCCCTACATGATATCCTGCACGGTCATGGACTATAGTGATGAGGAGAAGATTCTTGAGAAGCTTGATGTGGCCAACCAGTCGAAGAGTGAATTCCTCTCAAATATGAGCCATGAGATCAGAACGCCAATTCATGCTATCTTAGGCCTTAACGAGATGATTCAGCGTGAGAGCAAGGATGAAAGAATTCAGGAATACGCTGAGAATATTGATAATTCCGGAGCAGTTCTTCTGTCTATCATTAGCGAAATTCTTGATGTTTCCAAGATTGAGAACGGTACGATTGAGATTCAGAAGAAGGAATATTCACTGGGTTCTCTGATAAAGGACTTAATTCTCATGTCTGAAGACAGGGCAAAGAAGAAAGACCTTAAATTAAATGTATCTGTAGATGAAAATCTCCCTGATAAACTAATTGGAGATGATACAAGAATACGTCAGATCATCACCAATCTTCTGACTAATGCAATCAAGTATACGGATTACGGAACAATCCAGCTGAGTGTAGGTATGGCCACTAAGAATTCGGACAGCCTTGAACTTGAAGTGCATGTGTCTGATACAGGAAAAGGTATTAAGCAGGAAGATATCAGAAGATTATTTAGCGCGTTTGAGCGAGTTGATGAGACTAAGAACAGACGAATCGAGGGTACAGGTCTTGGCCTTGCTATTTCGTCTCATCTTGTAAAGCTGATGGAGGGAGAACTTAAGGTTTCCAGTGAATACGGAAAAGGCTCCGACTTCTATTTCTCACTTCCTCAGCAGGTTGTTTCATGGGATAAGATCAGTAAGGAATCTTATGAAGCCAAGAGAAGAAAGGTTCAGCCTGAGTATCACAGGCTGTTTATCGCTCCGGAGGCACGAATTCTGGCAGTTGATGATAACGATACCAATCTCCAGGTTCTAGGCCTTCTGCTAGGTGAGACCGGAGTAACTATCGATACATGCATGTCTGGTGCAGAGGCGCTGGTGAAGCTCAAGGATAATCAGTATGATCTTATTCTTTTGGATCATATGATGCCAGGAATGGATGGACTCGAGGTATTATCTTGCATTAAGCAGCAGCATCTCACAGACGCTCCGGTAATAGTGCTTACGGCCAATGCAATTGCTGGCGCGAAGGATATGTATATCGAGAAGGGATTCACAGATTATATTAGTAAACCTATTGTTGGAAGGGAACTGGAGGAGATGTTATTTAAGCATCTGCCGAAGAATCTTACCATCAGAGAGGAGGATCAGGAATGATTATCAGTATGGCCTTAGTCATATGCGCATCCGTGGTCTTCTTTGTTGCGCAGGACTATTACAGAAAGTGTAAAAAATCGAGTGATATCAATAAATATCTGATTGTGATGGGTATTGCATGTACCCTGTGGAATATTGGCTATGCATTTCTTGGTTTTTCCGAGGTTATTGCACAGGCGAAGGTATGGAGATTTATTGGACTTTTTGGCGCGGATTGTTTCCTTATCGGGGAGATGATGTGGTTTGCATATAAGGGAGATATCAATAAGACTGCCAGATTCTTCATGGGGCTTGTGATGGGAGGAATATCCATTGCAGACCTGGTGATGTTTGCAGTTGGTGAAGATAAGAGTTTTGTGATTGTCGACGGAATCACCTTCTATCTGAGCGCAGATACAGTTGGAGAAATTGCGCATGTAATATATCTTGGCATAGTTATTGTTATGCTTATTGCACTTATCATCAGATGGAAGATGAAGACGATATATGCGAGAGACAGAAGATTCAGATTCCTGTTGACGCTGACTAATATATTCATGTTCCTTGCTACAGTGCCGGATTTTCTTTTCCCGAGGCTTGGGATTGAGATAGTATCAACTGCTCCTATTGGTGGAGCACTGACCTATCTGTTCATGGTATACATTGCAAACAGATTCCATACTTATGACATATGTGAGGATAATCTGTCTACATTTATGTATGAGAATGTTAAGACTGCATTTATGGCATTTGATATGGACAGACATCTGCTTGTTATGAATCCTGCCGCTTCAAGGATGCTTGGTATAACCAATGTCAGAGGGCAGAGAATCTCGGAGCTGTTTGAACTCAATGGAATGTCGGAAAAGACTCTTTTTGAAAGAGCGGCAGCAGGTGAGGACTGCTTCAGATTCCAGAGCCGCGAGCAGGACAGAAAATGCACGGTTTATCTCAATGTTGCAAAGGATGAAAACGACGAGAATTACTGTTATATCTGCACAGTCTTTGACATGACAGAAGAAGGTAAGATGATCAACGAGCTGATAGAGGCGAGTGATGCAAAGAGTAGTTTCCTTGCAAATATGTCGCATGAAATCAGAACACCTATCAATGCTATTCTCGGAATGAATGAGATGATCTACAGGGAGAGTAGTGATGCTCAGGTTAAGAACTATGCAATGAGCATGCAGGAGTCAGGTAAGAAGCTTCTGTCCACAGTTAATGATATTCTGGATTACTCGAAACTTGAGTCCGGCAAGATGGACATAATTCCTGTTGAGTACAGACTTAGCTCAATTCTCAATGAGCTTATGCAGGATACCTATGATGAGACTAGAAAAAAAGGAATTGAGCTGATTACTCAGGTTGATCCGGAGATTCCAGATTTTCTGTATGGGGATGAGATAAAGGTTGCACAAATACTACGCAACCTGCTTAATAATGCCTGCCAGTATACTAACAAGGGCAGCATCACAGTAAAGGCCAACTATGCGAGACGAGATGAGGAAGAGATTGTTCTTATTGTAGAGGTTGCGGATACTGGTAAGGGAATTCAGCCAGATGAGCAGAGACACATATTCGATGCTTTTGAATGGGCGGACCAGAAGCGAAGTAAGAATGTTGAAGGAAGTGGATTAGGTCTTGCTATCGTCGGCCAGTATGTCCGTATGATGAGAGGTAATATTTCTCTTAAGAGTACGTATGGTAAAGGATCGGTATTCACATTAAGACTGACCCAGAGAGTAGTCTCTTTTGATCCAATCGGAGATTTTGAAACTCGTTTCAAGATGTTCCAGCAGGAGCGAGACAGGAACGAGCAGCAGACCTTCAGGGCGCCTGGGGCTAGAATTCTTATTGCAGATGACAATGATATGAATCTTAAGGTTGCGAGCCTGCTTCTTCACAGAACCCAGATTCAGATTGATACTGCGGTAAATGGCAGGGAGGCACTGGAACTTATCGATAAGAAGGAATACCACGTAATCTTCCTGGATCACCTTATGCCTGAACTAGATGGTGTTGAAACTCTTAAGCAGATAAATGAAAAGGGTTTGGCAGAGGGGACACCGATTATTGCACTTACAGCAAATGCAGTTTCTGGTGCTAAGGAGATGTACCTTGATTATGGTTTTACTGATTATATGGCAAAGCCTATTTTGGGTAGGGCGCTTGAAAAGACACTGCTTCAGTACTTGCCAGCCTACCTAATTGAAAAGGACAGGGCAAACTCTGAAAATAACGAAGAATATGAGGATGAAGGAACGGTTGTTCTTGATACTCTGGACAATGAGGAGAAGGCCAAGCTCAGACGACAGTTTAACAGGGATGTTAAAGATAACAATGTGGCATCTGGCAGGGATGATGATAATCAGCTTACGCACATTTTCATTATCAATCCGACAGTAGGAAACAGGGATTATATGTCTGGTCTTCGAGATATTCTTGATAGAAGAACAGATATCAGATCATTTATCTTCACTTCGGCAGGTGCAGGCGATGAGACTGAGATTGTTCGAAAGGTTCAGAACTATTTTGATAAGGGAAGACTCAGAATCTACAGCTGCGGAGGTTCTGGAACAGCAAGAAATATCTTAAATGGTATTGAGGACTTTGGCAGAGTTGAGCTCGCTATATGTCCAGGTGGCATGACCAATGACTTCATGAAGACCTTTGGAAGTGATGAGGAGTACTTCAAGAATATAGAAAACCTTATAGATGGTGAGACTCAGAAGATTGATTACATCAGAACTAATCATGGCCTGGCGCTGAATACGTTTTCGACAGGTCTTGATTCGAGAATTGTTAATAAGGTTGAGAACTATAGAAACTTAAGAGTGTTTGGCCGAATGGCACCGTATGTGCTCGCTTTCCTTAACACAATCTTCAAGGCAACGCCACTCGATTATGAGGTATATATAGACAACAGACTGTATGAAGGCAAGATGGGTGAGATATTCTTCGGAAATGGCGTTGTTCTGGGAGGAATGATGCACTTCGACAAGGAGGCAATGGTTGCTGATGGACGAGCAGTGTTCATGCTTGGTGGAGATTATCAGGGTATTACAGCATTGCCACTTGTGTCTCATACAATAAAAGGCAGAAAAGAAAAATTTGAAAAGTATTCAATATATGGAGAATGCCGTTCTATTCGAATAAGAAGAAAAGATGACAAGCCAGTTGAAATGAATTTTGATGGTGAGCTTGTTAAGGATGTCACAGAATGGAAGGCGGAGATCATTAAACAGGGTCTTGATTTTGTATTGCCGAAGGGGGTAACAATCCATGGATAATAGAATGGAACATTATGGAAAAACTCTCGCAGTACTGGTCTTTGGCATTGAGGCTTTCCTCACTATTGTATTTTATATTGGATGGTACTCTTTTCCCTCGCAGGAAGTATTTATCCTGCTTGGTGAGATAACTTTGTCGATAATAGTTTTTATTATCATGACTAAGAAAAGAACTCATGGTCGGGTATTCTGTTGCACTTTTGCATTAATAACTGCAATTCTGGCATACCAGATGTCGATAGCAACGGAAAGCCCTCTGATGTTTCAAATAGTGTGCCTTCTTCAGTGGCCTGTAGTTGCTTTCTTTCAGAGCAGGCTAGCAAGTGGTGTAACTGCGCTTGTTGAGGAGTCAGGATTGTTGTTCTTATTCATATCCTCTGGGGAACAGCTTATGAGTATCTATCAGTACATAACCTGCACTGGAGCAATCATAATATGCATGTGGTTTGTACTTCTGCTTGTTGGAACCCTGAAGGATAAGGAAGATAAGAATCTTCAGCAGGAGAGAGCGAGCCAGGATATGCTGGTGGTTGTTGAAGCTATGTATGATGAGGCCAAGGATTCTACCAGCACTAATATGGATTCAATTCTCCGTATGGCCAAGAATCTTCGTGCACCTGCAAGAACTATCCTTATGTCAGGGGAGAGCCTCAAAAATGATGAGATAGACGAGAAGCAAAAGAGAGAACTGCTTAAGAGAATAGAGGGCAATTCACGCTATTTATTAGGACTCTCAGAAGCCTTGATGGATTATACTTCTCTTGAAAAAGGAAAAATGGTGCTCAGGGAGGAGGAACTTGATTTACGAAAAGTCCTTGAGAAGTTGCTTAGTACCTATATTCCTATAGCAAAGGAAAAGAAACTTAAATTAGAGATTCGTCTGCCAGAGAAAGGGAATACTTTTTTTGTGGGAGATGAAGATCGTATTTATACGGTTCTGTCGGCGCTATTAGATAATGCGATTCGATATACCAATAGTGGAAGCGTGTGCCTTACAATGTATCAGACAGGCGCAAGAGTGGGAAACGAGGAGATTACCTGCGAGATATCGGATACTGGTTCAGGAATCAGGAGTGTTGATATAGATAACGTATTTGAGGCATTCTACCAGCATGAGGAAAAGGGACCACGTAGTCATGGCGGAGCCGGACTTGGACTGTATCGCGCAAAGAAGATTGTATCACTAATGGGTGGTAATCTTATTTTGTCTTCCGAGTATGGAACTGGGACTGTTGCAAAGACCAATTTCTTCGTGCCTGTATCACGTAATGCCGATGAATCTTTAAGTCTGCATGATGCCGCGCAGAAGTGTATAGAGCAGATTGAAGAAAAGATGAAGGCTGAGAAGGAAATGGCAAAACGGGCGCAAAAGGCTGTGAAGACTGCTGTTGAAGAAGAGGTTAATGATACTGCTTCTGTAGAAGATAGCGCAGCCGCAGATGCACCACTTCCTGATGTTCCGGGAATTGACTGGTCGCAGACATACCTGTATCTACCGACGAAGGATGTTATTATTCAGACCGCTATTCAGCTGTATAAAAAGGGAGCAGAGACTGTCCGCGAGGTGAGTGATCTGTTCTATGAATATAAGACATCAGATACTGATAGATCTAGGGAAGATTATAGAATTAAGGTCCATGCGCTCAAGGGAACAAGTAAGACAATTGGTGCAATGGAATTGTCTGACAAGGCTAAGGCGCTTGAGTTCGCTGCAAGGGATAATGACAGGGAATATATACTTAATCAGACTGAAAACTTCATCGCGGACTATGAGGAGTTTTTGAGAAATCTTGAACTTGTTCCGGGTGTTGTTTCCAAGGAAGAAGAGAAGCTTAAGCCATTTGATCCAGATGTTGTTCAGTCAGGAATTAAGACAATTGAGAATGCTCTTCAGGAATTTGATATGGAGACAGCCGATTTGGCGGTAGCCCAGCTAAAGGAATATAGTTATCCGTCTGAGATGGCAGCAGTAATCAGTGAGGTCGAGAAGCATGTTCTCAATCTGGACGTGGCGGCAATTAGAAAAGAAGAGGAGAAATTGCAGATATGGTTAAAGAAGTAATTATTGATTCCATAGATGATGTTCTTCCACTTATTACTGAGCAAGAATACAGAGAGGATTTGGGAAGAAACAGAAGTCTGTATGTATATAGAGGAATGCCAAATGTTGATTTTCAATTGCAGACATCTCTGTATAGAAACTGCAAGAATAATAAGAAGGAATTGGAACCATGTATTCTGATGAATTTTACCAAGTATGGAGTTCTGGAAGATCCTGCGATTGAGAGGAGCGTCTGGAGACAGATGATTCTGGGACAGCATCATGGTTTGCCTACAAGGTTATTAGACTGGTCACATTCACCACTTATCGCTCTTCATTTTGCGACTACTGAGAGAGATCTGAATAAGATGAATACGCGTGATTGTATGATATGGCGTATTGATATTAAGGAGATGCATTCACTTCTGCCAAAGGCTTACCAGGATAAGTTAAACAGTAAGCAGACTTCAGTTTTCACGGTTGATATGCTTAATGAGATTACAGGCTCTCTGTCACAGTATGATTCAGACATGAGTGATAAATCAATGGTAGTAATAGAGCCTCCGTCGATTGATCCAAGAATAGTTAATCAGTATTCCTTCTTCTCAATCGTGCCTGATGCTGTTAATGATATAGAAGGTTTCCTTGATGCAAATACCAATAACACAGTGAAATATGTGATAAAGAAGGAATTACGCTGGAGAGTTAGGGATATGCTTGATCAGCAGAATATCAGTGAACGAATTCTCTATCAGGGACTTGATGGATTATCACTCTGGCTGGGAAGACATTATTTTGTAGTGTAACCCACAAAAAAAGACACGTGCCATTGACACGTGTCTTTTTATATTCACACGAGCCCGCAATGAAAATTGCTGCTATGCAGCACGGGCTCGGCGAGGCGAGTAGTGGGGATAAATCCACCACCTACTCGATTGTAGTTAGATTCATTATTTTACAGTAACAGATGTGATGTGTGGATTAACTCCGTTATACCAGTAAAGGAATCCCTCGAGATCAATAACATCACCAACGTTTAATGCTTCTACTGCAGCATAAACATCAGTTGAGTTGTTGCAAAGGTAAGACTCTACAGTGAAGGTATATACGTTACCATCAGCGTCTGCAACCTTGAAGTAAAGGTCTGAGTTATCATCATGTGTACCTGAACCATCATAGCTGTAAAGGAAAGCTACCTCATTGCCTTCAGCATCTTCTGAAGCAGCAACGGTAAGTCCCTTGAAGCTTACGAACTCGTTCATGTGTGCGCTAAGATCATCTGAAGCAAGAAGAGCAGTAACATCAGTAGCTGATGCGATGAATGAAGTACCATCATCAACGATCTCGAATGTACCGTCACCGATTTCAACTTCGCCTGACCACTCAGTCTTGTAACCTGTTACACGAATCTTTGTTCCAGGAACAAGAAGAGCTGCCTGATCTTCAGCACAAGCCATATCATAGATGAAATAAGCACCATCTTCTGACTGTGCATAAACCTTGATTGCATCCTGCCACCAAGACTGTGTTGCCTGAACATAAGTCTCAATTACTACAGGTGAATCCATCTCAGCTGCATCAAACTCTGCATGTGTCATAGCGGTAACCTCAGAAGTGGTTGCTTCAGGGGTTTCTCCCTCAACGTCAACATCAGGTGTCTCTGTTGCAGGTGTCTCAGTTACTTCCTGAGCTTCAGGAGTAACTTCATTTGTTGTCTGTGTCTGGTTATTTCCGCAGGCTACAAGTGCAAGAGCCATAGATAAACCAAGTGCGATTGCTACGAACTTTTTCATAATCTCCTCCTAATGTAATAAAGAAAAAGTATAACTAAAACGATTTCATTATACTCAATTTGCACAAAAAATCAAGCAATAATTGGTAGAAATGACGGAACGGCTCGGGCTTTTTGTTGCAAAGCCCAAAACCTTACTCTATAATTTATTTTTATATTAAAGAAATGAGGAAAGAAGAATGAAGGTTGTTCTTAAAAATCTGACAAAGAGATTTCCAAACCGTAACAAGAAGATTAAAGAGGAAGTTACCGCAGTAGATAATTTTTCTTTTGAGATTCCAGACGGCAAACTTATAGGACTTCTTGGTCCGTCCGGTTGTGGAAAGAGTACAACTCTTAATATGATAAGTGGACTTGAGAGTCCAACCGAGGGGCAGATTTTCTTCGGTGAGGATGATGTTACGAATCTTCCGGCTGAAAACAGGGGGGTGGGACTTGTATTCCAGAATTATGCTCTGTATCCACATCTCACTGTTCGCCAGAATATTATTTTTCCACTTCAGAACTTCAAGAAGGATAAGAAACTGAGCAAGGAGGAGATGGATAGGAAGGCTAAAGAGGTCGCTGATCTGGTTCAAATTGGAGAGTATATGGACAGAAAGCCCTCGGAATTATCAGGAGGACAGCAGCAGAGAGTTGCTATTGCGAGAGCTCTTGTGAAAATGCCACGTGTACTTCTGCTCGATGAGCCATTGTCCAATCTTGATGCAAGACTTCGTCTTCAGACAAGGGAAGAGATAAGAAGAATTCAGAGGGAAACCGGAATCACTACGATTTTCGTTACACATGATCAGGAGGAGGCGATGAGTATCTCCGACAGCATAGTTGTTATGAAAGACGGTGTACTTCAGCAGATTGGAAGACCTCAGGATGTGTATGATAATCCGGTGAACCTGTTTGTCGCAAAATTCCTTGGAACACCAGCAATAAATACTTTCGAGGGAGAGGTCAAAGGAGAAAAACTCTACCTTGATGGTACAGCAGTTCTTGATACACCTGGTGCACCAGATGGCAAGGTGCATGTCGGTATTAGACCAGAAGGGTTTGTACCTGATGAAAATGGTCTGTTTAAGTGTAATCTCAAGGGAATTGAGGTAATGGGAAGAGATACATCAGTGATATCTGAACATCCGGCAATGACTGGTGTGTCTGTGCGAGCTATCATAAGCTCTGACAGCAAGATTGCTAATGAGGGTAATGTGGTTTCTTTTTCACTTAAGCCAGGAAAAGTGCATTTGTTTGAAGAGATTTCAGAGAAACGAATTTATTTTGAGGGACAGGTAAGATAATGAAAGATAACAATATGAAAGCGTGGCTGTACCTGTTGCCTGCGCTACTGTTTCTTATATTTTTTATGGTCTATCCTCTTGTTGATGTAATGTTCTACTCGACAGAGCAGGCCTACAATTTTGCTTCACAGACATATTCAGGGAGAGGACTGTTCAATTTCTCATATGTACTGCATGATACATATTTTCTCCAGGCACTTAAGAATACCTTTATTCTGGTAATAATAACTGTGCCGGTGTCAACAGGCTTGTCGCTGCTTATTGCCCTTGCACTCAATTCAATCAAGCCACTTAAGAACCTGTTTGAAACAGTTTACTTCCTGCCATATGTAACCAATACGCTGGCAGTTGGTCTTGTATTTATGATTTTGTTTAAGAAGACAGCGTACTCAGACGGACTTATAAATCTTCTTATTAATTTTTTTGGTGGAGAGAGCGTCGATTTCATTGATGGACCGTACTGGGCTAAGATGCTGGTTATGTGCATTTACACTATCTGGATTGTAATGCCATTTAAGGTTCTTATTCTTACGAGCGCACTGGCGTCTGTAAAAAAAGATTATTATAATGCGGCTAAAATTGACGGAACTTCAAAATTCAGAACATTTTACAAGATTACACTTCCAATGATTTCGCCAATGATTTTCTATCTCGTTATCACTGGATTTATTGGTGCATTTAAGGCATATTCGGATGAAGTTGCTATTTTTGGAACTAATCTTAATGCCGCGGGCATGAATACGATAGTTGGATATGTATACGATATGCTCTATGGCGATAGCGGTGGCTACCCATCTTATGCGTCCGCAGCGGCACTTATTCTGTTTGTAATAGTATTTACCATCACGGTTATTAACCTGATGATAAGTAATAAAAAAGTACAATATTAGGAGGAGAACGAACATGTCAAATATGTCTGAATATGATAAGATAACCCGTTCTGCTCGAACAAAGAGAATAGTTGGCAAGAGCTTCACATATTTCTTCCTGGTTATATGGGGAATAATTGTTTTGTTCCCATTTTACTGGATGATACTGACCTCAATTAAGAGCTATGGCTCATACAATGCAGAATACATACCTCAGTTCATCGCGACTAATCCTACACTTCAGAATTATGCGGATGCATTTACAGGTGTCAATCTGGGAAGATATTTCTTAAATACTATCATTTTTACAGTTATAACTACGGGAGTTATGCTCGTGGTGACTGTGCTTGCAGCATTTGCATTTGCAAGACTTAAGTTTAAAGGAAAGAATGTTACATTTGCACTCTTGTTGGCGCTCATGATGATTCCTAACGAGCTTGTTGTTATAACCAATTATGTGACTATCACCAACTGGGACATGAGAAATACCTTCATTGGTCTTATCCTGCCCTCTGTGACATCTGTTTTCTACAT
Organism: Candidatus Merdinaster equi; assembly: GCA_018064935.1. Taxonomy (GTDB): domain Bacteria; phylum Bacillota; class Clostridia; order Lachnospirales; family Lachnospiraceae; genus Merdinaster; species Merdinaster equi. Next base: position 30,455 of record JAGHUF010000008.1, on the reverse strand, counting down.
ATATTTATTGAAGGAGAATTTCGAGCAGATTCCTGACGAATTATATAAAGCAGCCAAAGTAGATGGCACGTCAGATCTCAAATATCTGCTACGAGTTATGGTGCCAATTTGTAGGCCAACAATTATCACAATTTTGATTTTGAAGGTTATCGAGTGCTGGAATTCGTACGTATGGCCAAGACTTGTTACAGACAATCCTGATTACTACCTGGTTTCAAGTGGTATTCAGGCAATTCGCGAGAGTGGATTCGGCCGTGAAAACATACCTGCGATGATGGCAGCGGTGGTTATTATATCTATCCCGCTTATTATTCTATTCCTTATTTTCCGTAAGAAGATTATGGAAGGTGTTTCCAGAGGAGGTACCAAGGGATGAGAAAAAAGAAAAACGGAATTCTATTTGGGATTATTATGTTAACCTCGGCTCTTGCACTAACCGGATGTCATGGTCAGCAGAAGTCTAAATCCTTTGAAATACCGGAAAGCTTTGATGACAGTGCTAAGATTGAGATTAATTTCTGGGCAAAGAATGATACCAACAAGAGCCAGACGAACGTTTATGAGAAGGCGATTGAGGATTTTGAGAAGCTCTATCCTAACGTGTCGGTTAACATAAAATTGTATACTGATTACGGGCGAATCTACAATGATGTAATCACCAATATTTCTACAGATACAACTCCAAATGTATGTATTACTTATCCTGATCACATAGCAACATATATGACAGGACAGGATACGGTGGTTCCGCTGGATGATTTGTTCGCTGACTCGAAATATGGTTTTGGTGGAAGTGAGCTTAGATTTGACGGTCCAGGTATGGACGAGATGGTTCCTTCTTTTCTGGACGAATGTATTCTTCAGGGTGAGCATTATGCAGTTCCATATATGAGGTCTACTGAAGCACTTTACGTTAATAAGAAGGCAGTAGAAATGCTTGGCTATGAGATTCCGGATATTATGACCTGGGATTTTATTTGGGAAGTATCGGAGGCTGCACTTAAGAAGAATGCTGATGGCACATATTGGATAAATGGTCAGAATGTACTTATTCCATTTATCTATAAATCAACCGACAATATGTTAATCACAATGCTAAAGCAAAGGGGAGCAGGATATTCGACGCCTCAGGGAGATATACTCATCAGAAATGATGATACTAAGGATATTCTGTTCAGTGTTTCAGAGCATGTTAAATCTGGTGCCTTTTCTACTTTCCAGATATCAAGCTATCCAGGTAATTATTTTAATGCCGGGCAGTGTATATTTGCGATTGATTCAACTGCTGGAGCTACTTGGATGGGTAACGGATCGCCTCATTCCGATATTGCAGAAGAGAACAAAGTTGAGGTTGAGACGTTAGTTATGCCAATACCACAGTATGATGTGGAGAATCCCTACATGATTTCGCAGGGACCCTCAATATGTATCTTCAACAAGTCTAATACACAGGAGGTTCTGGCATCATGGCTGTTCACCCAGTTCCTGCTTACCAATGAGGTGCAGCTGGGATACTCATCAACTGAAGGGTATGTACCTGTTACTTACAAGGCGCAGCAGAGCGATGAGTATAAGGCATATCTTGGCGGCAGAGGCATCGATGAAGACGAACACTACTATGTTAAGATTGATGCTACAAAACTGTTGTTAGATAATCAGGAACATACTTTTGTTACTCCTGTATTCAATGGCTCGGCTTCCCTTAGAAGTGCGGCAGGACAGCTTATAGAGAATACTGCAAAAGCAACCAGACGTAAGCAGAAGGTGGATGAGGCATTCATGGAGAGCAATTTCGATGATGTGACAGCGCTTTATCACCTGGATCAGATTAATTCAGGTGCGGCGAGTGTGTCTGATCTTGGACCTTTGCCGGTGGAATCTGTATGGCTGCTTATTGTGATAGGAAGTGTATGGGTAGTGATTGCTGTATGCTTTGTATTGCAGAAGAGGAAAGAGAATAAGAGATAAATTGGAGGAATATGTTCTCAGCATATTTAGTGGATGATGAAGAATTAATTTTAGATGAGTTTATTCGGACAATACCATGGATGGATAATGGCTTTGAGGTAGTAGGAAGCAATGTTAATCCGGAAGTTGCCTGCAGTGAAATCAAGAGTCTTAAGCCAGACGTCGTTTTCTGTGATTTGAAGATGATTGGGATGAGTGGTAACGACTTGATTAAGACTTTGAAGGAAAGTGGCGTGGATTGCGAATTCGTGATGATCAGCGCCTATGATAATTTTGACAATGTCAGAACTTTTTTCCAGCAGTCCGGGTTCGATTATATACTCAAACCAGTTCAATTAGATGATATTCAGATGGTGCTTGAGCGGCTTGTGCTTAGACTTAAGGAAATAAAGCCGGAGAAGAATCAGGACAAAGAGGGCTCAAAGAACGCATGCTTTGACGAGCTGATTAATTATATAGACGATAATTTTTCTTCGAGAATCACGTTGGATTTGTTGTCCAAGAAGTTTGGCTTTAGCAAGAATTATATCTGCAACCTTTTCTCTAAATATTACAATACGTCTTTGACTTGCTATTTGACGGAAAAGAGAATGATTCATGCCAAGGAACTCCTTGCTGATAAGAACAAACTCCTCAAGGATATTGCGATTGAATGTGGTTACAGGGAGTATGTGCAGTTTTACAAAGTATTTAAAGAGTTTTATAAATCTTCACCCAAGGAGATGATTGAGAGGCAGTAGCGAGGAAAGACTATTATGAACGGGTGGAAGAGCAGATTGGGCTGGCTTGTAGGCCTAGTGATTGGAATATGTTTTTTGCCGGGGTGTGCAAAGGAAAGCGCACCTCTTTCTTTACGTTTGGGAATACCTTATTCAGATAATGTACAGAATCTGGAATCCAATTATTACCTGAACTGGATAGAGGAAAAATCAGGAGTGGACATCATACCTGTTGAAATACGACAGACCAGATGCGAGGAATATTTGGAGAACTTAGCATCGTCAGACACAGAAATTGATATTGTGTTGTTTGGTAATTCTTTTGTGCCCTCAGAGGAATACCTTGATCAATATCATGAGAATGGCTATATATACACAGCATCAAATGGCGATTATGTCTATCGAGATTATGGTGACTCAGTTTCTAGTGGATGTGGGCAGGTTCTGTGGATTAATTCGGACTATTTGAGTGCGTTATCGCTTGAAATACCGCAAACGACGGACGAGTTTGAGGATATGCTTAGGGCATTCAAGGAAAGGGACCCGAATGGAAATGGGCTTAAAGATGAGATTCCGCTGCTTGGAAGTATGGATGAATATGCCTTGAATCCACTGTACTATATGATGAATGCGTATATTTACTGCGATCCGTATCACAGCTTATTCAGTCTGGAAAATGGTGAGGAGACCTTCGTTCCGGAAACACCTGAGTTCGCGTGTGGAGTAGAGTATTGCAGAAAGCTGTATAGGGATGGACTGATTGATGACAGATTGTTTACTTATTCGACAAGTCAGCTGACAGAAATGGTAAATAGTCCGGAGAATATAGTAGGAGCTTTCACGTCGGATTCTATTGGAGAGGTTATATATCAGGGTAATCCAGAAATTATGGCGAAGTATATCTGTGTATTGCCTTTAAAGGGACCAGAGGGTGAAAGAAACACATTATATGTCTCAAGAGAACCAAGTCCGGGAGCGGTGATTATTAATGGAACCGGCAAGGAGGCTGAATGCGAGAAACTGCTTGATATTATGATGTCGCCAGAGGCTTCTTTGATTGCTAGATTTGGTGAACCAGGGGTGGACTGGGGATACTCTGATGGGCTGGATGTAAGTATATATGGTGAAAAAGCGAAAATATCAACAATCAACTACATTTGGAACAGCCCTCAGAATAAGCATTTGAATGGAATTGGCCCTAAGCATGTTCCAGAAGAGTTATTTCTAGGAGTGACATGGAATGGTATTAATTCTGACATGGAATATATAGATGCAAGAGCCAAGATGAGTTACCAGCCATACCTGCCGGTGGATAGGTCGTCTCGTGTATATGATGAGAAAATAGTAAAAGAATACGAGCAGGAATGGATTAGCCTGATAAAAGGAGAAGAGGGAACAGATGAATAGAATAAGTAGTGCGGTAATGGGACTAGTTCTTGCCTCGGCATTAATTTTGACGGGGTGCGCTAGTACAGCTAATACAGCTGATAATATGTCGAGCAAAGAGCAGTTGGCAGAGGTGAAAAATGAGGCGGAACTCTATGAAGCCGCACTCAAGGAGGATACATTGATTGTATATACTGTCTCTACCAGAATTACGAAGGTGAAAGAGGCCTTTGAGAAAGCCTATCCAGGACTCAGTGTCGAGGTCAGAGATTTGAGAAGTCCGGATCTTGTTGAGGCTGTGTGGACCAATTATGATAGTGGCTCAGGCGAATGCGATGTGGTTGTGTGTAACGATAATAGTGGCAGCTTTTATGATAGGTTGGTAAAAACGGGAGCTGTGGTGCCATATGTTCCGGATGATATCAGAACTAACATGGAGCCAGATTGTGTGGGAGATACGATAAGTTTCTTAATAGAGGCGGATTTATTTTTCTATAATACAGAGAAGTATGAGGCATGTCCGATATCAAATATCTGGGAACTTACAGACCCCAAATATGAGGGAAAAATATATGTACCTAATCCACTTCGGTCATTTTCTACTTATGCGCTATTCGGAAGCATATTGGATCAGTCGCAGGTTGTGGAAGAAGCGTACACAAAATTGTATGGAAGAGAGCTGAATTTAGGGGAATACAATTCAGCATCAGAATTATTCTTGGGAGAGTTGAGTAAAAATGTTGTATTTACCAACAGTAGTGATGAGGTGTATGAAGCACTTGGCACTACTGAAGGTAAAGCTGACTTTGGAATTATGGTTTCAAGCAAATTGAGAATGCAGGATTATGGTTATTCCTTTGAAGCGATTACGAACCTCGAACCGTTTTGCGGATGTAAGAGTTCCTACTCGGTTATGCTTGCATCCAGATCCAAAAATGTGAATGCTGCAAAGTTATTCATTTGGTTTCTGCTTGGTGGAAGTGATGGAACAGGAGAAGGGTATAAGCCATTTCTTACAAAGGGAACCTGGTCGGCAAGAACAGATGTAATAAATGAGGATGCAATGTATGTTCCGGACAATCAGCTTCTTATTCCTGATCCACTGGAACTAAGTGCAAAGAGTGCACAGATGGACGAATTCTTTGAAAGAATAATTAAGAAATAGATTACTACCACAAGAGGGAATCAGCGGATATAGTGCAGTAGCAGATGAAGGAAGAGAGAACACTTAGAAAATTCATAATTGCCATGGCATCACTTGGTATAAGCCTGGTGTTTATTTGGTGTGCTTTCTATTTTCTTACGATTCAGAATGTTCGTGAAAACGCATCTGTTCAGGCGCAGGTTCAATCTGAGGCAATTCTTTCAAGGGTTGAGGATGAACTCAGATCGATAGAAGAGATTAGTTATTTCCTCGCATATAACAGTAGAGTCGTGAAACTTGCTGGTATCGTAGAGACAAAGGAATTCTACGATTATGGTGGTGAAGTGTCGGAAGATGTTCTAGCTATTATTCGAACTGACAATCCGGTGAGTGATATCATAGTGATTGGAAGAGAAGGCTTGTGTTATAGATTAAAGGGAAAATGCTCGAATACGGTTCTAACCAGAGTGAAAATTCTGCTTGAAAAGGGACAACTGAATAATTTTCTAGTTAATGCAAATGGTGTCGCGGTAATCGGAACTGCCAGAGAAATTACTGATATGTCAGAGGAGCTTGGCTATGTTGTATTGCTATTGGACAAAGCGAAACTAGAATATATTTTCACGGACTACTCAGAAATAGATTACATGGGAATCGTGCTAATATCCGGAGAACAGATACTGTGTGCCAACAGGGATATCAGATACGAAGATATTGAGGCAATAAAAAATGATAGTGTGATATACAAGGAGCAGAGCATAGGGCTTACCGGACTTACTTTATTAGTATACTGCGACAATACCATGTCCCAGGAACTGAGTGGTTATTTTTATATTGCCCTACCGATAATGCTCATTATTTTAGTTGGTATTATCGCCTTCTATACTTTCTATTGGAATAAGACGGCACTTGGTCCACAGGAGCGGCAGCTTATGGAAAGCAAGATGCAGGTTCAGGAGGCACAGCTTGAAAATGAGCGAACAATGACGAGTCTGCTCAAAAAGCAGATTAGCTCGCATTTTACGGTTAATACTTTGACTGCGGTTCGTTCGTTGATTAATAAGGGTGAAAAAAACGAAGCAACACACATGTGTGATGAGTTGTCATGGCTTCTCAGATATTCGAATTCTCCTGACGAATTGATTACCCTCATGGAAGAATTTCATATTCTTGAGCAATATGTAGGAATTATGAAGGTCAGGTATCCAGGGAAAATTGAGTATTCTTATGATGTGGAGGATTATTTTGAAGATATCTATATCCCCAGGATGATTTTGCAACCGCTGATAGAGAACGCAATTGCTCATGGTCTGAGTGGAAAAAAGAAAATAAATATCTCAATAAAAACATGTATAGAGGATGATTTGTATATATACATATCTGATGATGGATGTGGAATTGATAAGAATCGTCTATCTGAAATTATGGATAAAATAGAAAAAGAAGAAAGTCCTAGCGAGGGAGGAATTAAAGGAATTGCTCTTGCCAATATACAAAAGAGAATTCGCATCGCCTGTGGACCAGGGTACGGAATACGTATTGAATCTGAAGCAGGAGTTGGAACTACAGTGATTAGTCATCTTAAGGTAGTGAGATTAGGATAATGTGAAGATATGCAATGTGTATCGTAATATATAGAATGTTGTAACAAAAATAGAACTGATAATGTATAAGTGGGTATGACTGTGTACCCACTTATTTTTATACACACGAGCCGGTAGTGAATATTGCTGTTATGAAGCATGGGCTCGGCATGAAGAAGGGAATAAATATCCACATAATTGATTTGTAGAATTTACGAACAGAAGAGGGACAGGAGTATGGCGAAATATCTTCCACCAAACGGATATATGTATGATGAAAAGTCAGGACTTTTCTATGACCAGCATATTGAGGAGAATGCTGACGGCACTAAGAGTCAGATTGTAAATTGGTTTAACGCAGATACAGGAGAGTGCACCACAAGCGTTTATCCGGTGAAGAAGCCTGGCAAAATCAAAAGGGGATTGACCTGGGTAATGCTGTATGGTGCATGTGTCATGGCTATTGTTATTATTGTCGGACTGATTGCGCTTCAGGTGAGACGTTCAGCTAAGAGTGAGATTTACTCAAATACTCAGGCTACAGATGTTACTAGTGACAACGATAGCGGGGGGAATAATCTGGCTCAGCTTGAGGAACCACAAAATGACGGGACAGAGCTTGCTGAAGCAGAGAGTATGGATTCGGGTCGTACATTAGAATATACAATAGATACAGGTTCAAATGGAAATGGTAGCTCGAATGAAGGCGCTGGTTCAAATGAATCCACAGGCACTAATGAGTATGGCGAAACACAGGGCAATCAGGATGTTTCAAACGAAGAGTCAGTTCCGTGTGTATACGATGGATATTGGTTCGTCGAGAAGGATAGCAAGAAATCGGAATCGGAGCTCATAACGCTTCATATTGTATCATCAACAATTATTGAGGTGAATGGTGAAGCTTGCAGAGCTGAATTGGCTATTGGTGGAACAACAACGAAGGAAGAAACCTGGTTTCATGTGTACACCTCCAAAGGTGAAAGAGGAGATCTGATGATCGAAGCGAATTTTAAAGATATTGAGTATTGGCCGGATACCGGTTCAAAGATGATTGAATTTGTCGTAGATAAGCAGCGAATGGATGCAGAGGATAATTGATATGAAAAATAGGTCGAGAAAAATAAATACAAAATTCCTGTTTCCACTTATTCTTTTGAACATGATATTACTCTTTTTCATGTTTGTAGTAATAGAAACGAATAAGAATTATGTTGAGCAGCCGCATCTCCTGGATGATGCGATTGTGGAGACCTATGGTCTTGATAAAGAGCCGGTAATGGTTAAGGAGGCATATCCTTATAATGGAGAGTTACTTGAGGCAAATCTTCTGAGTACATTTGACAGTAGCGAGAAAAAGTACAATGAGTCGGAGGTACTTGCATATAATTCTGATCCAAATAAGTTCTTTGCAGAAAACGAAGACTGGATTTTTGGACCGGCGGATGATGAGACTGGTTTTTTGGTGGCTACCAGCAAAAAAACAGATAAAGTCATACCACTTGCTGATTTCTATGCTGCCAACATAATTATTTTTGATAACTCGCTATATTTTACCGATACCAATTATGAGTTGTATTCAGATTATAAGGATTATCAGCTTCCATCAGATCGAAAAGTTGGAGGAGCTTTCTATCGCATTTCCAATATCGATTCACTTGATAAGCTCACAACTAATCCGCAGTATCATCGTTTTGGAAATGATACATATCGCGTATTTCAGGTTGAAACAGATGGGAGCGATATATATGCACTCACCCTGTGCCAGAATGAGCAGGGGAGATATGTCGGAGAGTACTTCCGCCTGGATGCGGATGCGCAGAGTGTAGGAACGATTCGCCCTATGGGAGATAGAGATACATTTGTGGCATCAGCAACAACGGCTACGCACTTGTATCTTGAAGTTTGCCATATGGATGACAGCTCATATAATACCAACCAGATTCTTTGTATTGATAAAAGTGGAAGAATTGAGGACACCAGGTGCATGAATGGAACAGGACTTAGTACCTGTGATGGAAAGGTGGTGTTCCAGAGCACAGAGGATATGTATTTATATGCGATGGATGAATCAGGAACTAAGGCGAAAGTTATCTCGCAGTATCCGGTAGCATCATTTGTGACGCAGAATGGATATATTGATGCAATTGCAGCGAATGATCTTGCTGTGAATTTCCGTATAACTGACCGCCTACCAGATAGTCCTTTCGAGGAAACTTCGCTTCTGTATGTTGGTGACTGGGGTAATATGGTGGATGTATCTCCTGCGGTTACAGGAACATTTGACAGAGCGGCCTTCACAATGGAAGAGAGCTATGCGGCTAGTATTCCTGCTCGGAATATTCAGAAAGCTCCGTTCAGATTGAGAAGAGATCCATATTTGTCTGATTCATCAGCTGACGGAACAGATACCAGTGTAGATACGAATGGAAACGCAGTTATAGATTCTGATGTAAGTTCAGAAGGCGATAGTAACACCGACGCAGGGGATAAGGCAAATGGAGATGCTAGCGGAGTAGATAATAATGTGGATGGCAATAGCCCAGACAATAATAGCGTATCGTCCGGCAGCAGTATTCCTGTCGATAATATCATTCCGGCGATGGATGAATATTTCTACTATATTACACATGGTGGTTCGTTTAGATCAGAACCAGTATATTCAGCGAAGGGAACAGCGGACTTCAATAACCGGTATTTTTATGGTCAGACAATTCGTGAAGCAATGATGGATGCCTATGTTGACGTTAGTGACTTCAAGAAATACAAAGGAGACGTGGACGGAGCGGTTGAATATATCAGAGAGAATTCAGCTGATTATATTCTCGGTACTATCTACTCAGGTATTGAGGCAACATATCAGGTTAATCAGATTGCGAATGATAACAGTGTAGCTATTGTCCGCGTCCATCAGACAACCTATGCGCATATGCATACAGCAACTAGTGCTGAAATAGATCAGCTGTCGAGGGATTTTAAGAATTCAGGGCGTTATAACATAACGGATTGGACTTCTGATGAAGCTATGTATAAAGCAAAAGCAGGTGTTTATGTTCTTGAACAACTGATGGAGTTAGAACCCTGTGATTATACCTATGATGTTCTTCTTATCTATAATGATGTGGCTGGAATATGGGAGTTGTCGCTGGATGTTGATTATTATTCTGTTGAGCAGGTCTTTCTGCCTGAAGAAAGTTCAAAATTCAAGGGCGACATTAATACAGATAGTCTCAAGCCTCTTTCTCCATTGGAGGCCGCTCTTCGTGAACTTGAGGAAGATGATGAACAGAATAATGTCGACCAGGAAAATGGTGATTCGAGTTCGTCAGATGACCAGAATCAAGATGCTGGGCAAAACAATATGCAGGGACCAGAGCTGGTGCAGGCACCGGCTAAAAAGCAGGTGATGGTTTTTGATGATGAGGCGGTTAAAAAGAATCCATATTACCACTCATTCAAAAATGTGCTAACAAGTATGACTCCTGAGGAATATTATCACTATCTTTCTAATAATAATGTAAGTTTCCAAACTCTGTATCAGTTGTTGAATAAAAGCGGACGAGAGGAAATTAGTTATAGACTTAATGAGAGTATAAGGCAACTTGAGGAAACTGTTCAGAAGGATACCAGTGATCTTGGTCAGGAGGCGAAGGAGGAACTGGAATGCTTAAAGTGGGCTAAATATCAGATTGAGAAGTCGGAAGGAAACTTCTCGGCTGGCATGAGGTCTATTGTAACTGAGGGAATTCCGGGTATCTTTGGCGCAATTGCTGATGCACCAAACGTATTGGCGGGCAAGAAGGATTTGCTTAAAGCTGGTAGAGATATGGAGCGAGAAGCAAAGGAAGCGCATATGAGAGATGTAGCAAATAATTGGCTTCTTCCAGCTATGGTCGAGGTTGTCTATTATAAGCATTTCGGTGGCTACCAGACGGGAGACTACAGCGATCATGACTACAGTAAATACTATTATAAAAAGATAGAAATCTAAAGGTGAAAAGCTTAGGAGAGGATTGAAGAATATGGCTAATTTTAATCCGCCGGAGGATTATCAGTGGGATAATAATTCGGGTTTGTATTTTAAACAGTTTGATGCTACTGATGACAATGGTCAACCTGTAACGGTTGTTAACTGGTTTAATCCAGAAACTGGTCAGACATCGCAGTCAGTGTATACGGCAGCCGCGCAGCCGAGCGGGCAGCAGGTTCAGCCTATGGAAGCAGTGCAGCAAAATGAACAGCAGGTTCAGCCTATGGAAGCAGTGCAGCAAAATGAGCAGCAGGTTCAGCCTATGGAAGCAGTGCAGCAAAATGAGCAGCAGGTTCAGCCGATAGAAACTATGCAACAGAATGTCCAGCAGGTTTTGGCTGCTGGCGCTGGTGCCAAGAATAAGAGTAAATACCTGTTTGGGATAATATCTACAATAGGTATTCTGATAGCGTCAGTTGCTGTCTTATTCCTCACGGGTATCATTAAGTTTCCGGAAGGCGACCGCTATGCGGCTCAGCATTCCTTTAATCCATATGCAGGTTCAGATGGAATAGAAGACTTGGCAATGCAACCATATTCTGCTCAGCAGAACGAGTTGGAAATGGGATTTAATAATGCGTATGAGACTAGCGAAGAGCAACAGCCAGAAGTACTCATAGAAGATGAAGCTTTTGATGATGGGGAAACTCAGTATACCGAAATTCCAATGGAAGATTATTATGAAGACTATCCTGAGGGTGAAAATATGGATGTGAATGACTCTCAGGATGACGAAGAAAAGGGCTATTCTGATATAGCAGGCAAATATGAAAATATTGATCTGTCGGATATGGAACTGGATGATATACCAAACTCGAAAATTAAGAGTGTCACTGCAACTTCAGAACTTGAACCCGGAAGTGGCAAATATGCACCAAAGAATCTGATTGATAATAATTCTAAAACGGCGTGGGTAGAGGGGATTTCTGGAGAAGGAGTTGGAGAGACAGTAACCTTTGAATTCTATGAAGCAGTTCCGCTAGCAGGTTTCTATATTGCTAATGGTTATTTCAAGAGCAATGACCATTATAAGCAGAATGGAAAAGTCAGATGGATAAATGTTATGCTGGATGATGGAACGGAAGAAATGTTTGACTTATTTGAATATGGTCTTGTCGCTGGGACTACGAATTTTAGTGTGAGTGACTATGCATTCAGCAATTATGTTCGCTTCGGTAAGGTTCATGTGGTAAAGAAAGTATCCTTCGTAATATATAGTGCAGAGAAAGGTACAAAATATGATGATATCTGCATAAGTGAAATTGGATTTCTTACTGTTCCATAGGCAATGTAGAAAATATCTAAAAAAGTTTCTTAAAATCCTTTATAATGTCCAACCATGTTGCCCGGAGCACTTACCTGTGCTTCGCCGTCCTGACAATCGAAATCTAAAGCCGACAGAAGGGGTTCGCCACTGGAATCATAATTCATATACGATAGTGTGACAGTGTACATGGAACCATGCTGTTGCACTGAGAAGCTGTCTATGTCGAATGTATTATTCACATAATATGGATCACCAAGAACGATTTCTATTTTGGTAGGATCACCACCATTATCACTTATCAGTTTGAAAGAAGATTCCTCATCGTCGCTTGTAAAAGTGTAGTTAACGAACCAATATGAAGGATTATCGAGATTAACAGAAGATGAATTGTTTGATGCTGTGACAGCTGGACCATCACCACCGATTGAATAGAAACCTTCCAGGTCCGAAGGACTGGTAATCATCATCTCCCATGTGTTGCCTTCTCCGGAAGGGTACATATTGATGCATAGCGGATCGGAATCGTTGTCGTTGTACAAACAATCTGCGTATATGATAATTGAATTCTCTTTGCTGCAGTTATCAATGGATCCCGATACAATCTGATAATTACAAAGCGTTATCTCGCTGTGGTTGCCACCTTTTGCATAAAGCATCGAGGGGTTTCCTGCTTCGTCTTTGTCAGTAAACAATAGATCGATTAGACGGTCATTGTTACTTATATTTCTATCAATGAAGAAATTGATTGCTTCATTGTCGGGCGCTGAATCGGTGTTCACACTCTGAGCTGGTTCATCAGCATCATTTTGTGTAGAGTTGCCATTGTCTGGCTCAATATAGTCCTGAGATACTCCTGATTCTATATCGGTTTGGGGCTCGGTTACATGCTCTTCCTGTACATTATTGCCAGACTCAGTGCTACTAGTTGGGGTGGAGCCACATCCGACTAGTGAAAGAGCCAATATGCTGGCAAGTACGATTCCTATTACTTGTCTTTTCATTTACATCATCTCCAATACTATATGTTTTTTTTCTTTAGTTTACTCTTACTTGTGGTTTATAAACATTAATTATCTTACGAAACACATTGCGAATATTAGCTAATGTGAGGGAGATTACTTTTCTGAGATTAATCTGATTAACACTATATATCGATAAAATAGTGCTTTACAACTGAACTTGGATACAGATATAATGAACACATCTTGGCGGAGTGAAGACCGCTTCTTATGTTAAGTATGATTAATCTGGCAGAGTTCCTGCAAGATTTCAGTTCATTATTAATTGTGCAGAATAATATGTTTTCACCAGAGTATTATTCAAAGCATAGAGTTTTATTGGAGTTTGTTCCAAGACAGAGGTAATAGTTTATGACAATGACCAGAGAACAGTATGAGAGTCTGGCAATCACAGATCTTAGAGCAATTGCGAAGCAGCGCGGCGTAGAGGCTGTGACAAAATTAAAGAAGCCACAGCTTATTGAAGCTATGCTTGCTATGGATGCGGAGAGTGAGGCTGAAAACAACGCAGCCAAGGCAGCATCAAAAGTGGAAGCAAAAGAAGAAAAGGTGTCTGGGGATGCACCAGCTACCAGAACTGGCAAAAAAAATGCTGCTGCGAAAAAGGAAAAACAGGCAGAAACTGCTAATTCAGATGAAAGAACTGAGGGTTCACAGGAGACTGCCGCAAATGAAACTTCGCAGAATGGAGCAGATGCCGGAGCGGCAGATGCGCAGCAGAAGGAAGCAGGCGGTCAGGAGCTGGACAGCGGAGTAGGTGTGTGCGGCATTCTTGAGGTTATGTCAGACGGATATGGATTTATCCGTTCAGAGAACTACCTGCCTGGTGAAAATGATGTATATGTTTCACCAAGCCAGATTAGAAGATTCTTATTAAAAACGGGTGATATCATTGAGGGCAATACCAGAGTAAAGACAATGAATGAGAAATTCAGTGCTCTTTTATTCGTAAAAAAAGTAAATGGTATGCCTCCCGAATTTGTGGCAAAGAGAAAACCATTTGAAGACATGACACCTATTTTTCCGGATCAGAGATTGCCTCTGGCAGGATCAGGGTCATCATTATCAATGCGAATAATGGATCTGATGAGCCCTGTTGGTAAGGGACAGAGAGGAATGATAGTCTCTCCTCCTAAGGCGGGAAAGACAACACTTCTCAAGGAGGTTGCAAAATCTGTAAAGAAAAATAATCCGGAGGTTCATCTGATTATTCTTCTTATAGATGAGAGACCAGAGGAAGTAACGGATATGAAGGAAGAGGTAGAGGGTCCAAACGTTGAAGTAATCTATTCTACCTTTGACGAACTTCCAGAACATCATAAGCGAGTATCGGAGATGGTAATAGAGAGAGCAAAACGTCTTGTTGAGAGCAAAAAGGATGTAATGATTCTGCTCGATTCAATTACCAGACTTACCAGAGCATATAATATGACTGTTCCTCCCTCAGGAAGAACATTGTCAGGTGGACTTGATCCAGCTGCCCTCCATATGCCTAAAAGATTCTTCGGCGCAGCGCGTAATATGCGCGAGGGCGGTTCACTCACAATTCTGGCAACAGCACTTGTTGAAACTGGATCCAAGATGGATGATGTTGTATATGAGGAGTTTAAGGGAACCGGTAACATGGAAATGGTTCTCGACAGAAAACTGTCTGAAAAGAGAATATTCCCTGCTATTGATATCGCTAAATCAAGCACCAGAAGAGATGACCTGTTGCTTACACCTGATGAGCAGGAGGCAATGAATATCATCCGCAAGAACTTCTCTGGACTCAAACCCGAGGAAACGGTTGACCATGTTGTTGATCTGTTTGCGAAAACAAGAAACAATAATGAATTTGTAGAAATCGCTAAGAAACGCTTTAGATAAATATTAAATTTGCAGTTGCAACCGAAATACAACTGTGATATAGTAAAAAAGCTGTTTGTAAGAATACTAATGAATTCTAAGCGGTATATTCTATATATAGAGAGGTGATTATCATGAGAGAAGGAATCCATCCTGAGTATTATCAGGCAACAGTAACCTGCAACTGCGGAAATACATTCGTAACAGGTTCAACCAAGTCTGAAATCCACGTAGAAGTTTGCTCTAAGTGCCATTCATTCTATACAGGTCAGCAGAAAGCTACCCAGGCACGTGGACGTATTGATAAGTTCAATAAGAAGTACGGCGTTCAGGGAAACTAAGATGATTATGGATAAGGTTGGGATTTATCCCAACCTTATTTTTTTCACACGAGCCTGCAATGAAAATTGCTGCTATGCAGTACGGGCTCGGCGAGGCGAGTAGTGTGGATAAATCCACCACCTACTCGATTATACACGATGAGCCAAGGACAGATACATGCTTGCATGTGTAGGTTTAGTTGGTAAAAGTATAAAATAGCGTGAGGTATAACCCGTGGCTAATAAAAAGAAAAAGAAAAGAGTATATTCTGGAATAGGCGGCCAGGCAGTCTTAGAGGGAATTATGATGAAGAATAAGGACCTTTATGCTGTCGCTGTAAGAAGACCTAATGGAGAAATTGCAGTCCAGACGAAGGAGTATGCAGGAATTCTGCATGATCATCTTGTGACAAAAATTCCTTTTGTAAGGGGAATTTTTAATTTTATAGATTCTCTTGCTCTGGGAGTGCAGGCACTTAATAAGTCTGCTGAGTATTTTGAGGAAGAAGAGGATCAGACCAAGGACGAGAATAAGAAGCCTGGCCAGGAGAAGAAAAAGAAAACTCTTGATAAGATTTCTTCTATACTTACAATCATTATTGCTATTGCGTTATGCGTAGGCTTATTCATCTTCCTTCCTTTTTATTTATCTGGACTTTTGTCGGGAGTGATTCGCAATGAATCAGTTGTAAACGTGTTAGAGGGTGTAATACGAATAGTTATATTCCTGATATATGTATTACTGATTTCGCTTATGAAGGATATCAGGAGAACCTATATGTATCACGGCGCTGAACATAAGTGCATCAACTGTCTTGAGAGGGGAAGAGCACTTACTGTAAGCAATGTTCGTAGAAGCTCAAGACTTCACAAAAGATGTGGAACCAGCTTCCTGTTGTTTGTAATGCTGGTGAGTGTCGTATTGTTCTTCTTTATAAGAATTGATAATCAGGTTTATAAGCTTCTTCTCAGAGTTGCGCTGATTCCGGTTGTTGCCGGTATATCTTATGAACTTATCAGATTGGCAGGAAAAACTGATAATATCTTCACCAAGATTTTGTCTGCACCTGGTTTTCTTCTCCAGAAGATAACAACCAAAGAACCAGACGAAGATATGATAGAGGTTGCGATTGCATCTGTAGAAGCAGTTTTCGATTGGAAGAGATTCCTTAAAACAGAGTTTGAGGTTGATCCGGATGTTTCAGACGATCCTAATCTGTCATATACAACACAGTGGGATCCGAAGGATTTGAATCTATGACGTTACAAGATGCCTGGAGGCAGGCGATGGATAGGCTGCAGGCAGCGAATATAGCTGAAGCCAAGCTGGATGCGAGGCTGCTTCTTCAATATTTTGCCCATGTCTCATACAATGATTTACTGGTACATGGTGACAGGGAAATAGATGAGCCGATAGAACAATTGTATTTTGCGTATGTAGACAAAAGAGCATCGCACATTCCACTTGCACAGCTCATTCATATGCAGGAGTTCATGGGGCTCGAGTTCTATGTCAATGAAAATGTACTAACTCCAAGGCAGGACACAGAGATTCTTGTTGAAGAAGTTATGAGGACAGGGATTACTGGCGCCAGAATACTCGATTTGTGCACAGGCTCTGGTTGTATCCTTTTATCGCTTCTTCATTACATGAATGAATGCACAGGAGTTGGCATTGATATTTCAGATAAGGCACTAGCTGTAGCTAAGAGAAATCAGGAAGATTTAAAAATACCAAATGTTATTTTCGAACTGGGTGACCTGTATGATGTTGAAGGAGCGGAATTGGGTAGATTTGATATACTCGTATCCAATCCTCCATATATAGCCCAAAGAGAGTTATGTAAACTCATGCCCGAGGTGCGGGATCACGAGCCGCTGATCGCACTTGATGGCGGAGAGAGTGGACTGGATTTCTATGAGCGCATTATCATGGACGCTCATAAGTATTTGAATCATGGCGCATTTGTTTTTTTGGAAATTGGCTATGATCAGGGTGAAGCGCTTGAGAGAATACTCAAGTGTAATGGATTCTCTCAGATTAGAATTGTTAAAGACTATGCAGGCTTAGACCGCGTGGCATGCGCTGTCTATGAGGGATAGTAATAGAAATAAAACGATAGTAATAGAAATAAAACAATAGAACTGATAGAAATAATAGAAATTTAGTAGTATTGGATAAATACTATAGGAGACACAGAAATGTTTGACAAGTTAGATGATCTCTTAAGAAGGTTTGAAGAAATTCTGAATGAATTAGCTGAACCGTCAGTTACCAATGACCAGACGAGATTCAAAAAGCTCATGAAAGAGCAGAGCGACTTACAGCCAATCGTTGATGCTTATAAAGAGTATAAGAAATGCAAGCAGGATATAGAAGATTCACTTGCAATGCTTGGCGATGAATCAGATGAAGATATGAGGGAAATGCTCAAGGAAGAATTGAACACTGCTAAGAAGCGTGTCGAAGAGCTGGAGGAGGAACTTAAGATTCTGCTTCTTCCCAAGGATCCTAATGATGATAAGAACGTAATCGTTGAAATCAGAGCAGGTGCAGGCGGAGATGAAGCCGCATTGTTTGCTGCAGAGATATACAGAATGTACGTGCACTATGCCGAGAGCCGCAGGTGGAGATGCGAACTTATCAATGTTGATGAGATTGGCATCGGTGGAATGAAGGAAGTTCAGTTCTCTATCTCAGGTCAGGGCGCATATTCAGTAATGAAGTATGAGAGTGGAGTTCATCGTGTTCAGAGAGTACCAGAGACTGAGAGTGGCGGAAGAATTCATACATCAACTATTTCAGTTGCCGCTATGCCGGAGGTTACTGAGGATATAGATATTGTAATTGAGGATAAGGATATTCGTATTGATGTAATGAGAGCATCCGGAAACGGTGGTCAGTGCGTAAATACAACAGACTCAGCTGTTCGTCTTACTCATTATCCTACAGGAATTGTTGTTTATTCTCAGACTGAAAAGAGCCAGATTCAGAACAGAGCCAAGGCATTTGCACTCCTCAAATCTAAACTGTACGATTTGGAGGAGCAGAAGAGACATGATGCAGAGGCGGATCTGAGAAAGAGCCAGATTGGAACTGGAGACAGATCAGAGAAGATTAGAACCTACAATTTCCCACAGGGAAGAGTAACAGACCATAGAATTGGCCTGACTATTTATAAGCTCGATAAAGTAATGAACGGAGATATTCAGGAAATTATTGATGCATGTATAGCAGCAGATCAGGCGGCTAAGCTTCTTAAGATGAATGAAAATGCGTAAAAAGGGTGATGAAGATGAGCATGACAGCAGAGGAAATGCAGATTATTGAGGATCTGGTTCCGGGAGCGATAGTTAAATATAGAAAAGAGGATGGAAAAATCCTGTATTCAAAACGCCTCGAGAATCTGTTTGAGGATCCCCAGGATATAGACGATGAAGTTAAGCCATTGGATAATTTCTATTCACTAATTCCTGACAGAGAGAGGGAGAGAGTTCTGGATATGATGAATTCCCAACTTGAGTTTCTTCATTGCATTACACTTAACATGAGACTTGCCGAGCCTGAGGGAAGATGTTGCCTCTGCGAATATAGAGGCAATATTGTAAAAAGTGAGAATGATGAAGAACTTATGTATGCTCTTCTTATTTTCAAGGAATAAATTATTAAATATGTATAAAATTGATGAAAATATGAACAGTTGTTAACAATTTGTTCACATTTTGGAACGTGAGTGCACACCGCCATAAAACGCCTGAAAAGTGCGTAAAATGGCGGTTTTTTATTATTTAATTAAAAAATGATTAACAAAAAACAAGGAGAAAATTAGTAAAAATACACAAAAACCAAGAGGAATATTTACACATTGTTCACAATTGCTTTTTCTTGTACACAAATTTACAATAGACCATGCGGAGTTCTTGTGACTTCGCAGACTTTTCAAAATTTAATAGGAGGAAAAAAATGAAAAAGTCAAAAGTTTTAGCACTTGTTCTTTCTGCAGCTATGGTTCTCGGACTTGCAGCTTGTGGAAACAACGCAACAACAGAGACTCCTGCTACAGAGACACCTGCAACAGAAACACCTGCTACAGAGACTCCTGCAACAGAGACTCCTGCAACTGAGACTCCTGACGCTCCAGCTGTTGAAGAAGGTTCAGTATTCAACATCTACGCTTGGAATGAGGAGTTCAAGGGATTCTTCGAGGCATATTACAATGTTCCCGAAGGAATTACTGTAAACTGGATTATCAACCCTTCTGACGGTGGTGCTTACCAGAACGCTCTTGATGAGGCTCTTATGGCACAGGAATCTGCAGATGCAGACAGCAAGGTTGATATGTTCCTCGCAGAGGCTGATTACATCCTTAAGTATGCTGATACAGATCTTACTCAGGACGTTAAGGCTCTCGGCGTAACAGATATGAGCAATACTTACGAGTACACTGTTCAGGCTGCTTCAGATTCTAACGGTGTAGTTAAGGGTGTTTCTTTCCAGTGCTGTCCTTCAGCTCTGATCTACAGAAGATCAATCGCTCAGGACGTTCTTGGAACAGATGATCCTGCTGAAGTACAGGCTGCTCTTTCTGATTGGGACAAGTTCGATGCAGTAGCTGCAACAGCTAAGGAGAAGGGATACTACATGATCGCTTCTTTCGCATCTTGCTACAGACCTTACAGCAACAACGTAAAGACTCCTTGGGTTGACGCTGCTGGAAATCTCCAGATGGACGACAACATCAAAGCTTGGATGGCTCAGACAAGTGAGTACGTAGCTAACGGCTACTGCTTAACATCTGGTATCTGGGATGATGAGTCAAACGCTCAGATGTTCGCTGATGGTAAGACAATGTGCTACTTCGGACCAGCTTGGTACTACAACTTCTGTATGGGTAACGCAATGGATCCTGATAAGGGATGCTTTGGTGACTGGGCTATCGTAGAAGGACCTATGGCTCACTTCTGGGGTGGTACATGGTTACTTGCTCCTACTGGATCAGACAACCCTACAATGCTTGCTGATGTAATGAACACATTCATCAACGACGAAGACGTATGCTCTAAGCTTGTTTCAGAGCAGATGCAGTTCTCTAACAACAAGGCAGTTAACGCTAAGTTCGGTAATGACGAGTCTTACGGAAACGATTTCCTTGGTGGACAGAACGATACTGCAATCTTCTGCGAGCTTGCTAAGAACATCAAGTTCGAGAACATGACCATTTATGATCAGCTCTGCAACGAAGGTCTTCAGACATACCTCCAGGAAGCTTGGAAGGGTGCATGTTCAGAAGAGGAAGCTCTTGCTAACTTCAAGACATACATCGCTCAGACATATCCTGAGGTTAACGTAAACAACGCAAACTTCTAATTTAAGTAATTAAATAAGGATTTTGTTCTTGTTGACAAAAGCCGGGACGGGAGAAATCTCGTCCTGGTTTTTTGTTATACACGATGAGTCAAGTACAGATACATGCTTGCATGTTAATCTGTATTTGGCAGTACAAATGTGCACCTTGTATACATATCTATCTAAATAATGTACGTTTTCAGAAGGGAAGATTGGGAGAGTGGTAAAAAGCAACAAGAAAAAATACTGTAAAAAATTTATTAATTGTGCATAAACAACAAAGAGAGTACGCAAAATTCGACATTGTTCACAATTGAAGTTTTGGGCTATGGAAATTATAATAAAAATTGCGATAAATATGTCGTGAATTATGCTCATTCTTGGCGATTTTAATTCTATCAAAAAGGCTTTGTGATTAAGCCTCTGAAGACATGATATGTGTCTACGGAGTCTTACTCATAAAGGAAAAAAAATCTTTGGGAGGATAAGTAATGAGTAAAGATGCAAAAAAAATCAAAATCAAAAGGGGAAAAGTTGTCAGCTACAACAAGTGGGGCTATATTTTTCTGATACCCTTCCTTATTGTATTCCTTTGCTGCGTAATTATTCCTCAGGTCATGACTTTCTATTACAGCTTCTGTGATTACTACAAGTCTGGACTTAAGATTGTCGGACCTACCTGGGTTGGCTTTAAGAACTATGGTGATTTATTTGCCCCCAGTGCTGGTGGTATTATCCAGTTCTTCAAATATCTTGGAAATACCCTTATTATGTGGATTATGGGTGCTGTACCTCAGATCCTCATCGCTCTTCTTCTTGCGGTATTCTTTACAAGCTACAGATTGAATATCAAAGGACAGAGATTCTTCAAGACAGTTATCTACATGCCTAACCTGATCATGGCATCTGCATTTGCGATGTTATTCTATAACATCTTCTCTAATGTAGGTCCTGTAAACCAGATTCTTAACTCAATGGGTATCGACACTGTAGATTTCCTGTTTATCACTGTATCGAGCCGTTCACTGGTAGCTCTGATGAACTTCCTGATGTGGTTTGGTAACAGTACCCTGGTACTTATGTCAGGTATCATGGGAATTGATGCAAGCTTGTTTGAAGCTGCTTCAATCGATGGAGCAAGTTCACTTAAAGTATTCTTTAAGGTAACACTTCCGCTCCTTAAACCAATTCTTATCTACTGTGTAATCACCGCTATGATCGGTGGTATCCAGATGTACGACGTTCCTCAGGTCCTTACTGCAGGAAACGGTTCTCCTAACGAGACATCATACACACTTATGATGTGGTTACAGAGATTCATCGGTGAGAGTAAGAACTATGGTATGGGTGGTGCCCTCAGTATGGTGCTGTTTATCGTCTCTGTTGTTCTGAGTTTGTTTGTATTCAGATTCTTAGTTAAGAAGAAGGAGGGATAAGTAATGGCAGCATATAATAATAAAGTTAAAGATATGTCAAAAGAGAATGTAAGAGCAAGACTCATGCTGTTCATCAGCAGATTCGTAGTTTACTTTATTCTTGCATTCCTTACAATCCTTTGTCTGTTCTCTTTCTACCTGCTTATCATTAACGCAAGTAGATCTAACTCAGAGTTACAGGCTGGATTTACATTAATTCCCAGTGGTCATTTCTGGGAGAACTTGAAGAATGCATGGTTTATTGATCAGACCTATAATGCACTTAGTATTGGAAGAGGTCTTCTGAACTCACTGATTATTTCTTCAGGAGTTGCATTACTTAGCTGCTATTTCTCAGCACTTACCGCATATGCAATTCATGTATATGATTTCAAGCTTAAGAATGCAGCATTTGTATTCATTCTTGCAATTATGATGATTCCTACACAGGTTTCTTCACTTGGTTACATCCAGTTGGTTGGTGATTTAGGATTAGGAAACTGGTTCTATTTCTCAATGATTATTCCTTCTATAGCTGCTCCTGTAGTATTCTTCTATATGAAGCAGTACATGGATTCAGTTCTTCCACTGGAAATCGTAGAGTCAGCAAGAGTAGATGGATCTGGAGAGTTCATGACCTTCAACAGAATCGTGCTTCCTATTATGAAGCCCGCTATGGCTGTACAGGCAATCTTCCAGTTCGTTGGTTCATGGAACAACTACTTCACACCTGCTCTGTTAGCAACAAAGGTTACTGATGTAAATATGAAGGATGGTGTTAATACACTTCCTATCATGATTGCTTACCTTCGAAGCATGCAGAACTCAAAGGATTTCGATTTGGGACTTGTTTACATGTTCATCCTGTTAGCAATTCTCCCTGTAATTGTTATCTACCTTGTTCTGTCAAAGGCAATCGTTGGTGGTGTAACATCAGGTGCTGTAAAGGGTTAATAAGATTTTTATCTGGGGTTATAGCAATAGAGAGAGGACGCAGCTTGCTGTGTCCTCTTTTTGTGGTATAATGCTTAACGGCTTGAATTTATCGTGAACAATATTAAGGCGTGAAGGGTAGCTTAAGCCAGATGACCTAGTTTATAGAAGTGTGATGAGAATAAGGATTAGGGCAAGAATAAGAAGCATGAGGAATTAGTATTTGATGAATAACGAAGCTGAAGTAAAAGATAATAATAAACCTTATGAAAATCCGCTTGGAACACGTAGTATTTGGGCATTGATACGCAAATTTGCTATTCCGAGCATCATTGCGATGCTGGTTGGCTCACTATATAACATTGTAGACCAGTTCTTTATTGGACAAAAAGTTGGAGAGCTTGGGAATGCGGCGACAAATATAGCCTTCCCATTATCTACACTGTGTACATCTATTGGACTTCTGTTTGGTATAGGTGGTGCTTCTGCGTTCAATATATCGCTTGGTAAAAAGGAAGAGAAGCTTGCAGCTAAATATATGGGTAATGCCATATCAATGCTTGTGATCTGTGGTGTTGTTCTTATGCTGGCAACAAGATTTGCGCTTGGTGATATGCTTGCTTTTTTTGGCGCAGGTGATGCGATACTTCCGCTTGCTATGGATTACACAGGAATTACCTCGTTCGGATTCCCATTGTTAATATTGGGTATTGGTGGCTGTCACCTCGTAAGAGCAGATGGCAGACCAATGATGACAATGGCTATAAATCTGACGGGAGCTATTGTTAACACAATTCTTGATTATCTGTTTGTATTTGTTTTTGATTATGGAATTTGCGGAGCGGCCGTTGCAACTGTAATTGGTCAGGCAATCCAGGGTGGAATGGCGCTTATATGTCTGGCAAGGTGTAGATCAATTAAGCTGAAATTCACAGATATTATTCCAAAGTGGTCAGCTATCTGGAAGGATATATCACTTGGCTTTGCAAACTGTTTCAATATGATTGCTATGATGATTGTTCAGATAATAATGAACAAATCGCTCGCATATTACGGAGGCTTGTCTAATTATGGTGAGGTAATACCTATAGCAGTTTCTGGAATTGTTGCTAAAGTGAACATGGTTTTCATGTCGTTTGTCATTGGTCTTAGTCAGGGAATGCAGCCAATTGCAAGCTTTAACTGTGGAGCTCAGAATTATGCAAGAGTAAAGGAAGCACTTCTTAAGACACTTAGAGTTGGTGCGATTATTGCGCTTGTAGCCATGGCGGCATTTCAAATTTTCCCAAGGCAGATTATATCCATCTTTGGCGATGGAACTGAAACAGAAACATATTATATCTTCGCTGAGAATTATTTCCATTTCTTCCTTATGCTGACTATTGTTAACTTTATTCAGCCGATTTCGTCAAGCTTCTTCACTTCGATAGCCAGACCGGGAAAGGGTGCATTTTTATCGCTCACAAGACAGATTATATTTTTATTGCCACTCATATTTATACTTCCATTGTTTGTGGGAATAGATGGAATTATGTATGCAGGTCCTATTGCAGATGGACTGGCAGCGGCAGTAAGCATACTTATGGTGTTGATTGAACTTAAAAGAGAGAGGTATAGGTAGGCGGATAGTTTGGTTTACATAACACAAAGAAGTATAGGTTGCAAGAATATGTCTCATGTAGTATTATTAACACATTGTATGATTGTATACAATTTCGTGTGGAGGAGAAGATGAAAGCATATAAGAATATGAGCAAGGATGAATTACTTGCACTTAAAGAAGAATTGACAAAGGCATTCGAGGACGCAAAGGGAAAGGGTCTCAAGCTTGATATGTCTAGAGGAAAGCCAACCCCTAAGCAGCTTGATTTGTCAATGGAGATGCTGGATATTTTACCTTCTGATTGTGATTACAAAACAGAAGCCGGAACAGATACCAGAAATTATGGAGTATTAGATGGAATTCCTGAAGCAAAGAGCCTTATGGGAGAAATTATGGGAATTCCTGCAGATAATGTAATTGTATGTGGAAATGCATCACTTCCTATTATGTATGATTGCGTAAGCCGTTCAATGGTATTTGGAGTATGTGGTAAGACTCCATTTATGAAGCAGGAGAAGCTCAAGTTTTTATGCCCTGCGCCAGGATATGACAGACATTTCAGAATTACAGAAACCTTTGGCTTTGAGATGATAACAATCCCTATGGTAGAGGGTGGTCCAGATATGGACATGGTTGAGGAGTATGTCAATAATGATCCTACTGTAAAGGGAATATGGTGCGTTCCTAAGTATTCTAATCCACTTGGAACAACATACTCTGATGAAACTGTAAGAAGATTTGCGGCATTAAATCCAGCTGCTGATGATTTTAGAATATACTGGGATAATGCATATGCAGTACATCATCTGTATGAGGAGAAGGATAAGCAGGATCAGCTTCTTAATCTGTATGAAGAACTTAAGAAGAATGGCAAGGAAGACCTTCTGTTAGAATTTGCTTCTACTTCAAAAGTTACATTTGCTGGTGCTGGAATTGGTGCTGTTGGAGCTTCTGATGCCAATATTGCATGGATTAAGAAGACAATGACAGTCCAGACTATTGGATACGACAAGATGAATATGCTCCGTCATGTGAGATATCTTAAGAACCTTGCAGGGGTTGAGAAGCATATGATGAGACATGCAGAGCTTATGAGACCTAAGTTTGAGGCGGTTCTTGATGTATTTGACAGAGAACTTTCAGGACTTGAGATTGGTACCTATACAAGACCAAGAGGAGGTTACTTCATTTCCTTTGATACACTTCCAGGATGTGCTAAGGCAGTTGTTGAGAAGTGTAAAGAGGCTGGAGTGACGCTTACAGGTGCAGGTGCGACATTCCCTTATGGTAAGGACCCTAAGGATACCAATATCCGTATTGCGCCTTCATTCCCAACACCTGAAGAAATGGCTGCAGCAGCAGATTTATTTGTTCTGTGTGTGAAGCTTGTTACTGTTGAGAAGCTTCTTGCAGAGTAATTTATTGCGGAGTAATATCCTGTAGAGTAATATCCTGCAGAGAAATATCTTGCAGAGAAATGAGTGATAGTTAAGCTAGTATTGAAACCTGCACTGGATAGGTGCAGGTTTTTTGTTATACACGATGAGCCAAGTACAGATACATGCTTGCATGTTAATCTGTATTTGGCGAACGTATAATCATGAGGAAGAAGCGAAGCGTATTCCGAATGATATACGAGTGTATATCGAGTAGGTGTCAGCATACTCGACTTATACACGATGAGCCGGTAAGAGGAATACTTGAAAAAAATCTGGAGGTAGATATGCACGAATATAA
This sequence comes from Candidatus Merdinaster equi, assembly GCA_018064935.1. Taxonomy (GTDB): domain Bacteria; phylum Bacillota; class Clostridia; order Lachnospirales; family Lachnospiraceae; genus Merdinaster; species Merdinaster equi. The sequence goes on along the minus strand of JAGHUF010000008.1, from coordinate 4,139 downwards.
GAGAATAGGAAGAGACTTAGTATACAAAGGTTCAATAATTGACTATTACAAGGATACAATAGAGGTAGCAAACGGCAATACTGTAAAGTGGGACTTCATTGATCATCATGGGGCGGCAGCTGTCGTTCCAGTTACGGATGATGGCAAGCTTCTAATGGTCAGGCAATATAGAAATGCACTGGACAGATATACACTTGAGATTCCTGCAGGAGGAATGAATCCGGGCGAGGATTATAAGGTGGCTGCAGCGCGTGAACTTGAGGAGGAGACTGGATATAAAAGTGATGAATTGGAGTTCCTTATCAAAGTTAATACTACGGTTGCATTCTGTAATGAGGAAATAGGAATATATGTTGCAAGAAATCTTGTGAAGAGTGAGCAAAGACTTGACGAGGATGAATACATTGACGTTGTAGCGATGGATGTTGAGGAACTTTGCAACATGATTTACGAGGCAAAGATTAAAGACGGCAAGACGATATCGGCTATTCTTGCCTATAAGAACAAGTATGTAGAAAAAAATTAGCAAAATCGTAGAGAAAAAATTACCCAGTATATGAGAAAATATGGGTTTTTTCTTTCTCGTTGCAAATAGGCTAAGTTCAAGATATGGTAGACATAAAGGAACAAAGACGAGATATTGTAGCCATACTTTTTTGCACAAAAAAAGCACAGAAAAATGCTGAAAAATAGGCTTGATTTTAGCTTTTTACTTACTTATAATATGGGCTAAGTCATTTTTTTAGGTGACATAATCTGTTGAAAGAGTAAACTCAAAGTATGCAAAATCACTTGGATGAATTCCTTACATATTTGCATAATGTGAAGAAAACCTCCCAGAATACGGAGAGCTCATACAGGCGTGATCTGAATAAGCTTATCGTGTATCTGAATGGTCAGGGGATTACGGGCGTGAATGAGATGACAGGCGAGAGTCTGGTTTCATACGTTACGTACATGGAGGAGAATAATTTCGCACCAGCTTCAATTTCCCGAACTGTAGCTTCTGCGAAAGCTTTTTGTCATTATCTTTTCCATGAGGGACTTATTAAGGAGGATGTATCTTCTGCGCTCAAGGCACCAAAGCTGGAGAAGAAGATGCCTTCCATTATGAGTATGGAAGAGGTGGTAAGACTCTTGGAACAGCCTTCAGGTGATTCACCAAAGGATATAAGAGATAAAGCTATGCTTGAACTCTTGTATGCTACTGGAATTAGAGTTACAGAGCTGATTACTCTTAAGGTATCAGATGTGAACTTTGCGATGAATTACATAATCTGCAGAGATAGAAATAAAGAGCGTGCAATTCCATATGGAAGCGCAGCAAAGGAAGCCCTTGCCAATTACATGAAGCAGGCAAGAGAAGTTCTTCTGGAGAATAATGTTGTTGATACATTATTTGTGAACTGTTCCGGAAGTACAATGAGCCGTCAGGGATTCTGGAAGATTATCAAGTATTACACGAAAAAGGCTGGAATAGAAGCAGATATTACACCGCATACGCTTCGTCATTCTTTTGCGGCGCATCTTGTTGAAAACGGAGCTGATTTGCACGCAGTTCAGGAGATGCTTGGACATTCGGATATTTCAACAACACAGATTTATGCGAATATGAATCGTAGACATTTAAGAGATGTATATGAAAAAGCACATCCAAGAAGCTGATGTCTGACAGTTTGGGATTACATAGTTTAATATTGTGAATTATTGGGGAGTGGCAGAAATAAGAAACTTATTTTTACTGCTCCCTTTGTGATATTATGGATATATGTTTTGGGCATATACGAAATGGTAATATGTCGCGCATAGTTTATGTATACAGATTTAAACGATTTACGAAGGAGGTGTCATATGGAAAAAAGAATAGCAGTATGTATGGCACGAATTGAGGAGTCGATTCCAGGTGAAGCACTTTGTTCTATCTGCAAAATAGCTGATGATTTGGGATACGGTATACAGCTTCTTAATACATTTGAAGATTTGGGACTCCATAATCTGTATGATGAGGGTGAAAAAAGCATTTTCGGATTACTGAACCCGGAACTAATCTGCGGCGTAATCTTATTTCCTGAAACAATTAAAGACGACAAGACTAATCGGAAAATAATAGATTTCTGCAAAGAGAAGAACATCCCTATTGTGTGTGTTGACAGGAATGTACCAGATTGCCATTCGGTGACATTTGGATATGAGGAGTCATTTGAGCAGATAGTTGAGCATCTAATTACGGTACATGACTGCAAGACCTTCTACATGATGGCCGGAATTAGGAATAATTCTTTTTCGGAAGAGAGAATTGATGCTGCCAGAAGGGTGATAGAGAGACACGGGTTAAAGCTGCGCCCACAGGATGTCGGTTACGGAGATTTCTGGGAGATACCTACAAGAGAGAATATATTACAATTTCTGGATAGTGGTCGCCCACTTCCAGATGCATTCATTGCGGCAAATGATGCAATGGCAATAACTATAATCACTGAGCTTATGAAGGCTGGGTATAGAGTTCCGGAAGATGTCATTGTAACAGGCTTCGATGGAATTGAGATGGAGAAATATGTTCTGCCAAGACTCACCACCGCTCAGCAAGATATTCCTGGAGGAATGAAGAGAGCAGTTGAATATATAGATGCTGCCTGTCGTGGAGAAGAAGAGAAGGAGCGTCTGGAGGAGGTGCCTTTCTCAGTCAGATATTCCATGTCGTGTGGGTGCGAAAGTATTCCGCAAATAAATTCAGCCAAGCAGGTTCATCAGTTATATTGTAATCTGACGGATATGGAGATTTATTTTAAGCACATATTTGAGACACAGGTCACAATGAATGCTGAAAAGACCTTCCTGGATATGATTAGAAACTGGGGCGAGAACATGTATCTGATGAATAATGTCAGAAGCATGTATGTAATTTTTGAACCAAGGGTTCTTGAAAATGATGAGAAGATTCTTAAGATTTTGGCGGAAAAAGAGCAATCTGGAGTTGTCAGAGACAAGGATAAGGACAAGCTGATTGTTGTTGCCCAGTACAATGATGATGGAAGGGGAATGGTTTTCCCAATAACAGTATTTGATCGGAAGCAGATTCTTCCGGATTATGCGAGACAGGATAAATTTGGCGATAAGCTCTGCTTTGTTCCGCTTCATGTTCAGGATTATGTAATTGGTTATATGTGTGTAGATATTGATTACAAATCAGATGACAGCAGGTTCTACACAATTAATTATATGGCGAGACTTCTCTCAAACATGGCAGATGATTTGAGAAGAGATCAGAAGGCTGAAAAGGTTAAGGGTAAGCTTAAGCTTGCAAATGATAAGCTTGAAGAACTGTATGTAACCGACCCACTCACAGGTATATTTAACAGACGCGGATTCTTTGCAGAAATAAAGGGCTGGATTAAGAAGAAAAAGGGCTATGTCTGTATGATATCTGTAGATCTTGACCTTCTTAAACAGATCAATGATAATTACGGACATTCAGAAGGCGATTTTGCTATTAAGACAATTGCAATGGCACTGAAAAGTTCTGTCGAAGGATTTGGATTATGTGCCAGATTCGGTGGAGATGAATTCTCTGCGGCAATTTTTGCTGAGGATTCAGATACAATTGACAGACTCGTTCAGGAGGGCAAAAAGAAGTTCTATGATTATATAGATAATGTGAATCTGACTGCCGGCAAGAGCTATCCGATTAATGCCTCGTGCGGAGTGGCAATTGGAGAATTGAGTGATACAATCAATATCGATCAGCTATTAAATATTGCTGATGAGAAAATGTATGATGACAAATTAGAACATCACAAGCTGATGAGAGGAAGAAGTAAAAAACGTCAGGCCTAAGGCAGGATAATCAAACTTTTTGAGGGTTTGCCAAAGTTTATGAGGGGCAGTCGTGAGGGGCTTGCCCCTATTTTAGTGGGAGTTTTTGAGGGTTCTTCGTGAGGGTCTGTCGTGAGGGGCGTTCGTGAGGGTCTGGGATTGCTCCCAGACCCATTGAATTTATAGAGCGTTATTAAGCGTCAAATTCGTTTGGATAATCAATTCGATTATCAGCTAAGAGCTTCTGCAAAAGGTTGATATATCTTTCTTTGCGTTGGATTTCAATCCAGTTTCCGTGACAAAGGCTGTTTGCCTCTTCAATTTCA
>JAGHUF010000066.1 GCA_018064935.1 Candidatus Merdinaster equi | reverse complement strand
CCACAACCTTGTTTTATCAATTCTACGGCCTGTACTGGTGTTATCTTCTCGCGGGGGATGAAGTATTTTGTGTGGTCCCCTACATATCTGTCAAATGCCTCATGTAACGACTTTACATAGCCGTGCATAAGAAGATATCTTGCATAATGTGCCCTTGTAATTACGCTTCCTTCAAATTCAGCCTGAAGTTTGTCGAAAGTTATATCAATTCCAGCGTCCATCAGATTCTGACACATTTTTACATTGCGATTAACCCTCGAATTCTGAAAGGTATCAAGTGCGGAAACAAACTCCGGGTTTTTATGGTCAATATATAAACCAACAATGTGGACATCGTGGCCGCCATAGTCTGCTGACAGCTCGATTCCAGGTATAACTTCTAAGTCTGGATAATTCATGCCAGCTTCAAGCGCTTCATCAAGCCCTGCTATTGTATCATGGTCTGTAAGAGCCACGGCTGATAGGCCTGCAATATGTGCTAATGAAACAACATCAGACGGTTTTTCAGAACCGTCTGATGCATTGGAATGTGTATGTAAATCAATTGCCCTCATGAATTAATTAGCATCCTCTTCTTTGTCTGCGTCAGCATTGTATACTGTGCGCTTTCTAGCCATTTCATCGCTTGCAAGATATTCGTCGTAGGTAGTCATTTTATCAATCAATGAACCGTCAGGAAGAATTTCCATAATTCTATTTGCAGTTGTCTGAACAAACTGGTGATCGTGGCAGGAGAACAGCTCTACACCTGAGAATTTAATAAGGCCATTGTTCAGAGCGGTGATGGATTCCATATCAAGATGGTTAGTTGGCTCATCAAGGATGAGGCAGTTGGCACCAGAAATCATCATCTTTGAAAGGAGACATCTAACTTTCTCTCCTCCGGATAATACCTTTACTCTTTTTACACCATCTTCGCCGGCGAACAGCATTCTTCCAAGGAAACCTCTGACATATGTCACATCCTTAACTGGAGAATAGCCTGTAAGCCAATCAGTTATTGTTGAATCATTGTTGAATTCTTCAGTATTATCCTTAGGGAAATATGCCTGAGAAGTTGTTACGCCCCATTTATAGGTTCCCTCATCAGGCTCAATCTCACCAACGAGGATACGGAAAAGCGTAGTGATTGCAATTTCATTCGCACCGACGAAAGCAACCTTGTCGTCTCGTCCAAGTATGAAAGAAATATGGTCGAGTACCTTAACACCATTTATTGTTTTGGTCAGATTTTCAACCATGAGCACTTCATTGCCGATTTCTCTATCAGGACGGAAGTCAATGTAAGGATATTTACGGCTTGAAGGCTTGATGGTATCAAGCTCGATTTTCTCAAGTGCACGCTTTCTACTGGTTGCCTGCTTACTCTTACTTGCGTTGGCAGAGAATCGGGAAATGAAATCCTGAAGTTCTTTGATTTTTTCCTCTTTTTTCTTGTTTGCTTCCTTCATCTGCTTAATGAGGAGCTGGCTTGATTCAAACCAGAAATCATAGTTTCCGGCGTACAGCTGAATCTTGCCGTAGTCTATATCTGCAGTGTGTGTGCAGACTTTATTAAGAAAATAACGGTCATGAGAGACAACGATGACAGTATTCTCAAAATCAATGAGGAATTCCTCAAGCCATGCTATTGCATCAAGATCAAGGTGGTTAGTTGGCTCGTCGAGAAGGAGAATATCAGGGTTTCCAAAAAGTGCCTTGGCGAGAAGAACCTTGACCTTCTCGTTACCCTTCAAATCACTCATTGGCATGTAGTGCAAATCAGTGTCTATTCCAAGACCGTTGAGCAACATAGCAGCATTGCTTTCTGCTTCCCAACCATCCATCTCTGCGAATTCGCCTTCAAGTTCGCTGGCTCTGATTCCATCTTCATCAGTGAAATCCTCTTTAGCATAGATGGCGTCCTTTTCCTTCATAACCTGATAAAGGCGTTCATTTCCCATGATTACAGTATCCAAAACTGGGTAAGCATCATATTTGAAGTGGTCCTGTTCGAGGAATGAGAGACGCTGCCCAGGTGTTATCGAAATGTCGCCATTTGTTGTCTCAAGCTGGCCTGAGAGTATTTTCAAAAAGGTAGACTTTCCTGCACCGTTTGCGCCGATGAGACCATAGCAGTTACCTTCTGTAAATTTAATATTAACCTCTTCGAAGAGAGCTTTTTTTCCTACACGGTAGGTGACATTATTAGCTGAAATCATGTTACTTGATCCTTCCTAATTAAATATTTGTCGTGATTCATTTACAAACCATTTCCATTATACACTATGAGGTCAATACCTACTTATACAAAATAGGAAGAATAATCAGCAAAAAAGTAAGTAAAAAAATCACAGTGGTTGTTCCATTTCTTGTGGCTAAGTGCTATAATGACACCTAAGTATTGTTGTTTGTACGTTTTATGTACGCTTTTATACGTTGTGGGATACGTAAGATAAGTGGTATGAAGGAAATTTTACAGACTTTCTGGAATAAAATATCTGGTAAAGAACCATTTACGCAGGAAGGGAAACTGAAGTTTGTAACTATTGCATGCATGGTAGTGCACGTAATACTTATTGAACTGTTTACAGTTTTCAATTGTTTTGTTATGGTTTGCTACAACCTCTGTGCTGTTGCCTTTTATATGTATATCATAACTCTTGTTAAGAAGAAGAAACTCATGATGGGCTATATTCTTACATTAGTTGAGGTTGCGGCATCAGTTGTTCTTGGCGTCATTTTTGTAGGCTGGCATTCAGCCTTCCAGCTATACAGTTTCATAATCATTCCTGCTGCTTTTTTCCTTATGATAAATATGGACAGGATAAAGAGAAAATATGGTTTTCCACTTGCAGTAACAATTACAAGTACGATTATCGTTATTGGAATGTACATATACTCGACTAAGGTTGGTCCAATATATGATATTGATACGCCTAACTACGATGCGGCTGTAGCAGTTCCTGTTTTCCATATTTTCAATATAGTTGTGGGAATTGTATTCCTGGCAGGAATATCTCATATGTTTGTACTTGAGATGTTCGGTATTTCGGATTCAATGATGGCTCAGAACCAGTCGCTTGAGAGAACAGCTTCTGTCGATCCACTTACCAGTCTGTTCAACAGGCGTCATATGGAAGTGATGCTAGATAGTGCAATGGAGCAGGCCAAGACGAGAGGAACATTGTTCAGCCTCATAATGGGTGATATTGATAATTTCAAGCGAATTAATGATACCTACGGACACGAGTGTGGTGATGTGGCGCTTACCCATGTTGCAGAGATTATGCACCGTTGTACAAGAGATGGTGATGCTGTCTGTCGTTGGGGTGGTGAGGAGTTCCTGATTCTTGTTAGAGGCAATCAGGACATTGCAGTTACTGTTGCGGAGAGAATTAGGTCTGCCGTTGAGAAAGAGAGTATCAATTATCAGGGGCAGGATATCTCATTTACAATTACCTTTGGTGTAACAACATATGTACCAGGATACAGAATGGAGACACTGATACGTCAGGCAGATGATCATCTGTATATTGGAAAGACAACAGGTAAAAACAAGGTTGTTGTATAAAAAATAAAGATTATTAATAAAGTATAAAAAATGATAAAAAACGCAAATGCTACTTGCATTTGTGTTTTTTTATGGTAGTATAGTAGTTGCAGTTAGCACTCAAACAATAAGAGTGCTAACAAAACATAAAAATAACACTTTTACATAAAGGGAGGATATTAATAATGAAATTAGTTCCACTTGGCGACAGAGTCGTACTTAAAGCTGTTGAAGCAGAGGAAACAACAAAATCTGGAATCGTTCTTCCAGGACAGACCAAGGAGAAGCCACAGCAGGGTGAAGTTATTGCTGTTGGTCCTGGCGGTGTAGTAGATGGCAAAGAAGTTAAAATGGAAGTTAAAGTAGGAGATCAGGTAATCTACTCTAAGTATTCAGGAAACGAAGTTAAGCTGGATGAGGATACATATATCATCGTTAAGCAGAATGATATTCTTGCAATCATTCAGTAAGTATATACAACATAGATAAGGAGATGTATAGCAATGGCAAAAGAAATTAAATATGGTGCTGAAGCACGTGAAAGTCTGGAAGCCGGTGTAAACAAGCTGGCTAATACTGTAAGAGTAACACTTGGACCAAAAGGAAGAAATGTAGTTCTTGATAAGTCATATGGTGCTCCACTTATTACAAATGATGGTGTAACAATTGCAAAAGAAATCGAGCTTGAGGATGCTTTTGAGAATATGGGTGCTCAGCTTGTAAAAGAAGTTGCAACTAAGACAAATGATGTTGCAGGTGATGGAACAACAACAGCAACTGTTCTTGCTCAGGCAATGGTTAATGCAGGAATGAAGAATCTTGCTGCAGGAGCTAATCCAATCATTCTTAGAAAAGGAATGAAGAAGGCAACCGATTGTGCAGTAGAAGCAATCGCAAAGATGAGCTCTAAGGTTAATGGTAAAGAGCATATTGCAAGAGTTGCAGCTATTTCAGCTGGCGATGAAGCAGTAGGACAGATGGTAGCTGACGCTATGGAGAAGGTTTCTGGCGATGGTGTTATTACTATCGAAGAGTCTAAGACAATGAAGACAGAGCTTGATCTTGTAGAAGGTATGCAGTTCGACAGAGGATATATCTCAGCATACATGGCTACAGATATGGATAAGATGGAGGCTACTCTCGATAATCCGTATATTCTTATTACAGATAAGAAGGTTTCAAATATTCAGGAAATTCTTCCAGTTCTTGAGCAGATTGTTCAGTCTGGTGCGAAACTCCTTATTATTGCAGAGGATGTTGAAGGTGAAGCACTTACAACTCTTATTGTTAATAAGCTTCGTGGAACATTCAATGTTGTAGCTGTTAAGGCTCCAGGTTATGGTGACAGAAGAAAGGCTATGCTTGAAGATATTGCAATCCTTACGGGTGGTACTGTAATTAGCTCTGAGCTTGGACTTGAGCTTAAGGATGCTACACTTGATCAGCTTGGAAGAGCAAAATCAGTTAAGGTTCAGAAGGAGAACACTATCATCGTAGACGGTGAAGGTGATAAGGATGCTATTCAGGGCAGAATTGCTCAGATTAAGAAGCAGATTGAGGATACAACTTCTGATTTCGATAGAGAGAAGCTTCAGGAGAGACTTGCTAAGATGGCTGGCGGTGTTGCAGTTATCCGTGTGGGTGCTGCTACTGAAACTGAGATGAAAGAAGCAAAGCTTCGTATGGAAGATGCACTTGCAGCTACAAGAGCAGCTGTAGAAGAAGGAATCATCTGTGGTGGTGGTTCAGCATATATCCACGCATCTAAGGAGGTTTCAAAGCTTACCAAAGAACTCGCTGGAGATGAGAAGACAGGAGCAGAAATCGTGCTCAAGGCTCTTGAAGCACCTATGTTCCATATTGCAGCAAATGCTGGACTTGAGGGAAGCGTTATCATCAATAAGGTTCGTGAGAGCGAAGTTGGTGTAGGATTCGATGCTCTTAAGGAAGAGTATGTAAACATGGTAGATGCTGGAATTCTTGATCCTGCTAAGGTTACAAGATCAGCTCTTCAGAATGCATGCTCAGTTGCTAGCACACTCCTTACTACAGAGTCAGTTGTTGCAACAATTAAAGAGGATGCACCTGCAATGCCAGCTGGTGGTATGGGCGGAATGATGTAATTAGGCATCGTGCATAATTAAATCTGATACTGAAAAATGAAGAAAAGGCATCTGTCTGGTACAGGTGCCTTTTTTGATATTCTTTGCCTTTTTAGGTGTAAAAAGAATACCCATATACATGGATTGAGTGTATAATCATAATATCTGTATACATTTGGAAGGAATAAGACTGTGATACCTTTTTTAACTTCGAATAAAATATTTTTGGCGCTGGGAATTCTTCTGGCATTTGTGCTGACAATCGTATTTATGCAGGTATTTGCCAAAAAGTTGCCACATGACCAGGGACGTGAATATGCGGTAGATGGTGCATTGTCAAAGGGCAAGGTAAGAGGTGTGGGCCTCATTTTTATTCTTGTTTTTGCACTTATCGATTTTCTTTTTAATGAGTATACCAATGAGAGAATGGTGTATCTGGCAGTAATCGTGCTGAGTATGATTACAGGATTTCTTGATGACGCAGCTAAAAAGCCGTGGAATGAATATCTAAAAGGTGCACTCGATTTAGGTCTTGCGATAATTGTTGCAGTTAATTATCTGTACTTCAATGGAAATGAAATATATCTGGGATTTTTGGGACAGACTAAGATTACGATTCCATATGTTTTGTTTGGATTTATAATAGTTGTCTTGGTATGGACGGCTATAAATGTTACAAACTGCACAGACGGTGTTGACGGATTAAGTGCAACACTTGGGATAATTACCCTGGGTAGCTTTTATCTCATGTTCCAATCATATGCGAATATGCGTGGATTCTGTTATTCTGTATCGATATTCATCGTTGTTCTTGTCGCGTATCTGTGGTTTAATGCAACCCCGAGCTCAATGCTCATGGGGGATGCGGGAAGCAGGGCGATGGGAGTGATGATTGCGATATCTGCGCTTATGTGTAAGGCACCTCTTCTGTATATTCCATTTTCGCTTGTGATGATTATTGATGGCGGACTTGGACTTATTAAGGTATTTATTATCAGATTTTTCAAGATACAGGTTTTTAAGAATACGAGATTTCCTCTACATGATCAGGCAAGAAAAGTTCACGGCTGGTCCAATACGCAGGTTGTGTTCAGATTTGCGATTATTCAGGCGATGATAAGTGCTGCGTTTATTATGAGCTTCGCATTTATGGGATAAGAGAGCTTTTTTTAGGAGATGCGTGCTTTGGGCGGAGATTGAGTAAAGTATAAAGTGATTATGAAATTTGAAGTTTTTGCAATATCACTTGGATTGACACTTGTTATTGAAATGGCATTTGCCGGAATATTTGGTCGACTTCTTTTTAATTCGGCAGCTGGTTCTGGTGCTGATTCTGATTCTGATTCGGATTCAGATTCTGATCCTAATAACGGAATTTCGAGAACGGATAAAATGCCGGGCAAGACCAGATGGGGTGGTGCGAAAAAGCATCTGCTTCGGATAATTTTGATATTACTTGTAAACGTGCTTACGAATCCTGTTGCTGTGTATATTAATGCACTGTGCAGAATATATTTTGAATCCGGATTATGGATAATATGGCAACTGGTAATAGAGCTTTTTGTCGTTGTAATCGAGGGGGTAATATACAGATCATTTAAAGGCGATGTCTTTGGAATAAAAAGACCATTCATAATGTCACTTATTCTCAATGTGGCATCGTATGGATTGGGGCTTTTAATTAATCTGATAGTATAAGTGTCAAAAGTGAAACCACGAGTTGTTTTTATTCAAATTTTATACGCGTAGGTTTGAAATTGTGGAAAAAAGTATGCAGTCTGAGGCATGAGGATAAAAATGAAAAAACATGAATTGATTAGAAAAATATCACGAATAATGGCCGGTGTGTTTGCAGCGGTGACTGTGTTTGCAAGTGTGAGCACGGTAGTTAAGGCGGATGTAATATATGAGCCTTATAATGATGATTTTTATAAGAAGTATCACGCTGAATGTGAATATGTGAATGAAAAGTATTGCATAAACGGACCAAGAGGGGTTGTTCAATTATTTAAAAGTCCTATAGAGGATGAGGTTATTACTGTTCTCGATAATGGATTAAATGTTAGGGTTGAGTATTCGTATGTGGATGACTTCGGAACAAAATGGGCACAGATTGATTCTGTTGCTGAAGGCTGGTTTCCAATGGAATATGCCGACAAGGTATATTCATCGGATGATTTCTGGAATGATCATTACAAGGAAATAAGCTATGAGGGCGACTTCGCAGCTCCTGGCAAGGGAACAATGACTGTGTTGTATTATTCTTTCCCAGGTGATGTTAATTGCTATGAAAATGAAGTGGATTTTGGTGATGTAGAGATTGACAGTTTCTTCACTGATGACTGTGGTCATAACTGGGGACATCTGTACTATGAGCACTATGGAGCACCGGATTATTGGGTTTGCTTTGACAATCCAAATGCAACCTATGAAGAGTTATATCCGAATGGAACAGGATTATTTCATTATGAGATGACAGAGAAGACTTATAGTGATGAGGATATTCATCCGGGAAAGCGTGGCTCTGGCGATTCAAATGGTGAGGATAATAAAGGTAATTCTAATGGACACTTTGCAGATAACACTGTGGAGATGAACGGAATTGATCCGATGTTAATCTGGGTAGCCGGTGGATCGGTAGTATTTATTGCAACAATAACAACAGGTCTTTTGGTATTGCTGAAGAGTTTTCGCAAGAAAGAAGAACAGAAAAGGTCAGGAAATAAGTAAGAGGCAGCTATGATTTCAATTTATCCTATACTGCATCTATTGGTAGATGGAATATGTGCATTGTCCATGTATAGCTATTTCATGGATGGTGATAAGGCAATGATGTATATCCTTCTGTATAACCTCTGTGCGTTTGCGTTGCAGATGCCATTTGGTGTTATCGCAGATATGCTTCCTGGAAGAAGGAGATATGACAAGGAAAAGCACTGTATGTACCTTGCATTAATTGGTGTTTTGGTTACGATTGCAGGTTCATTTTTCAGCCCAATTATTCTCGGAATTGGAAATGCTCTTTTTCATGTTGGCGGTGGAACTGCTGCTGTGCATGATGATAAGTGGAAGAACAGAAGAGGTCTCGGACTCGGCTTATTTGTTGCGCCTGGTGCATTGGGACTGTTTCTTGGAAGTACGTTGTATAATTCAGAGGACGCAGACCTTGTATTCCTGACATTCAGGCTTCTGAGTATTCTTCTGTGTCTGGGTTTAGTCTACGTGTGGTATTACCATTCAGAGGAGCGTAAGGTTCAGACTAAACTCAAGTTATTTGATCCCATACAGATAAAAAAATACAATGATGACAGCAAGAAGAAGGAAAAGCCGGTGTTCGCCCAGAAATTTACAAAAGGTCAGGCTGTCATGGCATGTGTACTGTGCCTTCTTGTGGTGATAATAAGATCCTATGTTGGACTTGCTGTGAATTTCTCATGGAAGGAAGGCGTATGGCTTGGAGTTATGAGCGCATTGTATGTGTGCTTCGGTAAGGTTTTCGGTGGCTTTCTTGGATCCAAGCTGGGATTGTTCTGGACGAGTGCGATATCGCTGTGTGCAGCTGCAATCTGTTTTGTTTTTGCAGATGTTCAGGCAGTTGGACTCTTGGCACAGCTATTATTTAATATGACTATGCCAATTACCCTCACGCTTCTTGCTCAGTACCTTCCGGGAAAAGAAGGATTTTCATTTGGATTTTTGTCATTTGGTCTGTTTGTCGGGTTCCTGCCAGCATTTTTCGGGCTGACGATTCCTAATGGATGTGAGTTCATTGCTGGAATTATGTGTGTATTGTCATTGGTACTTCTGCTTCCAGTGCTTCGCCCAGAAAATAAGGCAAAAAGTGAAAGCAGTGAAAACACTGAGGCAAAATGAATGAGATAGAAAACAGACAAACATGGTGTTGTGTAGACTTGATAATTAAAAAGAACACTTAAAATAAAAAAAATACTAGGAAAAGAGAGAAGAGTTGTTATGAAAAAATTAGAAGATTATGTTAGAAGTATCCCGGATTTTCCTGAACCAGGAATAATATTCAGAGATGTTACAAGCGTTTTGCAAGATGCTGATGGACTTGCTCTTGCAATAGACACTATGCAGGATATGATTAAGGATATTGATGTGGATGTAATTGTTGGTGCAGAATCCAGAGGTTTTATTTTTGGAGCACCTTTGGCATACAACATGCATAAACCATTTGTTCTCATAAGAAAAAAAGGCAAGCTTCCCTGTGAGACAGTAGAGAAATCATATGCCCTGGAATATGGAACAGCTACTATAGAGATGCACAAGGATTCCATTAAGAAGGGACAAAAAGTGCTTGTCGTTGATGACCTTATTGCTACAGGTGGAACAACAAAAGCAATGATTGAACTTATTGAGGAATTGGGCGGAGAAGTTGCAGGTGTTGTTGTTATGATGGAACTGTGTGGACTTAATGGAAGGGAAGCAATTAAAGGCTACCCTCTTTATTCAGCAATTCAGTATGAAGGCAAATAATCCATAATACAAAGATAAGGCATACATATGAGCGAGAGAGAAGATTTCGTACGTGTCGGTAAGGTCTCATTAGAAGGACATGATACAACTGATGAAAAAAACGAACTGGTCATTGATGATGGTCGTATAGAGGCAACGAAAGAATTTGCAAGCCCTGAAGAACTGTATCAGGACCTTCTTGTTCGTGTGCGAAAATATCACCCTTCTGATGACATATCTATTATTGAAAAGGCTTATCATTTTGCGTATGAGGCTCACAAGGAGCAGAAGCGTAAATCAGGTGAGCCTTATATTATTCATCCACTTTGCGTTGCGATAGCGCTTGCTGAACTTGAGATGGATAAGGAGACGATTGTTGCAGGCCTTCTGCACGATGTCGTTGAAGATACCAAGTATACGGATGAAGAGATTGAGCAGGAATTCGGCTCTGATGTCGCTCTTCTTGTAGAGGGTGTGACTAAACTCGATAAGATGAAATATAAAGGTGGAACAGGGGATAAGGCTGATCTTCAGGCTGATAATCTGCGTAAGATGTTCCTTGCCATGGCCAAGGATATAAGAGTTGTCATTATCAAGCTTGCTGATAGACTTCATAATATGCGTACCCTGGATTACCAGTCACCTGCCAAGCAGCAGGAAATATCGCGTGAGACGTTGGATATCTATTCGCCAATCGCTCAGAGACTTGGTATATCTCGCGTTAAGGTTGAACTTGATGACCTGTCTCTTAGGTATCTTGAGCCTGAAGTGTATGCTGATCTGGTTGATAAGATTGCAATTCGTAGAACAGCGCGTGAGAAATACATTCAGACGATAGTTGATGAGGTTTCGGAGCATATACGTAAGGCTGAAATAAAGGCACAGATTGATGGTCGTGTAAAGCATTTCTTTAGTATCTATAAGAAAATGAAGAATCAGAATAAGACTATCGACCAGATTTACGACCTGTTTGCCGTTCGTATTATTGTTGATAGCGTGCGTGACTGTTATGCCGCACTTGGCGTTATTCATGAAATGTACAAGCCTATTCCAGGACGTTTCAAGGATTATATTGCCATGCCTAAAGGGAATATGTATCAGTCGCTTCATACAACGCTGATTGGAAAAAATGGTGTTCCCTTTGAAATACAGATAAGAACCCTCGAGATGCACAAAGCGGCCGAATACGGTATTGCTGCACATTGGAAGTACAAGACTGCATCTGATGGAAAGAAGGTTGATGAGGCAGAGCAGGAGAAACTCAATTGGCTTAAGCAGATTCTTGAGTGGCAAAAGGATGAGTCCGATAACAAGGAGTTCATGAATCTGCTCAAGAGCGATCTCAATCTGTTCGCTGATAATGTTTACTGCTTTACACCTTCTGGTGATGTTAAGAATCTGCCAGCAGGGTCTACTCCGATTGATTTTGCATATGCTATTCATACAGCTGTTGGAAATAAGATGGTTGGAGCAAGAGTTAACGGTCAGCTTGTTCCTATAGACTATGAACTGAAGAATGGCGATCAGGTAGATATTATTACAAGCCAGAATTCCAAAGGTCCTAGTATGGACTGGCTCAATATATGTAAGAGTACTCCTGCTAAAAATAAAATTAATCAGTGGTTTAAGTCAGAGCAGAGAGATGACAACATCCTAAGAGGTAAGGAAGCATTTATGGCTTACTGTAAAGCTAAGGGTATAATGTCTTCTCACATTATGAAGCCGGAGTACATGGAGAAAATACTTCACAGATATGGCTTTGTAGACTGGGATTCTGTACTTGCAGCAATAGGACATGGAGCGCTTAAAGAGGGACAGATTGCCAATCGTATGATGGAATTTGCTGAGGCTGATCGTATCCGCCATATGTCAGATTCTGAAGCTCTTGAAGAAATAAAAGAAACTGCTCAGCAGAAAGCACAGGAAGAAGCTGTTAAGATGAAGAGTTCATCGAGCAGCAAGAGTGCTATAGTGGTCAAGGGAATTCATGATGTTGCAGTAAGATTCTCTAAATGTTGTTCACCTGTGCCTGGTGATGAGATTGTTGGATTTGTTACAAGAGGACGAGGCGTTTCAATTCATCGAACAGACTGTGTAAATATCTTGTCTATGGCTGAGTTCGACAGAGTAAGACTGATAGATGCAGAGTGGCAGGAAGATTCAGAATCAGGACATCAGAAATATCTTGCTGATATTCGAATTGTTGCAAATAACAGAACAGGTCTTTTGGTGGATATTACCAAGATTCTGTCTGAAAAGAACATTGATATACGTTCTGTAAATACAAGAACAAGCAAGGCTGAAAAGGCTACAATGGACATATCACTTGCGATAGGAAGCCGTGCTGAACTTGGTAAGATAATTGATAAACTCAGAAGCGTTGAGAGTGTCATAGCGGTTGAGAGAACCAGCAGTTAATTCCATAGATAGTGTCGAATTCTGAATTGTGATGAGGGAGACAAAAAGATGAGTATCCGAATTGGAAAGATGACGATAGGTGCAGTTGCCACAAACTGTTATTTTGTATATGACGATGCACAGGAAGGTGTAAAAAGTGCAATTGTTTTTGACCCTGCTGACAGGGGAGCGATGATATATGACAAGATGCTGGAGAGCGGACTTAAATGTGAGGCTATCGTTCTAACGCATGGACATTTTGACCACATATGGGGAGTTCAGGAACTTCGTGGTAAGTCTGGTGCAAAGGTATATGCTCTAGATGTAGAAAAAGACCTATTGGAAGATACAGCACTCAATGTTTCTCAGGATGCTGGACGTCCCTGTACTGTAAAGGCAAATGAATTCTTTTCGGATGGACAGGAAGTAACACTTGCTGGCATGACTTTTCAGGTGATTGCAACTCCTGGTCATACTAAGGGGAGCTGTTGTTATTATTTCAAAAAAGCAGATATTCTTGTGAGTGGAGATACAATTTTTGAAGAGTCAGTAGGAAGATCGGATTTGCCTACTGGAAGTAATTCGCAGCTGGTGAGAAGTATTCAGGATAAGATTTTCACACTTCCGGATATGGTTAAAATATATCCGGGACATGGTGGAGCAACAACTGTTGGCCATGAGAAAGAATATAATCCATATATAGGTTTTTAGAGGGATTGGCAAAGGAAGCCATAAATGAACGTAGCATTAAACAAAGAGAATTATGAATATGATGTGAGAAGTCTGGTGCAGTCCTT
>JAGHUF010000062.1 GCA_018064935.1 Candidatus Merdinaster equi | reverse complement strand
TAACTTATGACTATTTTGCAATTAAAATATGTGATTGCAGTCGCTAATTCATCTTCTATGAGAGAAGCTGCAAATTACCTTTTTATTACTCAGCCAGCATTATCCTTGGCGATAAATGATATCGAGGAAGAGCTGGGAGTTATCCTGTTTAACAGAAACAGCAGGGGCGTTACATTAACCAAGGAAGGTGAAGAGTTTTTAATATATGCTAAACAAGCGGTTGGCCAGTTTGAATTAATCGAGGATAAATACGAAGGAAAGAAAACTGGTCGCAGTCACTTTGCAGTATCTCTCCAGCATTATGTTTTTGCGATACATGCATTTGTCAACACAATGAAGCAATATGATTTGGAAGAGTATACATACTCGATTCACGAAACAAGAACAGACGAAGTTCTGGAGGATGTAAAAAGCTTAAGGAGTGAGATTGGTATTATTTCATATTCGTCAACTAACGAGAAGATTATGAAAAAAATACTGAAAGAATATCAGCTGAAATTTATTCCCCTTATGACAAGAGAAACATATGTTTATGTATGGAAAGAACATCCGCTTGCGATTAAAGAGGAATTATCTCTTAATGATTTGGCAGAATATCCATGCGTTTCATTTGATCAGCGTAGTGAAAATAACTTCTATCTACCAGAAGAAGCTCTCTCAAATTATAATTTCAAAAAAATAATAAAGTCGACTGATAGAGCAACCACCGCAGAACTAATGATAGCGTTAAATGGTTATTCTATAGGAACGGGAATAATGATTGACAGCTATTCGCTGAAAGAGGGATTCGTTTCTATTAAATTAGTTGAAGAGGACCCACTTACTATTGGATATATTGTTAAGGATAAGCATTCAATGAGTGAGATGGGAGAGACATATATAGCGGAATTGATGAAGTACAAAGAGTGAGTAGCAATTAGAAAAACTTATCACTGATGATGAGTTCTATGAAATTTTTGAAAACATATAAGCGTGGTAGGATATAGTTAATCCAATTGAGGAGAAGTTACTATACCCTTAAGGTGAACCGTCTAAATTGCAGTTGCCGAGAGTGGTAGCTGCAATTTTTATTAGTGTATAAAACAGGAGGATATTTATCATGAGTGAGATCAAACAGAGCGCATTGGAACTTATTGGAGGAACACCATTATTACAGCTGAATGGTTACTCTAAGAGAAGAGAGATTACAGAGGCAACAGTACTTGCTAAGCTTGAGTACTTAAATCCAGCCGGATCTGTCAAGGATCGTATTGCTCTTGCAATGATTGAAGATGCAGAAGCAAAGGGAATCTTGAAGCCAGGTGCAACTATCATAGAGCCAACAAGTGGAAATACAGGTATAGGTCTTGCGGCTGTTGCGACAGCTAAGGGATATAAGGCAATTCTTACACTTCCTGAGACAATGAGTGTTGAAAGAAGAAATCTTCTGAAAGCATATGGAGCCGAGCTTGTTCTCACAGAGGGTGCCAAGGGAATGAAGGGAGCAATTGCGAAGGCAGAGGAACTCAATAAGGAAATTGAGGGTTCAGTTATTCTTGGACAGTTTGTAAATCCAGCAAATCCTAAGGTTCATAAGGAAACAACCGGTCCTGAAATCTGGAAGCAGACAGATGGAAAGGTAGATATATTTGTTGCAGGTGTTGGAACAGGTGGAACTATCACAGGAGTAGGGCAGTATCTGAAAGAGCAGAATCCAAATGTGAAGATTGTAGCTGTAGAGCCAGCAACAAGCCCTGTACTTTCAACAGGAACTCCTGGAGCACACAAGATTCAGGGTATTGGCGCAGGCTTTGTTCCAGATGTTCTTGATACAACAGTTTATGATGAAATCATCACAATAGAGAATGAGGATGCTTTTGCTGAAGGTAAGGCATTTGCAACATCAGAAGGTATCCTTGTAGGTATTTCATCAGGAGCAGCATTGAAGGCGGCTGAAATACTTGCAAAGAGACCAGAGAATAAGGGCAAGACAATTGTTGCATTACTTCCTGATTCTGGTGACAGATATTT